>CAZWRK010000001.1:0-56005 GCA_964635875.1 uncultured Aquaspirillum sp.
CCGCGCGGCAATCTCCATATCGGCCTCACGGGCCAGCAGCCGGGCTTCGATCAGCCACTTGGCCGGGGCGTCAGGCTGGGCGTAAATCGAGTGTGCCCAGAACAACGTCGGGTTCTCTGACATGAGTTCGATCTTCTGGCGATCGCTGGAAACCGACTGTAAGGCCCGCAGAAACGGCAGCAGCGGCCGTACCCGGCGGCAACCCGCACGGCTGTCGACGTTGGCCGAGACGTTGGGCGCGCCGTCGCTGACGATGCTGACGGCTCGCAGCCACGGCCACGCCGGCGACCGGAGCGGATTATTCCAAAGGCAATGCAGCACGAGGCAAACCTAGAAATACGAGGGCAAATGCGTGGTGAGTTCGAGACGGAACTCCTGTTCGCCGGTGCCGTTCGGATCAATTCGCGCCCAGAGTTTGCGGACAGGGTTACTTGGCGTACCCTCGCGATTCGTATAATCGACCGCAACGACTTCGGCCCACGGCACTGATGCCGACTTGTTTAGCACGCGCTGTGTGATGTCGTTGGCGATAGCCGCCGCTTCCGAGGTGAAAATGGACACCTCGGCCGTGGTAGCGTCGCCGTTCAACAATTTGATCGCCCAGAATTTGAGCGTACCGCGCGCCGGAAATCGCAGTTCGAAGACTTGCGGCGTTGCCGGATCGTCAACGGTGCAATCGAAATACTTGCTGTACGGAGTCGACACAGGCTAGCCTCCTAAGCCGCGGTCGGCGAATCGAGACTCAGGTCCATCTCGCCTTCGCTGGGGAACGGATCGACGCTTTGTTTCCGGACGAAGATGGCCACGTCGCCGACTTGGTCGATGGCGTTACGGAGGCCGTCTTCAAGCTCCGGCAGGTCTTGTTTGCCGAAGCGGTCGGCGAACTCTTCGCCGTGCCAGTAGAAGAAGAACAGGATGCGACAGAGTGCGTCGAGCCCGCGAAGTAGCGGACCCATGTACTTGTCGATCATTTCGTCGTCGTTCACCGTCTTCAGCATGTTGCTAATAACAGTGGAGTCGATGACTTCCTGCTGGCCGGACTGCATGCTTTGCTGGATCGTCTGCATCTCACGCGGGCCGAGTCCGCCTTGGATCGGTCGGCTCGGGTTGTAGATGTTCGGATCGGTGTTTTGTCCCGACAGGTCCTGGACAGGCAGTTTTTCTTCCTGCCGCATCTGAATGGGTGCGCTACCGCCGAGGAAGCTGTCGGAGCTGGTGGCCGGGTCGGGGACCGCCGGCGCGAGCCCGCCTTGCCCGGCCATGTAGGGGCCGATCGGATTGGCGGCTTTGACGTAGGCCGGATACTGCAGCCGGCACGCGACTTTACGCCGCGCGGCCCGCTTCAACATGTCACGAGCGACCTTTTCGCGCAGGGCGTGATCGCGGACCAGATGCACCAACGCATCCATGGCGCCCATGCGGTTGCCGTTGATGTAGATGTCGTGGCTATCGGTGCTGATCGTCAGCCCGGCCGTCTTGCCGAGGAAGAAGGCCTGGGCTTCCTTGACGGTCGCCAAGGTCAGCCGCGCGGACGCCGTCTTGTCTTCGCCGGCCTTGGGGCCGTACTTGTTCTTCAGCAACGCGAGCTGGCTGTCGACCATGTCGCCCGGACGCAGCGGCGACGGGTCCGAACCGCCTTGCATCGGTGCCGGCGCGCAGCAATGGTCGGTGTCGTTCTTGTGGCCTTCCCGCCACGACTTCTTGACCTTGAGGATGCGGAAACCCTCCGGCACGTAGATGTCGCCGCGGACCGAGCGGAACTTGATGCCCCGCTTGCCCTTGAGATGTACCCGTACGCCGTCCCGCCACGGTTCGTAGTTCGGGGTATCGTCGTTGGGGTACAGACGCTGACCGTACCGCTTGCCGAAGCTGCAGTAATCTTCCATCGAGATTTCGTACGCGTTGCCTTCGCCGTCGGCAGAGCCGTAGGCGTGCCGCGTTTGGAAGGGGAGCGTCGAGTCGCCGCTGGGGCCGATCAGCACGTAGGTCGCACCGTCGTCCGAGAGCGTGTCCGGTTCGGACAGGCTTTCCCACCATTCCTTGAATTCTTGCGGGTCGTACTGATTGCCGACCCAGACCTGCGACGCCGGGATGTTGACCCAGTTGGCGTCGTCGCCGGGGCGGATCACCGTCGCGAAGTCCGAGCGTCCGTTGGCGCTCAACGCATGCACGGCGACGAAGCACTTCTCGAATTCGTGCGGCTTGACCAGCACGTCGTAGAGACCGCTTTCCGTCGGATTCTGGAGGCTTTGCGAGACGTTGACGCTGTACGGGATCGAAACGTCTTCGTCGTCCCGTTCGTCTTTGATCAGGATTTTGTCTTTGAAGAGCTTCTCTTGCTCTTCGTCCGACAGGCCTTCCGGCGGCTGCGCGTCGGTAACGCCGCGGGTGATGACCTTCAGCGTGCCCTTGTTGACCGGGTTCTCGTCGGCTTCCTTGATGATGGAGCCGCGGATCGGTTTGGAGGCCTGTTTCTGCGTGAAAATGCCCTTCGTCGGACGGCGCGCGGCGGTCTTGATCGCCTCGCGGGCGGTGTCGAGTCCGTACGTGTCGTCGAACCACTTGCCGAATTCGGGCAGCTCTTGGCAGAGCTTCACGAACGCCCCGACCATCGGGAACGAGGCCTGCTTGAGGAACGACGGCAAATTGAGCTCTTGGGCGAACTTCTTGAGCGTACCGCCGACGTCGAGCAGCGCCGTCGCGGCCATGACCGGCATGACGGCGTCGATCATTTCCTTCAGCGTCGGATTTTCCGGCTGGTTCGAGCCGTACTTCGTGGCCGGCGAGTATTGCAGCGCGCGGAGATCGGGGTACATGACGCCGAGCTCGCCCGAGTTGCGGGTGACGCCGTCGCCGAGGATGTCGGGCTTACGGTTGAGCAGGTAGTTCAGCCACTTTTCGGAGAGCGGCACGAACATGTCCTGGTTCTTCAGGTACAGGAGTTCCGTGCCCTTCAAGCGGCCGTTGAGGAAGAACACGGGAGCGTAAAGCCACTGCCCGCCGACCTTAAATGCGAAGAGGCCTACCGCCTTCGTCGAGTCTTCGTTCTTGTCGACGAGCTGGAAGCCGACCTCGTAGTCCATTAGGCCAGGCGCGTTTTGACGAAGCGCGGCGTGGGAAAGATTTGAGAAGGCTTGCTCGAATTGGATGTCGTTACCGGCCGTGTCGCCGAAACCGGCAATCTTAGTCTGAGCGCGGGAGTGCGACTGGCATTGCCGTTCCCAGTATTCGATCTCGCTCATTTGCTTCGTTGCCATCTTGACGACCTCCATGTCGTTCATGCGGACAGTAACCGTAACGACCGCGCGACCAGTTGCAATTTACGCACAGTACGCGGAACCCAGCCGGATAACCGTGCCGCCGCAACCACGAGTAAATTCGCCAAGCCGACGGATCGTCACGGCGATGCTTGGCACCATCACCAGCGATGTGATCAATCTGCAAAAACTCGATCGTGGTTTCGCCGCAGCATTTGCAAACCGGACCACCGTAGGCTGCAAACGCCGCGTCACGATCGCGTTTATGACTCTTCTGCCTCACTCTCTTATTAGCAGCTGCGCACTTACGGCAGCATTTCAAACCCGACCTTGCAGGTTTTCCGCACATTGCACAGAGACCCGCAGCTATTCGAGCTTTCCGCTTGTTTTTCTCGACAACCCTTTGCGACTTGCGAACTATCTTCGAACAGTTGTCACAATTCCACTGCTTCGATGGCTGACCACAACGGGCACATTGTTCTGCTTTTCGGCGGTCGCCAGTTCGTCGTTTGTACGCATCCCGTTGCAGCTTTCGGTACTTATCGCCGCAACCCTTACAGCGACGTTTACCGGATTCCGGTGGTACATCGCCGCACTGGATGCAAAGACCATCCGCTATCAGCCGCTTAACTCGTTCTCGTTGATAAACTGCCAACCTACTTGTAGACTTCCCCACGACTCGACCTCCTAGAAAGGTTGTTGTCACGACCCCGGGCGGCGCCAACCGCTCGGGGTCACTTCATTTCGGGCTAACTCTATCCGCTACCCATCGGCGACTCCAGACCATCCCTTGCTAGCTCTGCCAACCCTTCGTCAAATCGGTATCGCCGAACGACTGACCCTCCATCAACGCGGGCACGTACGAAGTGCCGGCCGTGTCGGAGACGTCGCCGCGATGGACAGCTTTCGTCAGACTGCGTTCCTGGTACGAACCGAGGAACCGCGTGAACGGGTCGGGATCTTCGCCGATGCTCGCCATCGCGCGGATCATGACCGGCGAAAACGGCGGCGCTTGGCGGTGGGCCTGCACCGTGGTAATCCCGTGTTTCGCCATTTGGGCCGCAGCCTTCTGACCGATCTTCGTGCCGACGCTGTAATGCAGCACCGGTTGCTCGAGGTACTGTCCGACGGCGGCCGACGGATTGAGGGCGGTCGCACCTTCGCGCGGCTGCCACTGACGTTCGAGCGTCTGGTACGGAACGATGTCGCCCGGCGCCCAGTCGCCCAGCTCGTCGTCGAGCCGTACGTGATTGATGAGCCCGCGGGCAATCAGCTCGATATTGCGGCGATTTCCCGGGATATTGCTGGCCTTGAGCGTATTGCGGAAGGCGTCGATGAAGTACCGCCGACCTTCGCCGATCCCCTTGTATTTGACGACTTCGGCCGGGATCGGGATGCCTTGCGACAACACGTCACCGGCTTCGACCACGTCACCGCGTTTGACCGTCGGCTCGCTCGTCGAATAGTGCTGCTTGCCGCCGACGGTGATGTAGAAGCCGCCTTGCGGAGCCTTGGCGACGCTCTGCACGCGGCCGTCGAGTTCGGAGTGCGTCGCTCCGCCCGGGTAGTGCTCGGGCGACTGGACGAGGTTGTTGATCGCCGGAAAGCCGCCGACGGCGCCGCCGGACGCCGAGGCGACGCCGCCCGTGTGCTTGGAGCCGATCGAACCCTGGGTAACTGGCTCACCGATGGCGTTGGCGGCCGCGATGCCGACCCAGTCGCCTTCGGGAGCAATCATGCCGCGTTCGCGGCGGCCGACGTCACGACCGTAGACGCCGCCGTCGAGCGGACCGCCGACGATCGGCGAACGGACGAGAATCTCGTCGATTCCTCGCTGTTTCAGGTCTTTCAGGATTTTGGGCGTCAGCTGCGTATTACGGGCGTAGCCGCCGATCGGATGGGCGAGCAGACCGCCTTCGCTATCGTTGTCGTCCGTGCTGACCGGGTAGCCGCGCGGCGACTTCTCGTCGTACGGTTCGTCGTCATCGTCGGCCGTCACGAGCAGCCGATGGGTCATCTGCGTGAGCTGCTTCGAGAAGAAGCCGGCGTCGGCCGTGGCGTTCTTCAGGTCCAGAATGCCTTTGCGGGCACCGAAGGCGCCGGCCATGTACTCGATCGGCGTCAGACCTTCGCTGTAATTCCGCAGCACGGGGATCGGGATCGCGTCGCCGCGGTGGTCGGCGTAGAGCAGATCGGCCCCGCGGATGCTATTGAGCGACGCCGGGTTGCCGCGACCGGCACCCATCAGCTGCAGGGCGAGCGGATTCTGTTCGAGCTTGCTCTCGTCTTCGACCGCTTTACGCAACTGCTCGCTGTACTCGCCGATCGTGTCGACGAGCACTTTGTTGCGTTGTTCTTCCGGAAGACGTCGCGCGAGAATCTTGCGGACGCGGCTGCGAAGTTCGTCGCGGATGATTTTGCCGCTGAGGGCCGGCCGCAAAGCCTTGAGGCCGAACGAATGTCCGCCGGACGTGTAGGCGGCGTGGCGACCGATATCAAGCAGCCGTTTGCTGATCTCGCGGTACCGGTCCGGATACTTCTCGGCGACTTCCTGCAGCAGGGCTTTGACACCGGTTTTGTTCAACACGCGATTGTAGTCGCGCAGATCAGGAGGCAGAGCCTCATTGATCATAATTTGGCCGACGGTCGAATTTAAGACTGCCATTGTGTTACCCGCCGGCAGAATTGGATGAACTCGTCGTGCGTCAGATTACGTTTACAGTCGTTGACCGTTTTTGTTACCCACTGCAGGTTTTCGGGCGTATCGTCGCCGCCCCGCGAAACCGGTTGTTTGTGGTCCAGTGAGGCATTATCGCCCGGGATCAATAGTTCGCCGGTATAAGCACAACGACAATCCTGAGCCAGGAAGATATCTCGTAAGGCTTCCCAAATACCTACACTACCGGTGTGCAGCTTCGACGTATGTTTGAAGAAACAGTCTCCACACTGCTGAAATTTCACAAGCTCGCTGGTTTTCACCATGCCGGCAGTCAACGGCGATGCGCAGCGATAACACAGCCCGGCATCGCGTCGCTCTCGCCGGCGATCTTCGCTGCGGCGACGCATAGCTTCTAGGCACGTCGAACAGCTACCACCTGGGCGATCGGTAGGTTTTAGACAGTTCGAGCACGTTGCCGGATCGCGTGACTGGCGAATACGTTGCATGTATCGCCGACTTCGCTGGTTGGCTACGGCATTACACTCGTCGCAATCAGTCCGACCACCTGTTGCCGGACATTTACCACAACGCACGCAGATACCGGCTGCGCGTCGGCGAGTGTGTCGATCGTCCTGTAAGCCGCGGATCGCCATGTCATATTTGGATGTGCGGTTCGAGGTCGGTCACGACCGGTACGATCACCGACTTATCCAACCCCAATGCGTGAAGCGTTTCCTTGAAGTCGCCGTCGGTGCTTTTGGCCGTCAGAATCGTCCGCGGCCCGTGCTCGCCCGCGATCACGACGGCATTCCCCAAATCGTCATAAATGACGACCCGGGTTGCCTTTATGATTTGCGGATGCTGTAGGGCGTTATGCAGCTCGATTCGCACTGGTGTCTCCCGCGGCCGCGCTGTGGAACAAGGCTGCCAACGCGGCCGCCTTGTTGCGGACGGTCTCCGGTGCGGCAACCGGATGGCCGATAAAGGCCGGAGCCGCTTCGACTTCGGCGTCGGCGTCCCACTGGGCAAACAGGGCACCCAGCTCGCCGCCGACTTCGGCAGCCGCCGTCTTCGGAGCCCCGCCGGCCGCAGCCGGGTCGACCGGTGCGGCACCCTGCATGGCTTCGATCGGCTTGATAGCACTTTGGCCCGGAGCTTGTCCGCCGCCCGCAGCACCGGTCGTACCGGGGTCCATTTCGCCGCCCGGCAACGCCGTTTCGGCCGGCGGCGCGGCCGTCGAGCCCGGGGGCAGGATCAGGGCGTCGTTCGGGATCGAGATGCCGAGGTGGTTGGCCATCGCCGTGATCAACTGCTGCATGTTGTACAGCCGGAAGTCGATCATCTGCATCATTTGTTCGGGCTTGATCTTCTGCGGAGCCGCAGCACCCGGCATACCCGGCATAGCGCCCGGCATCGGGGCGCCGGGCGACATGCCCGGGGCGGCCGAAGGTTGCGCCGGCGGCGGAGCAGCCGCGGCGGCCGGGTCGACCGGCGGGGCGCCGGCGGCCGGAGCCGTAGCGCTCGGATCGCCCGGCGGAGGTGCAGCGGCGGCCCCGAATTGATCTGGGGTCGGTGTCGGTGCGGCACCGGGCATACCGCCAGGCGCCGGAGCAGCTCCCGGCGCCGGGGTGAACGCCTGCTTTTGGAGACGTCCCTGTACGAGATTGAACAGCGTCGGGTTGATACCTGCCATAAATGCCCTCCGTGGCTGCGTGAATTTTTACCTGAGACGCCTAACCCACGAAAGGTCAGGCCTCTAGGATGCGGACCGGGTGGTCGACCTTGAGCTCGCCGGCCGCATAGGCGCGAATTGCGTCGGCAACCCGGGCGAATACGGCCGGTTTGACGCCTTTGTTCATGCGCGCGGAGGCTTCGTACAGGCCGCTGGTATAGTCCTGGGTCGGAACGTAGTGAACTTTGAATGTCGCTGCCGAGAACAGGTTTTTGCTTGGTAGCATCTTCTCGGCAGCCTCTTGGGCCGCTTCGTCGGTCGTCGGCACGTGGTACTGCATAGCATCGCCGTCGAAGTCGGCGCCGAAGCCGCCGACGACCAGCGGGCTAAGCTGCATCGTGTTGCCTTTGACCAGCTGCGGGTAGAACGCCATGACGCCGTAACGGTGCAGCACCGGCGCGCGGTCGATGATGACCGGCCGAGCCTTCATTTCGGTGAGCAGGGCTTCGCGGGCAATCGGCGTCTGCTTCTCGACGATGTCGGCCGCTTCCAGCCGACCCATGCCGCGGCGAACCAGATTCCGCACGACGAACGGCCGGTACACGTCCCAGGCCTTAGCCTCGGGAATGCCGACGGTGTCCATGTCGAAGTTGGGGTTGGGCGTAATGACGGCTCGGCCGACCAAGTCGGTCGTTGTTCCTAATAACTGCCGCTGCACCATGCCGAACTTCGGGCTCGATCCGAAGATTTTCTTGAGGATGCCGGTCACGCCCCGCTCGACGTTCTTCGGATGTGATGGCGCTCCGAGCCCGGTCACGGCCTTCAACGCGTCGTATGCCGTCAGATGCTCCTCGCCGAGCCCGTCGATCTTGCCGTCCAGCTCTTTGATGAGTTGGTTGGCATCGAAGAGTTCTTTGTAGAGATAGTTGGCGTCGGCCACGAGCGGCAGCTTCTTCGCGCCCATCGTAGCCACCGGACGGAATGCCGGCGGCAGCACGGGAACCTTCGTCATCATCCAATCGCTCGGGTGCATGCCGAGCCGTTCGGCCCGCTTGAGGAAGCCGATCTTGCGAACGGCGTCGTCGAGCTTGGCACCCTTGGCGCTCTTGAAGATTTCGCGGGCTTCATTCAGCTCGCGTTCGACGTTGATGTTCTTGAGGGCCGCCGCGATCGCTGCCGGACCCGTCATCTGCCCGATCTTTTCCTTGCCGGCGATGATGTCGCGGAGCTGGTTCTTCGTCAGACCCAGCACGCGGCGGATCGGCTCTTCCATGATCGGATTCGGGAGCGGTTGACTGAGCGTGATCTTCGCCCAGCGTTTGCCGTCGTGTCCGCCCGTCAAGGATTCATCGAACAGCCCGCCCTTCTTCGGTCGAAGTCCGGACTTCCAATCGACGGTTTCGGCGTTCTGCAGCTCCCGATCGCCGGCCAGCTCGTCGACCTTCGCGTCGGTCATCGCCATCAGCTGGGTTCGCGTACCTTCGCGGACCGGGTTGATCCCGGCCGCCCGCAGCATGTTGATGAACTTCTCGTAGGCTTTCGGGATCTTCGGCACCGGCATCGGGAAGCCGGCCATGTATTGCGCCCACGACTCCGGATTGGCTTGGCCGCGGACCATCTTAAAATCGTGGACCACCTTGCCGGCGCCGTGGGACAAGTACGCATTGAGATTGAGCATGCCGTTGCGCTTGGCGCCGGCTTCGCCGCCCTTCGCGGGGGCGCCGTCCATCGTGTAACCGCCGATGCTGCGACCCTGACCCTTCGATTCCGAAGTGTGGTGCAGCTTCATGAAGAAGCGGTTGCCGACGAACACATTGTTGATCTTGCGGCCGGTTTCCTGGTCGACGACGTCTTCCAGGTCGGTCAGGCCGTGCTTGCGGAGCTCGGCTTCCGCGAACGACAGGGCGTCCTGCGTGGTGTCGAAGTCCCGCATCTTGTACGGCTTACCCGTGAGCGCGGCAACCTTGCCGAGAGCCCCTTCGATCATTTGGGCACTGTTGACGCGGGAGATCAGACCGAGCGGGCTGACGAGCACTTCCAGCGGGTTGCCCTTGGCGTCGGTCGGCATCTCGTCGTCGGGAATGATGTCGGCCACGACACCCTTGTCGCCGTAGCGACCCGAGAGCTTATCGCCGACTTCCATCTCGGCCGTCGCGCGGACGAAGACGTTGGCACCCTTGTCGTTGACGTTGATGCTGGTGACCGTGCCCGGGGCGTGGTGATTCCAGGTCACCGAAGCGTCGGTGAAGTTGGGGCCGCGGCCGCGATGCACCTGCCCGTATGTCCGTTCGCGTTCTTTGGCCGCCAAGATCAGCGGATCGCCGTAATGGACGACCGTGCCCGGCTTGATGACGCCGTCGTCGGTGAAGTTCTCCAACGTCTTGCGATCGTACGTTCCCGGGAACATGGCCTGAAACGCCCGCTTGCCCTTCTTCGTCTTGTTGTCGAATTCGAGATCGTGCTGGTAGGCGTGTTCGCTGGAGAGCTTCCGCTTGGCCGACTCGGAGATCACCACGGCATCTTCGAAGTTCAGGCCGCGGAACGGGAGGTACCCGACCCGGAGGTTCCTTCCCACCGCCGTCGCGCCTTGTGCGTTCGTGAAGTTCGAGCGGGCCAGTAGTTGGCCGGCTTGGACCACGTCTCCGGGCCGTACGACCGGCGTTTGGTGAATAAAGGTTTTGCGATTGTAGGGCGTATGTTCGTGCAGCTCGTGGGTCTGCTTGGTGCCGTCCTGGTACTGAACGACGACGCTGTCGGGCGCAACGCTAACAACACGACCGGGAGAAGCTGCATGAATAGCCCCGACGTGACGGGCGTACTCTTCCTCGAACGAGCGATCGTTTTGTTCCGGCACCGCGCTTTGGACATGGGGAGCCTCCGCATCGACCAACGGGAGAGCCTGCGTCACCATCCGCGCGGCCATCACGGCACGCTGACCCTTGACCATGCTTTTCAGCGGGATCAGGTTGGCCAACGGCGAGAACGAATTCTCCATGTGCGGGAGCTCGTACATCGCCTCTTCGCGCGGAACATAGCTGAGTTTGCCGCGGACCAGCGCCCCGACCATCGGCTCGTTGCTGTTCAACTCGCCGGGGAACACCAGCGGAGCGTCGGCGAGGTCCTGCGAGCTCTTGTAGACTTCTTGGCCCGTCTTCAGGTCGCGGACCTTGGTGTAGAGCAAACCGTCGGAGCCCTTCATGGCACTACGGGCCAGCCGCAGATCGACGCCCGCGCGGCCGCTTTCCGGCGTCCGCAGGAAGTCGATAAAGCCGAAGTGGCTCGGTTGTACGCTCCGCGATTCCGCCGGCACAGCGTCCATACTGCCGATACCGCCTTCGCCCATGCGGGTGACGCGGCTTTGCTGATCGAAGATTTCCAGCGGATTGATTTCTTCCAGCGGCGAGCCCAGACCGCTGCCGATCAACGCCGAGCGGACGGCCTTGTCAAAGATTGCCGGCGACATGTTTTCGAGGTTGCCGCGGGCCGAGGCTTTCCAGAGAGCCTTGTTGATGTCTTGGCGGGCCTTCTTCAAGCGTTCGGCGATCGTGTCTTCGGGACCGATGATCCGCTGGTATGCCAAGTGATCGCGGTCGTCCGGTTCGGCTTCCTTGCGGTTGATCGCCAGGAGCTTCTTCGTGACGGCCAAGATCGTCTCCGGCCCCGCGTCGCGGTAATCGCCGCCGAGGGTGTGCTTGGTGACGGTCGGATCGAGCTGCATCGAGCGGAAGGCTTCGACGACGGCCGACGTCATTGTCGGAGCGTCAGCGTTCGGTACTTGTTTGGCGACGTGCCCGTACAGCTTCCGGATCGCCTGCGGGTCGTTCTTCATGGCGTTGCCGGCCGCCAGTTCGGTTCCCCAGGCTTGATTCAGCTGCTGGTCGGTGACGCCCATCGCACGGAGCAGCGGATAGAGCGGCACGTTGGCTTGGCCGACGTTGACCTTGAACACGCCCGTCTTCGGTTCGAGGAAGATGCGATGCGTACGACCCTTGCCGGGGAGCACGTTGATGTGGGCTTCCAGCTCTTCGTTCTGCTTGCGACGAGCATAGCTGCCCGACGACAGCCGCAGCTGGTGGGCGATGCCGTAAGCGTTGCCGCGATCGATGAACGTACCGTCGTCCATCGGATACGGAATGTTGGCGAGCGTCATCGGTCGTTCCGAGATGACGTTGCCGGTGGCATTGTCTTTGAGTCGCCACGTCCCGCGGATCTTCCGGGTCAGGCTGCCGCCCGACATGACGGCGTCTTTCCACTGCTTCCGCGAGAACGACTCGGGGCCGACGTACTGCACGTCGCCCAGCTCTAACGTGTGGCGATTATTGGAGATCGGCTGGAATTCACTGAGCGACTTGTGGACGTTGTCGAACAGCTGCTTGCGCATCGCAGGCACGTCACCGAAGGCACGGAAGTTCGTGCTCGGCGCTGCGGGCGTCGGTGTCGGGTCAAGCACGCTCGGCATTGTGGATTACGCGGCGGAGGCGTTCTCCTGGGCGGGGACCTGGACCGGCACGGCTTCGATCGGCTGCGAGGAGGTTTGCCACAGCCGGCGGCCGCGTTCTTTCATCGCCTTCTCGGCCAACGCCGCGGGGCTGCGACTCTTGGCCCAGCGGTAACCGGCATAGCCGGCGCCGCCGGTCAACGCGCCGAGGGCCGTAATGTAGGCACCCATCACGCTGTTGCCGAGATCGCCGCCGACGCCAAGCCACGTGACCGGATTCCACGACGAGGCGTAGAGGTTGGCCCGTTTTTCGAGTTCGTCGAAAACTTGGTCGAGCTTGGCGTTGATCGGATCGCCTTCGCCGGCTTGTTTGGTTCCCTCGGCCAGCAGGGCTTCTTGGTAGAGCTTCTTGGCCCGCGTCAGCTCGTCGTCGACACGGTTCTTGCGTTGGCGGTTGAGCAGGAAGTTGGCCAAGCCGTAGCCGCCGGCAAGGCCGGCCGCTCCGGTGGCGACGGAAGCCGGCGCAGTCCACCACGCATTACCCGCGTGTGTGGCGGCCGCCTCGAGCGTGTTGAGCCCGGGGCCGATGATCGGTAACTTGGCGACAAGGTGCGGCCACTTCTTGCCGAGCTCGGCGGCCCAGTCGCTTTGCTTGGCCAACTCGTGGGCCAGCTTGAGCACGCGTTGCCGCTTCTGCTGCGGTTCGGGAGTCGTCGGCACCGGGACTTCCAGCGGCGACGGACCGGGCGAAACAAACGGCATCCGGATAGCGGCCGGCGGCGAGAGCACGTCGACGAGCGTGCGGCCGGCGGCGCCGATGCCGCCCGCGGCTAGACCGAGGCTGAGCAGTCGACGGAAAATCTCGGCGCGCTGCGGAGCGAGTTCGGCTTCGGACAGGGCCAATTTAACGCGGAGCGTGGAGAGCATTGCCGGGACCTCGCGGAGCTTCGTTGTACATTTCGTACCATTCCAACCAGATTTCAATACCTTGATCGACCCAGCGTTCCAGCTCCTTCTTTCGCATGTAAACGCCGCTGGCGATGTGATTGCAGATGTCGTCGTACCGAGCCTTTTGATCGGCCTCCCACATCTTGAACAGACCGGACCCAAACTTCAGTCGGACAGGCAGGTTGTCGGCCTGATCTCCGACGAGGTCAGGCACCTCTTTGCCGATAAACGGCAGACCATTCACACCGGGCCAAATGATCGGCTCGCCGTCGGACGTTTCTTTCTCGTGGAAGAACTGGTGCAGGCTGACGCTCATTAGAACAACGACGGGGGTTTGATCGGTGCGGGTTGACGATACTGGGTGCGAGCCGCGTTACGCTTCGCCTGGGCGGCGTACTGCTGCAGCACGGTGATCAGCTCCCGCTTCTTCACCTCGTCGGTGTCGAGGGGTTGTTCCGTCGCGTTGCCGAGCAGATAGCCCGTGCCGGCGCCGAGAATGCCGCCCGCAGCGAGTCCGATCCCGCCGACGCCGGCGGCCGTGTCGATCAGCTTCCCCAAGGTGTCGCCGAAGGCTTCCTTGGTGAGGAGCTGATCGAGGGCCGTCTCGATCTCGGACGGATGCAGACCCAGCTGCGCGCATTTCTGCAGGAAGCCGAATTTGAAAGTTTGGCGAGCGTCCATGCTCACTCCCTTACAGCAAAATCAGTTTCTTTCGGGCACCGGGCAGAGCCGAGGTACGGTCCGGACGCACGGTCGGCGCCGCGCGGCGACCGCGAGGCAGAGCCCCCGGACGCTTGGTTTCGAAGTTGAGGGCGCCGGACATCGACACGCGGCCGCGCGCCCACGGACGATGGCGACGGAACCACGCCGACACCATGGGATCATCGTGATCTCCCTGGTTCTTGGCTTCGGCAATGCAAGCACCCATGGCTTCGACGACACGGAACAGGAGCAGCCGACGCTCGTAGTCGGACCGCTTGGAGGAAGACTTGAGCTGGCGAGCTTCTTCGTTGAGAGCGTCCGCGCGGGCCTTGAATTCGGCGCACGTCAGAACGCGGAAATCGCCGTCTTCCTCATCGTGCAGACAGATTTGCCCGTTCATCGCATAGAACTTGAGATCCTGGTAAGTGAAAGTCTTACCGGCGATGAACGCGAGTTTGGCCGACATGCTATGCCTCCGTGCGAGCTATCATTCGTCCCTGAAAGCCGCACCGATCATAACGGGGCGTGGGGCCGTCGGCCAGCGCAAAGCTACCGCCAACGCCTAAACAATCGCTGCGGCGGAGCCGCCGCACGTTGCGGACACGTGATCGTCCCGTCGGCATTTACGCGACAACCCGGCGGAGCCTGGGGCTTCGCGGGCGGGGGTGGATCAGCCGGCGGTTCCGCCGGCTGTTCGTCGCGATAGATGATGATCACCTTCGGCTCCGGCGCCGGTGGCACCGGATCGTCGGGCGGACCACCGCTGCCGGACTTCTTCTTGCCCGACCCGCCGCATTCCTGGCAGGTGACCATGATCGTCCCGTCGCCGACCTTACCGCGGCCGTTGCAGTTCTCGCAGATGTCAGAAACCGGCTGCGGCGGTTTGACCGGCGTCACGTTCTGCCGGCGGTGCCGACGCATCGCCAGGATGCCTGCGGCGAGGTTGGAGAATTCCCCAGCCGTCGCCGCAACCGGCGCGAGTACGGCAAACGCCAATACGATCGCGATGAGCTTCTTCATGTTCCACCCGCTTAGCCGAAGATCAGATCGAACGGCGGCAGTTTCTTGGTCGGCCAGCCGTTGGCGCCGCTGAAGGCCAACATGCTGCGACGACGAACGTCGGACCAACGTGCCCAGAAGGAGCCTTCGGGGATGTCGATCTGCGTGCCGTAGATGCGACGCGGACCGCTGTTCCACTTGCCCCAGCTGTTCAGCACGAGCACGAGCGGCTCGCCGTAGAGCTTGATGATCTCCGGACGATCGTCGGCACCGATGAACGCTAAAGCGTGAGACCAGCTACCTTTACGACGGCTGACGCCGTTTTCGTCGCGGACGCTGGAGAAGCCTTCGCCGCCGCAGGTCGTGATGCCGTAGCCGTTGGCCAGCATGTCACGGACTTGCTCGAACGTGCTGATCCGCGTGGCAGTGCGGATCAGGTGCTTCTGCCCGAATGTGGTGATTTCGGACGGCGGAGCGGAACGCCCGTATTTGCCGGCCAAGCTGCCGCTGTAACGGGTCAGATTGATCCCGAGTTCGGGATAATCGCGACGCGGCCACAGGGCGGATTTCTTGATGGCGACCGTGGCCGCGGCTTCGCACGACCAGCCGTCGCCGTTGTAACCGCGGTACCAATAGATGGCCTCGGTCGAGAGCGCGCCCTGCGTGACGCCGACCGGGTCGATCTCGGGCAACCCTTCGATATGGCCGGTTTCTTCGTCCGGCTTGCCGGACACGACGTCGCAGCAGAGCGTGAGCAGGGCCGCGTTCTTGGTGCTGTGCGAAACGCAGTCACCGCGCTGTTGCGCAGCACCGGGCCAGCAGCCCGGCAGGAGCTGCAGCACGAACACGAACGGGATGACGAGGCGACCTTCACCCGCCCCGGCAAGACCGTTGTCGGAGCAAACCTGCCCGCCGTCGAGCTCGCCGCCCGAGCCGACGATGAGCGTCTCAAACTCCGCGGTCGCTTCCGGGTCTTTCCAGACGCCGGCCGCGCCCGCATCGTATTGAGCGATCAGCTCGTCGGGGCTGAGCTCGCGGTCACCTTCCCAAAACTTGAACTCGCGCGGAATCACCGCGCTGATAGGACGATCCATGTCCTGCCCTCCGTGGCATGTTCTTTATGCGGACCGGTTTACTTGTTCAGACAGGCCCAGGCAACGGCATTCGCGAAGTCGGCCGCCTTGCCGGCTTCCACGCTGACGTCTGCAGCACCCAGAGCAGCGACGTACGCCTGCTCAAGTGCCGCGCTAAAACCCGGTGCGACGCCCGCGAGACCCGCGCGGCGGCCGGCAGCATTCATAAACGCAGTGATATCACCCTTGAGCGACGTCACCGTCGTTGCGCCGGCAGTGGTCAATTCGCCCGCAAGGTCGGCCCACATCTGAGCCATCACGGCAGCCTTCGCCGGATCGACGGCCGACATCAGCGACTTGATCGGAGCCACCGCGGCCTGCAGCGTTACGGACGGCGCCGGTACGACGAGCGGCGGCGTGACCGGGGTCACCGGTACGGTCGGTGTGGGCGTCGGCGTCGGTGTCGGCGTCGGTGCAGGTGTCGGAGCGGGCGTCGGCGTCGGGGCCGGTTTCGGCGGAGCTGGATTCTTTTCCGTGATGTCGAACGTCACTTGCCACTGCACCGACTTGCCGCCGCGGATGCCCGAGACGAGCACGGTGTAGTTGCCGACGTCGCTAGTGCTCAGCTGCAGCGTGTGGTCTTTGTCGTAGAGCCCGGTGTCGAGCTTCGGCGGTACGACGGCCCAGAGCGGACCTTCGACGTCGTCGGGAATCGACAAAGCGCAACGCGAACCGACGGTGACCGGAATGTTCGGTCCCTTCAGCTCACCGTTTTCGATCGGCAGTGCGACGACCTTCGGCTCGGCCGGTACGACCACGGCCGGCGGATTCGGCGACGGGGTCGGCAGCACGCGAAGTCCGGCGATGACGGAGACGACCGTCGCCAACGAGATGATGATGGTGACGAGCGGATTCTGCGATTTCGGAGGCATGGGTCTTGTTCCTAATAACTAGGTTTTCGGGACCAGCACGAACGGCTGCCCATTGATGTAGATCGTGCCACCGACGTCGAACGCCGGCGCCACGGCGGCGCTTTTACGCGACGCTCGGTTGACCAGTTTCTTGGCCTTCCCGTAACGCAAAACAATCTCGCGGATGTCGCCCTTCTGCGGCGTCGTCACGTTCGGATCGAAGTAGGCCCCCATCAGATTGCCCTTGGGCAAGTGCGGGAGCCCCAACGCGTGTCCGACCTCGTGGCAGGCCACGGCGACGAGCATATTGAACGACCAGTCTTCCGCCTCGTCGTACATCTGCTTGATGCGGCTGTTGTGCCGCACGTCGCAGGGTGTATCGGACCATGCCAACGTACCGCCGCGGCTGTCGAGGCCGTTCTTACCGCCGACGCCGGAGCGGGCGTGGATATTGGCCGAACGGTAGCTTTTCGCGCGGATCAGCTCGACGCCGCAAACCGCCGACCACTGCTGGCAGGCGATGTCGTAGGCCGTCGTGACCTGTTCGACCGAAAGGCCTGGGAGTGTCAGCTCGCTGAAGTAGGCGATGCGGTTCATCGGCCACTTGCAGAGCGTGTCGTCACGCAGCTGCATGTCGGGCAGACCGCACCGCCGGCGGCTCATCAGATTGGCCGTCCGCTCGTCGACATGCCCGCTCGGATCGAGGCCGCAGAAGCGTTGGTACGCTTTCACGGCGCGTTCGAGAGCCCGCCCGGACAGGTCTTTGACCTGGGCGAAGGATTTGTCGTAGAAGTAGCCGAGTTCCCACAACCGCTGAAGGATTTCAGCGTTGTTGAGCACGTGCGTGTGCTTCGTCATGGAACCTCCGGTTCGGCTACTGCGTCAGCCCGGCTTGCTTGAGGAGCGTGTTGATTTCTTCGGGCGTGGCGCCGGCACCGACTTCGATCAGAGCCTGCATAATCTCGGAGGCGTTCTTGCGGAATTCCTTCCGGCTGCCGAGTTCCTTGATGATCGCCTGCCGCAGCGAGAGCTGCTGCAGCATCGTCGGTTTCTGGATCGCCAACTGCAGGTTGACGTCTTTGTCTTTCTTCTTGCACTGTGCCAACAGCTGCAGCACGGCGGAGAAGATGGCCAGCAACAGAGCCGGATCGACTTTGACGTCTTCCGGCTTGGCGTTGCGGGCATTGGCGATACGCGCGATCGCACGATCACGCATGACGGCGAGGATGTCTTGGGCCATGGGTTATCCGGGTTGTTTGGAAAGCGCCGAGGCGACCAGCGGACTAGCCGCGGAGGCTTCGAGCATCTTGAGACGCAACTCACTTTGCCGCAGCCGTAGCGACATTCGCTCGATACCGGTCTGGAAGGCCGTCTGCTTGACTGCCGTACGGCTGGCGATGTACCGCCAGATCACGAGCAGGTTGGCAATGACGATCGGCACCGTGGTGACGAGCTGACCGAGGGCCGTGTTGATTTGGTCGGCCTGCTCGGGCGACATGCGCCCCAGGGCCACCATCACGACCAATACGTTGGCGAGGATGGCGCCGGCCGTTGTCCAGAATTCGGACGTGAGGAACCCGGATTTCACGGGTACGGTGACGACTTCGTCTTCGACGGCGACGGTTTCGACTTCGGCCATGATATTTGCCTCCCTGCAAAAAATGACTCGGGCAATGTAGCCCGGCCCTTTGCCGGTTGCAACAGATCACCGACCGAATAGCGGCGGCACGATCGCCATGAGCATACCGCCGAAGGTGCCCGCCTGTTGTAAGGTCTGCTGGGCTTCGGGCTTGAGTCCGGCCAGAGCACCGAGAGCCTTCCCGGCGATGTTAGCAGTAACAAGTCCGACGCCGGCGCCGGCCAAGCCGCGAACGATGTCGCCGGGGCTGACCCAGCCGGAACTACCCTGCTGGGCGTCGATCCCCGCCATGATCGCCGTCGTAGCGGCACCGACGGCCGGCGGCGTGTGCAGCGTTTGCGTGTCGTCGCCCCACGGACTTTTCGTACCGTAAGGATTTCGCGCGGCAGTGTAGCCGTTGCGGACATCGGTCCAGACAGCCTGATTGAAGGCGTCGACCGGAATGCTTTTGGTCTCGGCCATGCCGCCCTGGGCAAGCTGACCGAATGCGTACGCCGCCTTCACGTACTCTTCGCAGAGCGGAACGTCGGCCAGCTCTGCGGCGGCCGCCTTGAGCGGGGCGTTGTCGGACGTCACCATTCCCTGCAGGAAGCCGTTACCGTCGATCCGCGCGTTGGCGGTCCCCTTCCAGAGCCCGTAGGCGGCCGGAGCGCCGGCACCGATCATTCCCATCAGCCGCCGCAGTTTACCGCGTTCGAAGTAGCTCTCGGGCAGCACCTGTTCGAGGAGCGTGCCGCCGGCATAGCCGAGGCCGCCGCCAAGCAAGCCGCCGGCGATGACGTTGGTCAGCGGATTCGGGCCACCGATTGCCTTGTTGGCGTCCTGCCAGACGTTGCCCACTGTGTGCAGCAACGACGACATTTTGACGCGAACGGCGTCCTGCGGCACCCACTCGTAATCCATCTCGACGCCCGATACGCCGGGCAGCGTCCGCAGCCGGTTCTGCCAGCGATTCTTCGTCGGCTCGTCGGTACCATCGGGAAAAGAGAGGGCAATCGTGCTGTTTTTCGGCTGCCAGTAGACCTGGACCGGATCGCGGTCGGTCTTGGGCATCTTGCCCATCAGCTTCCGGATCGCCTGCACGGTGTTGTCGTGTTTACGGACGATGAACGCGACCTTGCGCGGGACTTCTTCCCACGCGGCCAAATCTCCGGCAACGGCGATATCGTCCAAGATCGTCATGATGCGACACGTCGACCCGTGTCCCCAGCTTCAAGCCATTCTTTGAAAGCGTTCAGATGCATCGATTTGATGCCGGCAAAACCCTTCCAATCGGAGCTGTAATTGCGTCGATATACCTGTTCTGCCAAGGCTTTGGTACGGCAACCAAGCACGCATTTGTGCTCGTCGAACTTGCCGGTCTCCGGATCTTCCTGATCGACGACGTAAACCATGTAGCTGTCGAGGTCCGGGCCGATGAACACGTCGACGTGATCGCCGTCGGCTTCGCTGTGGGTCCGGCGGATGTACCCGTAGTCGTCTTTCATCTCGGTCTGCCACGGCTTGCCGTTCTTGTCGACACCGCGGCGGGTCGAACCTTTCGGGTTCTCCAGCGACAGCGGCAAACCGTGCATCGTGACCCGACCCTTGGCATAATTGCCGGAGCTTTTCTGGGCTTCCGTCGGGTTCGTGTTGGTGTCGCGGCGGGCTTCTTCCAGAGCCTCGGCCAGCCGGCTCTGTTCGGCGGCCAGCTTCTCCGTATAGGCGGCGATCGCGGCATCCTGACACGTCAGGTCCATCGCGGCCTTCATCGACGTCAGGCTACGTTCACGGCCCTGCTCGACGTCAAAATGGGAGGTGACCTTCGAGACGTCGTTGTTCCGCTCGACGCCCGTCCGCTTGATCGCGAACGTGATGTGGAAATCGTGCCCATTGTAGTACGGTTCGAGGCCGTAGCTTTTGCGGAGATTCCGCAGCTCGGGGCTCTCGACGGTGACGTACCAGACCTTGCTGACGCCTTCCCAGGTCCCCGGCGCGACTTCCTTCACGGGGCCGGTCGTGTAGTGGAAGTCGTGCCCACGTTCGGTGATCTTGTCGCCGCCGCCGAGCTTCTCGACCTCGTCGGGCGACATCACGGAGATGTGGGCGTTGTACTGTCCCGACGAGTTCAGGGGCAGCTCGGCACCGACGATGCTCAGGGCGTCGAAGAACCCGCGGCCGACGGCGTTGGGGACGCTGAGCATCAGCCAGCCACTGCGGGAGAAATACAGGCGGCCGGTCAGCTTGTGTACGACGGCGGCTTCACCGCCGACCTTTTCCAACATCCCGGCGGCGTGGCCGAGCTGATGGTAAATTTCGTCGGCTTCGTGGTTCGGCGGAAAGAGAGTTAGGCTCATTTCGCGGAGGCTCGGTCGATGGAGTGGCCGACGCTTTCAGCCGGCGTCAGGAAGGCGGCGAATTCGTACTTGTCGCCCGTCTTCACACCATAGACCGTCACGAAGACCTGCACGTACGTGCCGTCTTTGCGAACCGCGGTACTTGGCACCTGAATCTTGGCGACTTCCCAATTCTCGTTCTGGGCGCGCAGCCGGCTGGCGGCGGCCTGTACGACCTTGGTGTGGCGCTCACGATACTCGCCGGTGACCAATACGTGGATAGATTGTCCGACGATTTCGGCGTGGTTGTAGCCGAAGAGTTGTTCGGCGGCCGCATTGAACGTCACGACGTTGCCGGCCTCGTTGCAGGTCACGATAGCAATCGGAGCTGCCTCGATCAGCTGGATGTATCGAATGTTAGCCGCCTCGACGGCCTGTTCGGCAAGGCGCGCTTTGTAGGCGATATCACCCTGCCAAACGACCACCGCAGCTGCTAGCACCAAGGGGAAGAGGGACCAAAGATTTCGGTGCTTAGTCATCGCTATCCTCCTTGCCCATCTTGATGTTGATGTTCAGGCCGTTCTTCCACCATTGCAGCAGGAAGTCGACGAGCGTGACGTTGCCGATGCCGGCCATCCCGCTGATACCTAGCAAGACGAAGGGGCCGATGCTTTCTTCATCGCAGTAATTCGATAGCAAGAGAAAGACGATCAGGCCGGTCACTCCCGAGTACAGAAGTGCCGCGATCAGATTCCGCCAACCCAACGCTTGCTTAGAGCGCAATAGGGCCGCGAGACCGCCCAGTGAAGCGATGGCGAACGACGAACAGGCGAGGTTCACCAAATGGCCAAACTTGTCGGTCATCGTGGCCTCCATGCCTCGATCTAAATGAGCCCCCGGGATCCCCTCCCCGGGTCCATGTTGCGCCTCCCGGCGACGAACTCGTGACGACATTCGATGGCGGTATCGCCATGGGTAGCATTCGTCACTCCACCTACCACACAACGGCCTTAACCAACGTGCGGATGCCCGCGGAACTCAAAGCAATCCCTACGATGAACCCCGCTCCTTGTCAGACTCGCGTCCAACTACCGGCCAGTACCGTGGCCAACTCATTTGGATCGAACGCTAACAGCATAGACGGCTGATTGGCGAAAAGCCAACAGCAAAGAACACCGCGCGAGCATATCGCGCGGGCGTCGACCAGCTTGCAGATATCACTCGACGATAACGACGGTTTCGCGCAGCGGCGTAACAGACGTTGCTAGTGATTGCGGAATGATGATTCGCCCGGCTGCGTCGAATAACACGCGAGCCTCGTCGGGAAAATCGTTAAGCAACTTCCGTACCTCCGCTACTGTTGGGGAGTCGGACAGATGGCGAATAATTCGCGATGAAGGTGCGGAAGGCGCCGATGGTGTCGAGCTCATGGTGGGACTTGTTCCAGGGACGGGGAACGAGGAACGTGTTGCCATGCCGCTTCGCGAAGTTCTCGACGTTCTTGTCGTAGTCGTCGATAAGCAGCGTGAACGGGTTTGCGCAGACCTGCTTGCGGCGTCCGAACAGGAAGCCGCCGTCGGCTAGCATCGGGAAGTGGCGTTCCAGCCACTCGTGCTTGCCGGTCATCGCCGTACGCGAGTACAGCCCCGGATCGGAGAGGATCGCGATGTTCTCGGCACCGAACCGCTCGAGGCAGGTGTGCACGATCTCGTCGGCTTCCGGATATTTCGGCAGCCGTGCCCAGAAGTCGTGATCGCAGGGGGCAAAGAACTCTTTACGAGTCATGCCCCACATTTTGTCCATGTCGAAGTTGCCGAGGTTGGCCGGGTCGTCGTACGGATACGGTCGACCGTGCGCCGTTGAGATGCCGTGAGCAAAGTCGCTCAACACGCCGTCCATGTCGACCAGCGCGAACTCTTCGGCTGCAAATTCGTAAGTCACGTCACTCTCCTAGTGCGTTGATTTCGTCGGGCCACATGTCGTACGTGTCCCGCAGATCAGGGAAGCGTTCCAACCACGCCTGTAGGCTGCGTTGCCAATTCGTCTGCAGGTCCGTGCGTGCCGGCGGAGCCATACCGGCGCCGGCGTCGTGATAGATGCGCGCGTTGTTGACGATGTAGTTCTTGAAACCGTTGCGTCGCGAGAAGACGCTCAACGCGCGGTCGACGTAGCCGTACTGCTCGAACGGCTTCAGCTCACGCATCTTGCGGAGCAGCGCGAGGCTGTAGTACGGCGCGATCGTCTCGATGAAGTTGCTGCGACGCACGGGCAGCATGTGGTGATCCATCGCCTGCGGGGCCATACACGGCCAGCAGCTTCCGGCGACGATCGCCGGACTAACCATGCCGGGATGCAGCAGGATGAAGCCCGAGAACATCTGCTGCAGGAAGTCGGGACCGTAGCCCCAGGTATCGCAGTTGAGCATGCCGACGAAATCGTAGTGCTCCAACCCGACGGCGAAGTCGATCATGCCACCGTGCCCGACGTTCTGATCGCCGAGCCAGATCGTGTCGGGCGTCTGCGGGCACATGCTCGACGGGCTGTTGTCGAGGATGATGATCGTGTGCTGAACCGATTTCTGTTTGGCCCGCAGCAGCTCGCCGTAGCAACGCATGACGCGTACGGGGTCTTTGTACGAGAAGATGACGCTGGCGACTTTCATGATTCCCCTGCATAATGCGACCGCTTTGAGGGACGCATCTTAAACACGCACCGGATTTATGCAAACGCCGCTCATCACCGCGATCATGGTTACGGGGAAGCCCGGCCGCGAAGGGTTGGCCCGACTGGCAATTCGCTCCTTTCGGGATCAAACATACCCCAATAAACACCTGCTGATCGTAAACGACGGCATTCCGACGCCGCCGGAATTACTCGGACCGCAGATCACCGAGCTGCGACCGTCGCCGGGGCAACGGCTGGGCTGGCTTCGGAACCACGCGCTCGACAATCTGCCGGCCGGCACCGAGTACGTCGTGCAGTGGGACGACGATGATTACTCGCACCCGTCCCGGCTAAAAGTGCAGCTCGATACGATGGACCGGCTGCACGCTTCGGTGATGCGGTACATCGTCGTCTGCAATATCACGACCGGCGCTATGAAGGTCTGCCTGCCGACGCGAAAGACGGGCTACGGTTTCGCCGGTACGATCATGCACAAGCCGACGAGCATTCGCTATCCGAACCATCCCCGCGGCGAAGACACCGAGTTCATCCGTGCCTTGCGACGCGAGACGCAGATCGGCATCTACATGAACGATCAGCACCCGGGGCTGTACGTACGGACGTACCACGGGCTCAACACGTGGTCGGAGCGACACATGATGCAATTCCCGCCGAGCGGCATCAAACTCAAGCCGGTTGAGCAGAAACGGATCGCCGCGTTGATCGAAGACTACCGGCGGGCCAGGGCCTAGTCTTTCTGCAAGATCATGCACTGGTCGACGAGCCGCAGCTTCGTGCAGTGCTCCTGCAGGAAGACGATCGCCTTGCGGGTCGTCGGCTGGTTGTGCCCGTCGGTCCACCACACGTCGTCGAAGAAGATCAGGCCGCCCGGCTTGACCTTCGGCAGGTAGAGCGTGGCATCTTTGAATGACAGCAACTCCGAGTGATTGCCGTCGATATGCAACAGGTCGATCGACTCGTCCAAGTATTTGCAGGCGACGTTCTCGGCCTTGTCGCGGATCAGGCCGACGACGTCCTGCACGCCGAACTTCTTCACCGCCTCCTGGCAGCGGCGGTAGACCGATTCCAGGTCGACGTCGCTGCCCCACCACTCGCGGTTCTTGGCGTCGTTCATCTCTTCCAGCGCGGCCTCGACGGACCACGGGTCGATACCTTCGATGCGGCCGACGCCGTTGTCTTTGATCGCCAAGGCCTGCTGAATCAGGCTGGAGCCGCCGAACACGCCGATCTCGACGCAAAGCTCCGGCTTACGGGAGCAGATCGCTTCGATCAGGGCCGTCGCCTTCTCTTCGTTGCACCAACCCTGAATGTGCGGGCGGGCGGCATTGGCGGCGGCGATTACGGTTTCGAGGGACATAGTTGGGACCATTCCTTAGATGAACGGAGCTGGGCACGCTGCGACTTGAGGTTGAAGGTAGGCGTTTGCTTCCAGATTTCAAGCATCTCGGCGTGCTCGGGAGCCAGCGGATCGAAGTGGCGGTACTTGAGCGTATCCCGCTGAATGATCTTCCAGTGCTGCTCTGTCAGCGGGTTCTTGTTGGCGATGATGTCCTGCAGCTCGATGCCGCATCGCAGCATGCCATAGTTCTCGACGGCAATGAAGTTGTCGATCGACTTACGTCGCACCACGGGCAGCTGTGATCGCTGCCCGTCGGCGTCCGGACCGAGCTCGGCCCAGTTGGTATCAGGCGAATCGGCGTAGCTGCCGTGGTCGACGATATGCAGATAGCCCAGGCGATCGAGAGCGAACATCCGGCCGAGCATGCTGATCCGGGTGGCGAAGTCGACGTCTTCCAGCGACTTGCAGCCGTCCATCCGTTCGTTGAAGCCGTTGATCGTCAGCGCGTCGCCGATCGAGAACGATGTGCCGGCGAAGCAGAGCCCGCCGTGATGATGGAAATACTCGTGCTGCGGCACGTGCTTCCAGCGGTGATCATTGACGTAGATATCGCCGTCGATCGGCTGTACCGGGTGGCCACCCTCGCAGCGGATCGACGTCATCCGCTTGTGCAGGGCATGCATGTAGCGGCCCCGCTGATAGTGATACCAGTACCGCTCCAAGAACTGCCGCGGGAAGAATTCGGCGTCGTCGCATGTTACTAATAACTCGCCGTCGGCCCACAGGATGCCGGTGTTCTTGGCGGCCGAGATGTAACAGTTGCCGCGGTCGAACCAGTAGCGGTGATCCGGATGCACAGGAACGTGCTTGACGGATACCGAGGCGTTGCGAATCGCGCCGATGAACCGCGGATGGTTCCCCGCATGATACGTGTCGACGTAGACCAGCTCGAAGTCCCGGTGCGACTGATGCACCAGGGACTCGACGAGGGCCAGGAAGTAGCTGGGGATTCCCTGGTTGGCCAGGAAATCGTCCGGCGACGCCGTGTGAATTAGCAGCGAGATTTGCGGCATTACTGGCCCGGCTTGATGAGCCACGCCACGATCTGCCGCATCGCGTCGCTGGTGACCCGGACCTCGAAGCCCAGCTCTTCCAAGTCGGCGATCTTCGGCTGCGCGACGTAGGCTTGGTGTTTGTTGATCTTTTCGATAGCCGCCTGCTCGGGGCCGACGTGATGCATCTCGTCGGCCGACGTGATGAACACGGCCTTCTTGGCGACCCGCACCAACTGTTCGAGCGCCAGCCGGTTGTTGGGCACATGCTCCAGCACTTCGCAGCACTGCACGAAATCGAACTCGCCCGCCTTGTAATGCTTATCGAGTTCGCAGACGTCGACACCGAGCTTCGTCGTCCAGCCCGCAGGCATGTCGCGAATCCAATGGATATCGCAGGCTTCCTTGCGGACGACGTTCGGTTCCGACTCCCAGTAGTGCAGATCGAAGACACCGCCATGGCCGGCACCGACGTCGAGGATCGACGAACACTTGCCGCGAAGATCGCGGAAAATGCCCTTCGGCCCGTTGACCTTGGATTCGGGATGCGGGTAGTAATCGAAAGGCTTGACGTCGGTATAGATGGGCATCAGTAAATTTCCACGGTGGTTGCGAGCATCTCTTCGACGGACGTTTTCAGGATCTTCACGGCCGAATCGTTATCGCCGTAGGAGATCAGCAGATCGTCGCCCTTACGGACCATGCCGACCGGGAAGCAGACCTTGATCTGTCCCGCCTTCCGGAAGTGCGGTTCAACCGCAGCTTCGGCCGGCAGATACGTTCGGTTGCTGCACCGCAACACGCGGAACGGCAGCTTAGGCTCGAAAACGTAGCAGCCGTTATCGTAGTAGTGCAACCCCGACGGGTTCTTCACCACGCTGTGGAACGTGCCCAAGAAGTTGCCGTCGGCCAGCTGCACCGGATTGGTATTGCCGCGGAGGAATTCTTTGTTGAACCAGGGCGAGTCCCAGGAGAATTCCGAGACCGGCATCGCAAAGCGGCCCAGCTCGGTCAGCTCGTAGACCAGATGCGGAAAGACCGCCGCGATCAGGAAGATACGGTTCTGCACGACAAACGGCATCCAATTCTTCTGCCGCGTCTCGCCGGGCATGCTGACCCGAAACGGTTCGACCTTCCGCCAACGGAAGACGCCCTCGGAGTCGAGATAGCCGATCACGGCGGCCCGAATGCATTCGGTCTTGTACGTCCCGGTGTCGTAGGACGAATAAACCATCAGCAGCTCGCCGCGGCTCGTCCAAACCAGCCGCGGGTCGGCGCAGTTGCTGACGCTGAGAGCCTTCTGCTGGACGACCTTCAACTCGGCGTCGAGGATGCTGGCGACGAACGAGTGCTCGTCGGGGCGATGCACCATGACGTACTGGTCGGTGCCCGGGATCGCCGCGAGGCCGGCGTTGAAGCAACCGCGCGGCAGGTCCATCCGAACGACGTTCGTGTCGTTGGTCAGACTCGTGAGATAGTTCGATGCCGGTCGCTGGAACGGCGGTACGGGCTTGGCGTTCTTGTTGAGCTTCTTGGTGGCACCGGCCGGCCGAAACGCTTGAACAACGGGCCGACGGGCTTCCTTGCCTTGGTGCATGGGCATTATGCCGGTTCCAATTTCTTGCGGTACGCCTTTGTGGTCTCTTCGATTCCGGCGATCAGCCGCTTCTGCGGCCGGAACCCGATCCCGTCCTGGAGGATCGCACAGTGCATGATGCTCGATGCACGGCCGCCGGGGTGCGAGGCGTCGTAAACGACCTCGCCCGGAAAGCCGACGAAATTCTTAATGATCGACGTCAGTTTGTCGATGGAAATCTTCTGATCGCCGCCGTGATTGATGACGCCCTGGTAGTGCTCGCCGTTGTTCATGACGGCGATAATGCCGTCGACAGCGTCCTGGTAATGCAGGAAAGTTCGCTCGGCCTTGCCGTCGCTGCGGACGGTCACGGTATCGTGACCCTCCTGCAAGGCGTGCGAAAAACGGTGAATCATTGCCGGAATGAACGACGCGTCGTCATGGAAGTCGTCGTCGGGGCCATACATGCTGTCGAGCACGATATGATGCCCCATTCCGCCGGCCTCCCGATGTGCACGCACGGCGACTTCCAATGTGCGTAGCAGCACGCCCCGATAATCGCCGTCGGGATAGCCCTCCCAGAGCAGCTCCGGGATGTACGGCAAGGCCGCCTGCTCGGAGTATTCGCAGACGCTGCCGAGCGTAATCAGGTGGGTCGCCGGCTTCCACAGCGTCTGGTCCATGATCCCCATCTGTTCAAGCCGATAGATCAAAACCTTGGGCGGCGGACAGACAATCACGACGTCGACATCGTTGCGACGCGGACGACTGGTCACGACTTCCACGTCGGGCAGCGTCTTGAGCTTGGCAACAAGCTGGCGACCGAGCGGATGGCTGTTTTGCAGAACGCGAATCTTTCTCATGTCAGATGTACGGGCCGATCGCGCGGCCGCTCCTCGGGTTCATCAACGTAGTGCCAACCGCGCGTCACGTTGTAGCTACGTTCCGGACGGTCGGGATAAAGGGCCGCGTGCATTTCGGGGTCAAGCGAGCCGTCAAGCGTACGGGCGGTGTCAATGTTTCGTTGTGGGATGGCACAGCCGATACCGAGCCGCGGCATGCGGCCCGACATCGGACCGACGACCGTCAGCGAGCACGTCCCAATCCGCTGTTCGACTTCATCCTGATCGACGCGGGTCACGCGGACGCCATCCGGCAGACCGAGAGCCTTGCCGAGCAGCTTGAGCGACATGCGGAGATCGCAGATGCCGTCGGCCCCGTCAGGATACTGCGGGATGGACGGTTCGGTGCCGTAGTATTGTTGGGACGGCGAGACGCGACGGCCGTCGGCAATGTCCGGGCCGGGTTGCGGGCCAGCGGCATCACGCGATGCCGCTTCCTCGCGATCGGCAAGTGCTTCGCGATCGACGCCGTAAGCGATGGCGGTAATCGTAGTACCGGTGACCACGGCAAACAGCTGGTAATCCTGGTCGGGCATTGGTCCGACGCGGTCCGTCGCCGCCGCCAGCCGCGTAATCGCCAAGGAACGGTCATCCCGCAGCAGCGCGGAATTGATTTCCCCCACCCGGGAGCCCGTGTAGAGATTCAGCAGCATTACTTCCTCAACCAGTCGAGGTCGGTCTTCTCACCGATCTTGCTCCAGCCGATCTCTTCCCGCAGCCCGTCGACCATCTCGAAGTATTCCTGGTACTGCCACATGACGCGTTGGAGCCCCCAGCGGGCAACGGCACGCCGATAGATGTCGGCCCGGTCGAGCTTGTCGACCAGCCGCACGGCGTTCACGAAGTGATTCAAGGTCCGGCAGCGGTAGCCGGTGACACCGTGTTCAACCGTTTCGGTGAACGCACCCCAATCAACGGTTATCACCGGCGTACCGCAGAGCTGGGCCTCGACCGCCACGCCTCCGAACGGCTCGACGTACTGCGTCGGAACCAGGAGGGCCGCGGCGTTCTGCATCAACTTCCGACGCTGCTCGACGTTCGCGACGCCGAGGTATTCCACCGGCCCGGTCATCGTGTAACCGTCGGCCGTCGTCACGCCTTCGGCGGTTTGAGCGCCGCCGGGGCCGACGAGTTTTACTTTGCGGCCCGTCGCGTCGGCGATCGCGGCGACCACTTCGAGCCCCTTCCGTTTGATCATCCGGCCGACAAACAGCAGGTAATCTTCGTGGGGTTCGTCGCGATTTCGCTCGAGGTAGCCAAAGTCGGCCGGGTCGAAGTAATTCGGAATGACGGCATCGTACCACTTGCCGTCCGGGTTGTCGCCGGACTGGTTGCCGTAAATGAGGTGCATGTGGGAATACGACTCGAAGACCCGGAAGTCCGCGAACGTGCCGCCGTAGCCGATCCCGGTTTCGACGACGAACGGGCAATCCGGTACGGCGTCTTGGAGCGGTTGTTGGCAAATGCCCATCGTGACGCAAATGAACTCGCGGTCCGGCTGGCGAGCATGGGCGATCGCAACGGCCGTACGATTGTTGTGCAGCTGCCACATCGGGGACGCAGCGTCCGTGTTGAAGTCGAGCATCCATTGGACGCGGTCGTCGGTCTTCGGCATGAAGCTCCGCCGCTCTTGCGGGCTGAGCGTGTCCGTGTAGGCATCGCACATCCCGTCGACCAGCAGCTCGCCACTAAGCGGCTGGGGGCCGTAGAGATGAACCCGATGACCCAGCATCTTCATCATCCTGCAGAAGTTCACGATCTTCATCGTGTACGCGCAGAAATTGTTTGTGCGGCTTGGGGCGAGATGGGGTAGGCCCGCGACGTGGAAGAGAAACTGTTTCATGCGGACTGATTTCTTGTTTGAGCTTGGCGAATTCTTTAGCAAGGCTGGTCGGCGGCTCGTACGGTTCGAGCGGCGGCTTCCGCCAGATGCGAGTCATCTCTTCCCGGTCGAACGGCGGTAGTCGCGGAATCTCGTCCCAGGTTAGGACCACCGCGATGCCGAGTTTGTACCACGGACGTTCCGCATCGTCGAGCAGCAGGAGACCGCCCGGCTTGAGTCGCAGCGCGGCGTATTGAATGCAACCTTTGCGGTTGCGGCCGTCGACGAGCACGATGTCGAAATGGTGCTGCGGATACTCGAGGCAGACCTTGTAGTACGGCCGATTGATCAACCGCAGGTCGACGCTCGGAGCTTCGGCTTTGACCTTGGCATACCACTCCGGGTCGTGTTCGATCGACACGACGTTATCGCAGCGTTGGGCCAACCACGACGTGGAATCACCGGCACCGAATTCGAGCACGCGTGCGTCACGGCCGCGGCGACGAAGCTCGCCGTCGATCGTCGTTACCGCGAAGGCTTGCCAGTGGGGTTTCACGCGAGTCGTACGACCAGGGCGTTGCCGCGGATTTCGAAGGCGAGGCCGTCGGTCTTGATGGACGTCAGAATCGATTTGGCGAGATCGACGACCGTCGTCGCGTCGGAAACGAGCTTCTTGCCGTTCTCGGCCAGCTCGCGGAAGTCCTGCACACCGCCGCCGAGGATCGCTTGGCGACGACCTTGCGGACGACTGACGGTTTTCTTCATCTTTGCCACGGGTTGTTCCTATTAACAGCTAAATTTGAACGACGCGCTCGCGTGTCGGATCGTCGGCGGACGGTTGTTGTACCGCCTCGTATCGATAAGCCTGCAAGACCATTCGGAGAAACGAGATCGGCTCGCTGATCCTATGCATGATGCCGTCGTAGTCGATTACGACGGATTCTCCGGGAAACACCAGAACCTCGCGGATTTTGTCGGTGCTTAGAATAAGCACCGTACCTTCGGGATAATCCGAGGCTGTCGCAAATTGGGTTTCACCGGCACGCACGGGCGTCGTCGTGACTTGAATAAACATGCCGCCTGTTTACCGGTTTTCCCGGAGGCGTCAAGCAGCCTGCGGGATGTTCGGATTCCCGCCACCGAATCGCGACTGCTGGTATTGATCGAGCTGCGCCGATTGATTGGTCGGCGGGGTTTGTTGGGATGCGCGGCGACGCAGAACCTCGTCGGCTACGGCTTGTGCGGCCTCCGGCGTCATCCCCATCTTAGCTTGCAGCTGCTCTGCAATGCCGTCGCGAACCATGGTCCCCTGCCCGCCGAAGAAACCTGACACGCTGTCCATTATGCCGCCCATTCGCGCCGTGCCGCCAGCCAACCCTGCGTTGAGTTTGGCGTTCAGTTTCGAATTCGGGTCACTGAGTTCGGCTTCAATAGCCGGGGGCAGCGGTACCGCAGCGCCGGCTGCGGCTGGCGATTTCGCGGCGTCGGGCTTCGTCGCCCCGCCACCCATCAACGTCGAGTACAGATCAGTAATGCCGCCCGTCACCGGTTGCACGAAGTTCTTGGCGGTGTCGCCGAGCATGCCGTTGTGGGCAGCCGTGAGTCCGGCCGTGCCCAGACCCGCCAGGGTCATAAGGGTCGACCCAATCCCGGCATCCGGGTCCATAACCATACTCAGCATGCCGATCAGTCCGATGCTCAAGCCGCCGGCCAACAGTGCCTTGGCACCGGGCGGCAACGCCTCGAACGTACTGAGGAGCTGCTCCAGCATGTTCGGATCTTTGGCTACTTCCGGATTGGTTTGAGCAACTTGCGCCAACAGACTTTCGCGAGCCTTGTCGACGGTCGGTTGATCGACATTCTGCACGCCGACCATCGTCTGCTGCAGCTTCTGCACTTGCTCGGACGACAGGTTGTGCTGTTTTGCGTACTCCTGGAACGCGGCATCAAGTGCCTGCTGTCGTTCGTTCTGCGGCGTCGGCGACAAGTCTTGCACTTCGTTTGCCGCGGCGAACGGGTCCGGGTTTTGACCCGGCACGATCGACTTGTTGTGCGAAATGCGATCGACCTCGGCCAACACTTCCGAGTCGGTGAGCACCTTGCCTTGCGATGCGGCCCGATCTTTGATCAGTCCGAACAGATCGCTGCGGTTCTTTTCCGCGTCGGCCGGAGCCCACGGACCGTTCGTGAGTTGTGAAATACGACTATCGTACGGATTACCGTCGATTGCCGCGTCCATCAGCTGGTTGCCGAGGGTATTGGTAAGCGGATTCTTGAGCTGCGAGACGTTGCCCGCAGCCTGCATCGCTTCGAGGCCGAGGTAACCCTTACCGAGCGTATTACCGACGGCGCCGGCGGTACCGAGAGCTTTGCCGCCCAAAGCTGCAAGACCGGGCGCGGCAGCGCCGGCTGCAGCCAGTCCGCCAGCTGCGGCGCCGGCCGCTAATCCCACGCCGCCCGCAATCCGGCCCGTAGCGCGCAGCCCGGTACCGACGGCGTCGTTGGACGAGACGTTGGCATACTCTTTCGACCACGGGTTGTAGAACGCGTTCAGTTGCGACCAGTAATTGCTGATACCGCTCGGTCCGCTGTTGTGGTCGACCTGCATGTTGATCGGAACCGGTTGGTGGGGTCCGGTCGGCTTCGGTTCAGCGTGGATGTTGCCCTGCTCATCGACCCAATTCGGATCGCCCGGCGGTAGTTGCGGCATCTCCGGCTTAGCGGGAGCTGCGGGGGGTACAGCCGGAGCTTGCGGCTTGAGCGCTTGCTGGGCGGCCGCCTGCCCCAACGGAGCCTGCGGCTGCGCTGTGACGGGTGGCTTCGGAGCCGCGCCGGCCGGTGCCGGGTTGAACTGGGCTTCAAGGATCGCGGACTTTTCGAAAGCCGCCGCGAACTCCACTTGCAGCTCGGGCGCCACGGCAGCCGCGGCCTTAATACGGACCAGGATGTCGTTCATGTCGCAACCGTCGCTGGCACACTTGGCCAAGAAGCCGGCCACGAACGGGAAGCGTTCCGAGAACTCGGCAGCGTTGGCCGTCTTGGGAACGAAGTCGACGCCCTGCTCGTCTTTGCCCGTGAGATCGTCGTAGGCTTGGTACAGCCCGTAGGCCCCCAGCCCGCCGAGAGCGGCGAGCGGTGCGTACTTCATGGCGGTCCCGAGCCAACCCGGTGAAGCAGGCGAATTAGGGGCGGTAGCCGTCGGCGGCGGAGTCGGAGCCGGTCCGGATGCCGTTGGGGCGACGGTCGGAGCTGCTCCGGATTGCATCGCAGCGGCCGTCCCGAGAACCGGCGCAGCCACGCCGCCGGCAATCAGACTGCTGCTGAGCAGTTTGTTGTTATTGGCCCAATCGCTGACGCTACGGGCTCGCGGGCTGGCTTGGACCGATTCGATCAACCGCTGCAGGATACCGGGCTTCGGCATAGCCTTGGCGCCGGCACCGGTTGCCGACGTCCAGGCGTTGGCCCCGTGGTTCTGCGGCTTGACTGCCGAAGCCCAGGCATCGACGCCGCTGCGCGACGGCATCGGTGTCGCGGCCGGAGCGTGTGACGGGGCGGCGGCCGGCGGCGGAGCCCCGGGACGAACGCGACCCATGCGAGGTGCGTTTGGTCCGGGGGTCAACGTCCTGAGGGGGCGACCCGTACGCTTGATAGCACCACCGGCAAATAGCCGCCGCAGCGCCGACACGAGCGTCTGGTTAGGTACCGCCTCTTTGTACAGAAAGGTGATTCCAGGCATCGGCGTCGCCCTTGGGAGAAACTAGACGCGGGCCGGCTTTTGCGACGCCGGTTCGCTGTGTTGCACGGGCGGCTTGAGGGGAGCTTCGCCCGCGAGACGCGGACGGAGTCCCGGGGGCGACGGCGGGGCGGCCTCGGACCGCTTGAGCTGGCGGCCGAGAGCCGCTGCAAATTTCTTCGGATCCATCCGAAAACCTCCGGTAAAGCTGGTGGAGGCGTACTCTAGCGGATTGCCGGGTCGCGTTGGTAGGGCAACTGCCTGCTAGCGGTTACCCAGCTGGGCGATCCGCAGCTCGCGGGCCTTCGAGACGCACATGTCCTGGAACTCGGCGCCGGTCATATCGTCGCCCGCGGCGACCAGCTCCGCCTGCAGCGCGGGGTACTCGTCGAGAATACGGGCCGCGATCTTTCGGCGACCGGCTTCGGTGAGCTTCGGCATCGTGACCAGCCGATCGATACGGTTCTTGCGGACCAAGGCCGGGTCCAGCTCGTCGGGTTTGTTGGTCGTCAGCGCGACGAGCAGCCCGTTGCAGCGTTCGATGCCGTCGATGCAGTTCAGCAGGGCGTCGAACGTCAATTTGACGTTCGGGCTGGCGGCGTCGCGGCCGTGGAACACGTTGTCGATGTCTTCGAACAGGGCCACGCAGGGGACGTTCGACATCATCCGCTGCCAATTCCGCTGCAGCTCGTCTTCAAACAGGGTCGCCAAGCTGTAGACGTACAACGGCAGATCGAGGTCTTCGGCGAGCGCTCGGATGAAGGCGGTCTTACCGGTGCCCGGCAGACCGCAGGCACCGATCCCGAACCGCCACGGCACCGAGTGCTCCTTGCACCACTTCTCGTCTTTCTTCCAGGCCTGGACCTCGCGGTAAATCTGTTCGAGCTCCGGCGACAACGCCAGCCGGGACATCGTGGAAACTTCCGGGTCTTCCGCAATCAGATCATCGGCGGTCCAGCGGAGCGGCGTGAAGGTCGGCAGCGTGTTGACGTCGTTGCTTCCCGAGGGGCCGTCGGAAGAAACTTCTGACGAATTGCCGAAGTTGGCTGGCTTTCCCACGGTGCCGACGACGTGAATAACGCGATGCCGCCGCTGCCGTGTGGATGCAGTCGACTGTGAGTTGGCATAATCGACGGCACGCAAGATTAGCTCGTCGGCGTCGAATGTCCCGCGGATAAACCGCAGCGTGAGCTTGTTACTGCTACTGCTGTTCGACGGGATTTGTCCTGCGCTATGTGACGTCTGCAAATTCTCGGAGCCGCGATTAAAGACGACCCACAGCGGACGCCCGTTGATCCAGTACAGCGTCGTGCCGTTTGGCACACGGCGAAGGGCAACCGTAATCACGCGACCGACCGGTCGTACGAACATCAGGGCGCCGTCGTATAGCCGCGAGGCGAAGCGGTTCGGCTTGTGCTCGCGAAGCAGCCAGCCCGTAACGGCATAAGTCACCCAGTCGTCGGTGTCGTGCTTCTCCAGCACGTACTGGCTGCAGCGACTCAAGAAGTTCTTGATGTTCTGCCAGAAGCCCCAGATGACGGTCAGAAAGGCCAGCGATCCCAAAGATTCCATTCAACACCTTAGAAAAAGAAATCGTCATTACGGCGGCGACTGGGTGCCCGCGCCGGCGACGGATCAGGAGTATCTTCCGTGACGACATGGACTTCGAGGTCGCGACGTTCACGAACATTCAGCTCGGACATCAGTCGGCTATAGATACGACGAATTCCGTCGGCCGGCAGGTCCGGTCGCACCGTCAAGATCGTACCCAAAATGTTCAGGGCGTCGACGATGCCCGACTTACACCAGATCGGAAACTTCCACCGTTGGTTGTAGACGTGGATGACGAGGTCGCCGCTGTTGTTCTCGCCACGAACGATCTCGGCACGGACCTGCGGAAAACCGTTCTCGCAGTAGTAGCCGGGGAACGGCGGCTTGGTCCGCTTGACCGGCACGTCGGGCGACAGCTCAATCGGACCGACGAGGATGCGGCGATTACGTGACATTGGCAATGAGCCTCTTGAGCGCAGCGGCCGGCAATTGCCCATCGTTGTACATCGTGACGATGTTCCGCAGCACCGCAGCGTACCGCAGCAGGCCGGCATCCGTAGAGTCACGCATGAGCGGTTCGACCTCGCCGGACTTGACGGTGATCACGTTCGACGGATGGCAATCTTCCTCAAGCAGCGTCAGGTCGCGACCCTGCTCGCCCATATCCTGCGACTCGCCGATGACCAAATAATCCTCGTACGGCTCTTCGTACCTAATACCGTACGAGACCATGCGACCAAGATAGATGCCCCACTTGGTCGGCACCTGTTTCGTGATCGAGCCGCGTTGCATCAATATGCATGCTTCGGGGCAAAGAAGCCGACATATCCGCGGGCCGAAGATACGCCCAGATTGATTCGGCGATTTGCCGCTTCATACGCCTCGGCGGCCACGAAGCCGTTGCTGTTCATACCGGATACCCGGTAGAGCGCGCCGTTGTGGGCGATCACGTCGCCTTCGGCAAACGTGTGCATCTCTTCCGGAGGTCGAACAACCGATACCCAGCGGTTCGGAATCGTGACCGACTGCGTAGTCTCGACGACCTTCCGTACGAAGACTAAGCCTTCATACGACCACGGGATCACGAGCTTGCCAGCATGCCGGCCGGTGGCGTAATTCGTCAGCCAGATTTGCTTCTCGACATCGAGGTCGCGGACGAGGTTGATCGTATAGATCGTGTCACCGTCGATCTCGAAGTCGGTCCGTCCCCGGAACCGCTCGAGATCGATCTTACACTGCAAGCCGCTGAGCGACTTGACGATGCCCAGAGTGTAAGGCTCGAACCGTTCCATCGGCGCCTCGAGCGCCGATGGAAGGTCGAGCATAACGCGACGATCTCGCATTACTTGTTGACCACCGCGATGATCGACGGGTGGTGGAAGATGCGATACTTCTTGTCGTCGATTTCGAATTCGCTGCCGGCGAATTGTTCGAAGAGCACGTCGTCGCCGACCTTGACGCTGGTCGGCACGAAGTGACCGAACTGGTGCGTGCCCGGACCGACGGAGACGACGGTGCCGCGGTTGGTGCTCTTCTGAGCGCTCTCGGGCAGCACGATCCCGCCGGGCGAAACTTGTTCGGGCGGCGTCACGTCGACGATCACGTAGTCTTCGAGCGGAGTGAGTTTGAAGGCGGGCTTCGTTGCCCGCGGCGGCCGCGTACCGACGGCTCTGGATTTCTTGTCTGCCATGATGGACCCCAAGTTAGTAAGAACAAAACGTGGGATCAATTTACAGGCGATCGTTAATTCGACAAGCAGTGGCTCGCCCGGGATTCGAACCCGGAATCATCCGAGATTTTAAGTCCCAGTGGTCTGCCAGTTGCCTTAGCGAGCCGTAGTAGTCGAGGAGAGATTCGAACTCTCAGCATCCAATGGTTTGAGCATCGGTGGTCTGCCGGTTGCCTACTCGACCAAAGAGACGCGCGAGAGATTCGAACTCTCATCCGGCAACTTTGCAGGCTGCCACCTTCCCGTCGGCCAGCGCGTCATAAGCAGGGTCCCTCGGATTCGAACCAAGTTCATCGCGGTTGGAACGCGAGCCCTCTCCCAGGAGAAAGACCCTAAAGCGGAAGGCCCGGGAATCGAACCCGACGATCAGTTACGTCTCACCGATTAGCAATCGGTTGCGTCTAGCCATGTGACGCTCTGCCTTCCAAAGTAGGTCGAACAGGAGTTGAACCTGCAAGGCGCCGAAGCGCGGCGGGGTTACGGCCCGCTGAGCCTACCAATGCTCAATCGACCCAAACGAACACGAACAGCGGAAGAGCAGGGAATCGAACCCGTGGACCCCGAAGGGCAGCTGTTTTCGAGACAGTTTCCTCGACCAACCGGACCTCTTCCGAATTGAGTTGCGAGTTTCAATTGAAAGTCGCAACTAAAGTGTCCCAGGAGGGATTCGAACCCCCATCCAGCAGCCCCTCAAGCTGCCCGCAGCTGCCAATTGGCGTACCGGGACGCAAACACGGACAAGTGGTTCAGGTGGGATTCGAACCCACAGCATCCCGCATTCTGAGTGCAGGTGGTCTGCCAGTTGCCTACCGAACCGCGTTTAGAGAGCGGCAGATAGCCGCGATAAACACCACGGCAAACTGAATAGGTAGGATGAGACCGAATAGAAGAGGGCGCAAAGACCCGCGGCTGCGTGCTGCGTCGGGTTGTGGGCGCCGTCGGTCATGAGAGATTTCCTTGAAGGTGCGGGCATCATAGGATGCCCGCACCCGAAAGAAAAGAGCAACTAAGCCGAATCAGGTTCGGGCTCAATTTTGTACGGCTTGCCGATCCACGCGATCTTCGACGGCAGTCGCATCGGCTTGTCGATGTCGTAGCCGAGGAAGTGCAGATCGTACCGCTTGCTGACGTCCTGCCGGAAGATGTTCGCGGTCAGGGTCGCTTCCAACTCACGGACCTGCACGGCTTCCGGCGGAGGCGGCGGTTTCGGCTTGCCGCGGATCGGTACGAAGGCCTCCGGCGGCGGGTAATTCTTCGGCCGCTCAAGCGGGACGGGCTGCCCGTTCGGCGCATACCGCACGAGCAGACCCTTCCGCCACAGGCCGTTCAATCCCGACAGCTCCTCCTCGACGGAAGAGACTCGGTACTTCAGCTCGGGATCGTAAAGGTACCAGGGCATTAGTCGTACAACGTCGGCGAAGGTGAAGCACGGCCGGACGAGCGTACGACCAGCCGTTTCGATTCGAGTCGCTGCAGATAGGCGTCACGGGTCGACCGTTTGTAGTCGGTCGCGTCCGTGATGGAATCTCCATCGATCCCGTCAGGATGGTCGAGCAGGAAGCGGAGCACCTTGGCTTCGCCTTCGGGCAGCCGGGCGAGCCAGTATTCTTGAAGAGCCGTACCGGTAGGCAAGGGTTCGAAATCACCGATCGCTTCCCGGCCGGCGTCGGTCGCCATGACGCGGCCGCCCTGCTCGACGACGAAGTCCCGGTTCCGCAACCGCTGGATGTACGCATCCCGCGTCGACCGCTTGTAGCCGGTCAGCGTGGTCAGCTCGTCTTTGGTCGGGTTCTCGAATTGCAGCACGGCCCGCAGAATCTTTCCCTCGCCGTCGGGCAGGCTGCCGTTGCCGGGGGCGGCGACGCGCGGCTTCGTGGGAACCACATGATTGGTGGTCGTTGCCGGGCGGCCGGGGAAGGTCGCCGCCAAGCGGGGCGGCTGCAACGCCGCCGGCATCGCCCGCGGTGGGTTGACCGACTTGCGGAGCTGCTCGGCGGCCGTGATGAGTTCGCCGTATTTGGCGTGGCCTGCAGCCAGCGTTTTGACGAGCTGTTCGGCGGCTTTCGTCGCCCGCTCGATCACCGCCTTACCGATACGGTCCGGCTGCGTCGGCGGGGCCGCTTTCGGGGCGGCGGCCACGGCCTTCTCCAGGTCGGCGATCTTCTTGTTGGCGGTCGCCATGGCCTTCTTCAGCTCCGCCGGATCGTTGGCCTTCTGCTCGGCCACGGCCGATGCCATCCGACCTTCCAGCTTCTTCAGGTCGACTTCGCCGAGCTGGGCCGGGACGATCCGCTGGGCGCCGGGCTTGGGCGTGGCGGACGAATCGAAGGTGTGCCGCAGGCGAATCTGCCGCTTGTCCATGATGTTGCAGCGCGGCGACCAGACCCAGGCTTGGCCGTCGGCCAAGGTCGGCAGCGTGTTGACGAGCGTGGCCGGCAGGTCATCGGTGCTGACGTTGTCTTCGAACCACTCCCGCAGGGCCTTCTTGTCCTGCGGCGACGTGAGTCGGTGGCAGACGATCGTTTCCGCCTGGGTCAGCACGTTCTTGTTGAGCGTGGCAGCCCGCTGGCTGATCAACACGACGCCGAAGCCGGCATTCCGGCCGCGAGCCACGAGGTCTTCGATCGCTCCGACGGTCCGCGCGACTTCGCCGGTCACGGACTGCGGCACGAACAGCGGAGCCTCGTCGATCACGAGGGTCAGCGGCGTCCGGTGCTTGGTCCGCCCCTTGAGATGGTAAAGCTCCTCGGCCAGCTCGGTCACGAACCGCCGCTGGGCGTTCTTCCGCAGATGCCGCAGAGAGAGCACGACCGAGGCATGCTCCTCAACGAGGAACTCGGCAACCATCTTGCCGTCCTGCTCACGGAGCGGCAGATCGCCGTGCTCGCCGCCGAAGACGAAGATTTGGTGCTTCGACGGCTTACCCTTGTCGGTCAGCCGATAGCCCCAGTGAGCGTCCGTCGGGTCGATGATCACGACCTGTCGGTTCTGCTCGCTCAGCTCTTCGACGATCACGCCGGCCGTGTTGGTCTTACCGCTGCCGCGGATACCGAGCACGCCGATCGTCTGGGTGGCGACTTCTTCCGGGAGGGACAAATCCTTAGCGATACGCAGCATGTTAATTCCCTATGCCGCGGCTTCCCTGCCTGGGTCATATAGTAAAAGCGAACCAGTGTAGCCCAGTTAATAAGAACAGCTAGAGGCGTACCGTGCGGGTCCGCGTCCGCTCCCTGGTTTTATGACGATTGTCATGATTTGCCAAATAGACGGCGACCGTCGCCACGAGCCGTTGGTTGGTGCCGGCTTGCTGCAGCACGCTCATCATTCGCCGGATCACGTCGTACGGACAGGTACCGTCGGCGATCCCTACGGCGGCAGCCAGACCCTCGGCTTCCGGAATCTCCTCGTGCGGAAACGCAAACCGCAGATCGTGAACACGGGAGGTCACGACAAGGCGACTGCCGCAAAGATAGTCATCGGCGCCGAACACTCCGGCCGGCAGCCATTTCAGAATCTTCAGGCCGATGGCCGGCGACATGACGACGACCGGCGGCCGGATGCCGTTTTCGGCCGCCCACGCTCTGGCCCGCTTTTCCAGCTCTGCACGTTTCATAATTGCACCACACGTGATCGTTGTTCTGTTTCCGGCGTCGCCGGCGGTACACCGCGACGCAGCTCCAATAAATACTTGCGGATCGCTTCGATAGTAATAACGACGCGATCGTAGCGTTCATTCGGATTTTCGCGGCAGGCGATCTCGAGTTGCTGCTTTACAGTCCGCAACATGTCGAAGGCAGATGAAGTCGCATCGACGTCGATATTGGTGTCGACAATCCGGGCAAACTCGAACAACGGAGCAGGGTCGGCCGTGGGTTCCGGGTCGCTCGTAATAACGCGGCAACCCATCAACGTGTGCTCACCCTGGTCGCCGTAGTGGGCAGGATCAACATTCGAGAGCCGGAGCAGGGAATACCACGTCGACCGAGACATGTGGACCGTATTCGGCTCCAGGCCGGTTCGTGCCCGCCATGCGGTCATCGCGGCGACAAATTGCTCGCGGTCCATTTAGCACTGCTCGAGCGTAGCCGTCATCGAGCCCTTGCAGCCCTTGATGCTATGGTCTTTGCCGTAGGCGTGGACCTGCTCCTGCTTCATCTCGGCCGGCTCTTTGACCCCGGTGAAGATGATCGCGCGGCCCGTGTCCATGACCTCTTCGGCCAGCTCGAAGGCCTTCTTCTCCGGGATCTTAACGATCTCCTGGAGCATTTTCATGACGTACTCGACCGTATGGTCTTCGTCATCCCACAGCACGACGTTGTACCGCGGGGCGTAACCGCCGGGGGACTGGCGGTCCATCGTCGCTACGCCGCCGTCATCATCGGCGTAGGGCTTTTCAAAGGTGTTCATGGTTATTCGAAGAACGCGCTACCGAGAGTGAAAAGTACGGCCAAACCGAAAGCAACGATGCCGACGTACAGGATCAGGGGCGTCGGCTGATTGTGTTTTTGGTGGTCGAGGCAATCGCCGCAGAGGCCGTCGTGCACCAAGCGTTCCTGACCACAGCCGCTGCAAAAGCTACGAATCACGCTCACGGGTCACCTCACCTTCCATGGGATCATCATCCCGATCATACAGTCGACCGTTACGAAAACGATACGACTGCCAACCGGGTGTTATACGTCCGTAATTCTTCTGCGGATCGGTCGGGTGTGCCTTCAATACCGGGTCGCGGAATTCGGCTAGACAGTCGCTGACCCTGGGGCCGGCGGCGGTGAAGCGGAACACAGCTTCGGCACTAGAAAACCCGTTAGCGATAGCGGTGTCAACTGCTTCGAGCGCCGCCACCAGTTGATCGCGTCGGATGCTGAATTCCATTCGGCATCTCCGTTACGCAGTTTCGGCAGAAAACCTGTCCGTCAGGTTGGAACCGCGGGATGTCGTCGCTGATGACGACCGGTTCGTCTTTGGCGATCGGTCGCTGGCAACCGTCGCAAGTGTCGTTTTCAGGGCACGCCCAGACCGGCGTTTCCCGGGGGAGATGGAAACGCCGGTCTGCGACGGCTACTAGGACGATGATTTGTCCCGGTGTCATGGGCATCAATCCAACAGCTCGAAATTCTGCGGTGGATTGTACACGAACGGCCGCGGGGCACTGCTGAACGGAGAAGGCACCTCCGTGGCCTTCGTCGGCTTCGCCGATTCTTTGATATTATCGTCCAGCATCTTGATGAGTTGTCGCAACTGATTCGCGCTCAGATGTACGGCTTTGCCGTCCAAGTCGACCAGTTGAATTCCACCTTGATCGGCGGCAACCAATGCGGCAGTCAATCCATGGGACTTATTACCGGTCCCGTAGGCTCCTACAACGGCGACATCGCCGGCGCCGGGCACCTTTTGGCAGTAGATGGCTACTTGCGGTCGATGATTCGTGTTCAGCTCGCCGGGCGGCATCTTGTTGTTGAGCCATAGTCCGGTCGTACTACCACGCGTCGCCGTAGCGACATTTCCGCCGGGTCCGGCGAATCTCGCTTCCAGAGCTCTTACTCTCGCCAAGAGCTCATCCGTTTCGAGCTGCAGCGGGGCAAGGTGTTTGATCTGGATTCGCTGGACCACGTCCGCGGTCAATTCGTCGGCCGTAATCTGATCGACGGGTCCGGGCTGCTGCCCGGTCGCTGCGGACGGCACGATCGCCAGTACGGCGATCAGCACGAAGACAATGCGCAGTAAAGGCCCTGCGCGGCCGTTCGAGAAACTTCTCATGAATCACCTCATGTGAGACTCGCAGTAAAAGCCCTGCGCGGCTATGCCTAATGCGAGAGCAGCTTACTACTCGCACGGTCGGCGACAAATAGGTCCTTCCAGTCGCTCGCAGCAGACTATTGCAAACTCTTCACGGCAGCGATCTTACGCTCTCGACGTAAACGCTTAATGCGACGCTCTGTACGTAAAGCCTCGGAAAGGGTAAGCGACCCGCCAGACGTTACAAACTGGAACGGCAGGCGGGATCGGACGTACTTCGAGCCGCGGCCGGTAGCGTGTTGCCGAAGCCGCCGCGAGAGATTGTTCGTGATGCCACAGTACAAACTCTCGTCGGCGAGCTTCAGCAGATAAACGCAGTACGAACTAGACACCGGCGGCGGCCGGCTGTTCAGCCTGCTTCGCGGCCTGGGCGTCGGCCGCGAGCTGAGCGCCCAGCGCATTAGCCTGGGCGAGGATCAGCTCCACGCCCTTCTCGCCGAGATCGGCGACGAGCTTATACGCGGTCAGCAGACCGTCGTACTTGCCGGCAAGGAACTGACCTTCCTGGGCCTCGTCGAGCGTGCCGACGATTTCGATCGTCGTGTGATTGTGAATCTGCAGCGATTCGATGTTCTTGAGCTGCTTCAGGTCCTGGACGAGGTTTTGCCGCATCGCGCCGATCTGCGCGAGAACCTGTTCGCCCGACAGATGGCTCGGCTGCGATTCGGCCTGGGCCTGTTGGTGCATCTGCCGTTCCTGCGAACCGCGGACGAGGTTCACCAGAGAACCGAGAGCGGCGCCGACCAGCTCCGAGATCGAGCCGTGACCTTCGACGGCCTCGGCCTTGATGTCGCTACCCTGCAGCACGTACTTGGGCGGATGTGCGTACGGGTAGACGTTCACGTTGTACGGACCGACCTTGGCCTGCCAGTGGCCGTTGCCGCAGTCACGCAACTGGTCGGGCGTAAGCCCGTAGTTGCCGGCCATGCTTTGGAACGCTGCGAAAGTAAAGTTCTGCATACCGTCTCCCTCGCAGTGTTGGCGCTGCGCCGCCTGCTGTGCGACGCTCTCCGGAGCCGCATCAGCGGATTGGGGAGCCGACGTCGTGTCGGCTTGTTGAGCGACCAACTGTACGTCGGTCGCAACGAATTGCAATCCGGTGACGATCGCCAGCAGCCCGGCGTCTACCGTCGGCCCGATGCTGGTCAGCACAAAACGACGCAGTACATATCGCTGCCCGCCAGCCGCAAGAACTTCAAGGTCTCGCTGCTGCGCCGCGTCGGAGTAAGTTTTCAAAAACGCGGTCAGTGATTCGGGCATACCGGTTACGGCAGCAATTTTTCCGACATGCCGAATCGGAGCTGCGGCGATCTGGGCGCTTTCCAGATCAGAAATACACAGGGCACGGGCGACAATCACACCGTCAAGATCGTGCAGATTCATGGGAGCGGTACCTGGAATTCGAACCAGATCGTCGTCTCCACACGAGGCGGCTGACCCGGATCGGGTTGTTTGCTGACAATTTCGGGATGCGGGTCCATCAGCCGTGCCCAGATTTTCAAGAGCACCGCCAAGAGCCCGAGCCATTCTCGTCGAGTCATATCAGCCGTCCGTGTTCTTATTAACTCGCCGTTTGAACCCGATCGCTTCCAGCGCTCGGTACACTTCTTCCAACGTCTTCTCGCCGAAGTTGTCGAATGCCAGCAGATCGCTGCGGTCTTTCTTCAGCAAGTCTTCGATCGTGAAGATGCCGTTCTCTTCGAGGCAATTCGTAGTCCGTACGCTCAGCGATAGCTCGGCCACGCTGAGCGCCAACTTGTCACGCAAAATACGATCTGCTTCGTCCATGAATTAACCCCGACAGAGTGCGGGAAGTATAACCAGCGATCCGTTAGATGGAAACTACGCGGGAGCGTTCACCGGCTGGCTGCTGCGTCACGACTGCGACGTAGTGCAGATGAAAGCTCGCCTCCGGCAACACCGTCAGATACTGGCTGGTTTCGTGGATTACGATCCAGTCGCCCGGACTCACACGCCAGACGGAGCCGCTGTCGGTGAGGATCACTTCGGCGTCGTCGCCGCACGTGTACCGCAACGCGCCGGTCGGGGGATCGATACGCTCTTCGATCGTGCGGCCGCCCGGCATCACGTACGAGTAAATCCGCGGGTGCGTCACCCCCGGATACCACTGGAAGGCCTCGAAATACTGCGGCTTGAGCTGGTACCGCGTCACGAGCGATCGTCCCAGGCGTTGAACCAGATGGCGTGCGGACCGTTGACCCGGTTCGTGTTGAAGTCATGGCCGGACCACGGCTCGCATTCGGCCATGGCCCGGCACCAGAGTTCGAATTGACTGATGTCGCAGACCTTGATGACGTACCAGTGGCAGTCGTCGTCTTGGATCAGCCGGTGGGGTTCGACATGCTGCTTACGCATACGCTTTGAGTCCCAGTTCTTCCAGGGCGTTGGTATCGAGCAGCACTTCGGCAGACTCGCCGTGCTGCATCGCCAATTTAGCCAGCGAACGGATTTTGCGGCATTCGTCGAGCTGCACGCTGTACTGCTCGACGTACCAGCTGTCGTGCCAAGTGAAGCAGGCCTCGGCGCCCTTATCGTCGAGCGGCGGCAGCCACCGCTTGAACCAGCGGATAATCGGCAGGTTCCGCAAGTGCTCGCGGAACTCTTTGTGCTTGTTGATCCGCTCCGACAACCGTTGGCCCCGGGTGATTTCCAGTTTGTTGACCGCGGTTGTTGCCCGATCGAAGACCTCACGGGCGGATAGACGGGTACTGGCAGGCATCGTTAGTCGCACCTATGGAGGAGATGGCGTAAATCAGCGTCGACTTCTTCGTCGTGTTCGGCGCAAATGCGGAACCCCAGAAAGGTCGCATCGCCGACCGGCTTGCCACAACCGGGAAAGCCGCATTGCCCTTGGTGGTTGCGAGCACGGGCGTCGGCCAGCGAATTGCCGGTACCGTCGCCCGGTTCAAGCCTAAACGTGGGCTGTAGTTTTCTCGGGGCTCCGTCCGTCATGTCCGCCTCCATGCGTTTGGTTAGCACTCGCACTTGACCGGCGAGCCGTCCTGCGGTGCCGTCTGGCCCGGGATCGCCGGGTCGAATTCGAACGGATCGCACAACTGGTTGACGTCGATCGCCACGTGGAAATCGGAAGCGTCGCTGGGGCCGCCGCTCAAATAATGGAAAGTCGGATGTCCTAGCCGCTAAACGAACGCGCCGTATTAGCGGCGTTCACCGCGGGGGTCCAGAATGCAGCGTTCTCCCAGCTCGCTCTCCCGCCCCATGGCGTCGAGCATGCCGTTCAGCCGGCTGCAAAGCCGCTGCTTGAGGGCGTCGTCGCTGTTGGCGAGCTTAACCATGTTGTGCAAGACCTGGGAAAGATTCTTATCGGTCAGCGGTTTGAACCGACCGAAATCGAGCGTGCGTGCCATGGGAACCGACTTCCTTGAAGGTTGGAACGGGGGCATCCTAGCAATTCGCCCGAACGCGCCAATAGCTAAAGAAAAGCAGCAGGCCCGGGGCCGAAGCCCCGGGCCTGTCGCCGTCACGAGCTAAGGGTACGCGATACGCGAGCATCCACAGCATCGATCGCGCGTCGCCGTAGCGACTTCCGGGGCGCTTTCGGCGCCTCGACACGGGTTTCGTAGGTCATCGTCGCTCCGCCACGGCCGGCGATCTTATCGACCTCGAACACCTCCATACCCTTCTTCGATTGCTTGCTGAGTACCAGCAACCGTCCGAGCTTGGTCGCACTGACGACCTCTTCCAACGCATGCAAGTACAATGCGAACTTGGTAATCGCGGCCGCACGTTTCTTACATGCCGTCGTTCCGCCGTCGCGGATAGCCGGCACATTGACGTTGTCGAGTTCTTTCAGGAACGTCCGTAGCTTGTTACGCGTCGGACGGCTGAGTCGCTGCAGGATCGGTTTGTCGTCTTTCTTCGCCACGTGTCGTCTCCAGTTTCTCTCGGGCTAACTCGATGTCGGCACCGAGCCAACCTGCTTCAAAATCGTCGCTGCCGTCACCGTGCCGAATATCCAGCCCGGCAACGCGCGTCCAGTAACCCAACGAGAACGGTGCGGGTTGTCCGTACCAATCGTTGGGGATTTCCGCCCCAGTGATTCTGCGAACTAAGTCGGCAAGCTCGTTGGCGGATCCTCCCATATCATTTCCTTTTGGTTGTAAACCTTGAACGGGTGCCCGTCAGTCGGCTCCCATTCCCAATCTTTACCGGAATACTGTCCGGCCTCGGGGCCGTACGGCGTGAGCCCGTCTACGATCGCCCCGCACGTCAAGCAGGCTTTACCGGGCCAGTACCAGCCGTCGGCGTAGTCGTTCCACAGAATGACGTCCGTCGGCGGCTTACCGCACGTACATTTGGCATCGTTGTTATGCGGGGTTCGCCAGTGCTCGCTAACCAGCTTTCGTGTCGGCTGGATGCGGTTGAGTACGACGTCACAAGTGCCGTTGTACTCAAAGAATCCGACGACCCGAAATTGCTCACCTTCCTGGACGATCACCTCGCCGTGCGCGTGTGACACGTTTGCCTTTCGGTTTGGAGGTACGCTTCGGCGGCCGTGGATTATCCGGACCGCCCTCGATCTCGTTCCGTTTCTGTCGTGCAGCCCGCTTCGCCCGCCGCACGCCTTTGACGGCGGACTGCGCAGGTTCCGCCGGTTCAGACTTCAGCGAGTCGAGATGTTTCCGCAGCGACTCTTGGAAATTGCGATGGTATTCGACGAACTCGTGCCGGTTGGCGAAGACTTCGTCGCTCTTGCCGAGTTCCTTCTGCTTGCGTGCAACCGCCGGATCGCGTGAGAGCTTTCCGGAGTTGTTCATGCAGATCAGCGACCCGACGCATTGACGGGCTTCCCGGCAGGCATCTTCGTACGACATTCCGCCGGCCAGCTCAGTAGCAATCGCCAACTCGATCGGATCGTCGAGATCGAGCAGCCCGCCGTGATCGTCCGGCAGAGCGTCGTCGTGATGCAAGCGGTTCACATCCAGATGGCAGGGAAACTTCTGATCGTACTCGAACACGATCGTGGTGATCTCCGCCGGATCAGAATGGCCGCCGATGTAGCCGGGCGGTGCCGTCTTACGGAACGGACACTCGCTGCACGGTTTAGGGCCTAGCTTAGAGTGCATGGCACGATTGTCCCGTAGGAGGCCCGCAGGCGGCTACGATCGAAGGCATACTCGCGAGCGTACCAGTATGCCGCCGCATGAGATGCCAGCGGACAAACCGGACGGCAACGACTTCGCTCAGGACAGTGACTTGCAAGACCATAATCGCCGAAACATTCGTTCGCGTTTGCGAGCTCCCGCAGCTCTCCGATCGATAGACCGTTGAGCGCCACGACGGTTTCAGCCAGCGTTCGACGTTTCAGCTTCGCGAGCAACATGCGCAGCCTCCGAAATAAAGCGTTCCTGGAACTTCCGTAAAGCGGCCTTGAGGGCGGGATCAGGAGTCATAGCCAAACTTACTCCTCTTCGGGAAAGACTTCGGACACCACAATGTAATGCTTTTCGAGCTTCAGTCGCTCGGCCACCGACTTCCGCAGCGCGAAGATTTGGGTCTTCGTCATCTGGATCGTCAGCCAGCCGCAGTCTTTGTTGACCCCGCCCGACACGCCGGCCGGGACGAGTTCGCGTACGACCGACGTGCAGTAAGCGTAATAGCGGTAGGCCACGTAGAGCCGCCACGTCCGCACCGCCTCAAGCGACGGCGACGTCCGCAGACCCATTCGCTTCGGTCGGGGAAGCGTGAAGTCGCCGCGGCCGATTTCGGTCTGCAGCCAGATCAGCAGCTTGGCCAAATTGTACGTCTGGCGACCTACACGAGCAGCAGCCCGCGTCAGTGCGCGCTGAGCAGCGTACCGCTTCTTGCCGATCAGATTCCAATCTTCCGGCGGCGCCAACAACTCTTCGTCGTGCACACCGTTCTCGAACACGTTCTGCACGTACATGCAGAACTCACTGTCGGGCTCGGTGTCGGAAGCACCGTTCTTGCTGTACTCCGCTTGTACGCGGCGAAACTCTTCGATGGCAGGTTTGATGCCCATGAGCAAACTCCCGTGGAAAGGATAGACGGACCCCACGGGATATGACGCAAATCGGCCTGTTAGTAAGAACAGGTCTGCTCGAGATACGAGGCCCAGTTGTCGGCCATCGTCTTGATCGTGAAATGCTCGCAGGCGACGTCCATCGCCTTGGCGGCCAGCTGCTTCCCTTCGTCGCCGGCGGCTCGCTGGATCGCCTCGGCCAACACCTGCGGCGACGGGTCGGGCGGCGTCACGATCATCAGCTCGCCGAACTTCCGCTGCAGCTCGGCCACGGCGCCGACCGGCGTCGTCACCACCGGCACGCCGACCATCCAGGCTTCGAGCATCGCCAGACTGCACGCCTCCCGGTGGCTGGTAATCGCCAGCACGTCGAAGCCCGCCAGGGCGTTGCCGATCGGATCGACGGGCAGGTGACACTGCAGCCGCGGTCCGAAGGTGTCCTGCAGCTCCAGCAGGTCGGCGGCCGTGTGCCCGTAGTTCCGCTGATCTTGGCCGTAATACACGGCCCGGTACCGCTGCGACAGATAGGCCAACGATTCAGCCAGCCGCAAGTAATTCTTCTCGGCCGCCTGCCGGCCGATGCACCCGACGACAATGTCGGACCCGTCGCAGCCCCATAAGGCCCGCTGCTCGCTGCTGAACATGGTCTGGGCGATGTGCTCGTCGTCGACGCCGTTGTAGATCACCGTGCGGGGTAAGTCTTGCAGCCCCGGGCGGTCGACGAAGAAGTCGAGGGCGACCTCGGCGACGCCGACCAGATGCGTGTGCCCGGTCAGGGGTCGCAGCGGCGACTCGCGGTACGTACCATGCGAACAGCAAACGCGCGGCATCGGCCGGACGTTCTTGTACCAGCCGGCCGCGTTGATGATGCCCCAGGTGAGCACCACGTCGGCTTCCGCCGTGACGGCTTCGACGGCCTGCCAGAGATTGGCGTGCCAGTGGGTGATGTTGGTCGGGTTGAAGGGGTGGACGCCGGGGCGGCGTTCATTGGGGCGAACGTGGTGCGAATGCAGCGTCGTGTACTTGGCGGCCTGATCGCACAGACGCGGGTCGGCGCCGCCAAGCCCGCTCACGACGAGCCCGGTCCATTGCACGCGTTTCGGATCCACGTGGGCCAGCAACTGCGTGACCCAACGCTCCGCACCGCCGAGTGAGAAGTTCGGCGTAATCAGTGCGGCTTTGAGCATAACCAACTCCCGGCCCAGTGGTGGACGGCATAGGCGTCGGGGAACTCCTCATGACGCCGGTGCTTCTCGGTCCAAGGGTACGGGTAAAACAGCTCGGGTCCGTAGGTCAAAATGGAGGGGTCAGCTAGAAATTCCTTCCAGGCGTCGGTAATTAGTCCTGGCCCCGTCAATTTGGCTTGCGTTCCTGTAAGGCCGACGCGATCGCGCAGCATCGCGCGACATCGCGCGACGAGCGGGTGCTGCGGCGTCGCGGCAATGAAGCCGGCGGAGAGTATGCCGACGCGCTCCCCGGCCCCGACGAAGCTCGCATCTGCTAGCAGCGGCTCGATGTTCTTGAGGCACTCGAAGTCGGTGTCGAGGTACACGCCGCCGTAGAGCCACAGCAGCTCGTAGCGGAGCACGTCGGAGCGTTGGGCGTGGTTCCGACAGCGGTCGAGCAGGTCGGCGTTCTGGAAGGCTCCCAGGGCCGCCGGGTCGGTCAGCGTCTGCATCGTCCAGCCGGGATGGTGCTTGAGCCAGCTAGCACCAAAGGCGGCGAACTCCGCCGGCTCGTTGCCCCCGAGCCAGATGCGGTGGAAGGTACGGGGGATCATTCGAGCCCGTCCGCATACACGCTGCCACACACCCGGAGGTCGGAAGCGAATTCGTCGTAGTTGTGGATCAGGTCGCGCAGCGGGCGATCGTGCTGCTTGAAGGTCGTCGGCAGCAACGGCATCTTCGGCAAGTCGAGATCGCGCTGCAGCGACTGCAGGGCCTCAAACGGCGACGCGGCGAGCGACTCGTACGGCACGTCGAGCCACTGGGACCGCTGATCAATGAATTCGCGAGCCGTGCGGTACGCATGCTCATCCTGATTGACGGTTTTCAGGAACTCCGTGCAGTTGAGCGAAATCGCCGCCTCGGTTTCGCGCGGCGGTTTGCTGGTATCCCAGGCCCGATCGCGGCGGGCCAGTTCCAACGACACGTACCAGCGGACGCGATTGAGCCGCGAGAGGAAGATGAAGGTCGCCTCCTTCTTCACGAGCAGATCGTAGAACAGGGCGTTGTCCGTGCGGCTTTTGTACGGCAACGGGTAATGCGAATGCACGATCCGCGGCGCGGCGCCGGGCGATTCGAAGAGCTGCATGACGGCGTCATGGGGCGACATGCCGGCAAACTCCGGCCGCGAGAACCATTGGTCGCTGTGGACGAAGCAGGCCGGATGCCTCGCCAGAGCGCTCATCAGCATCCAGTTCCCTTTGCGACTCGACGCAACGATCACGATCGGGCGGGCCATCTGGTGCTCCTGAAAAGGCTGCGGCCGCCGGGGTATCTAATCCCGACGGCCGCGATACTCAGCGTACGGTGGTACGTGAGTGGGCTTCTTTTAGCTATTGGACGGATTGCTGTAAAGCGCCTTCAACTTGTCGGGATGACTCCGCAAGTACATGTACACGCGACCGGGGCACGCCGGCGGCGACCAGAACCAATGCCGAGCATTCTCGGGTACGTTGCCGGCATCGAGATGCGGCCAGTAGAGCAACCAGTCGCCGTCCCAGCTGAGGATCAACGCCTCGGCATAGAGCATCGGCTGTTCGGCCAAGAAGTGGGCGGCCGTGCGGCGATACTTGATTAACCACTTCGGGAAGCCGACCAGATTGACCGGCTTCAGCCACGCGTCCAGCAGCGACGGATCGTTCTTGTGCTTGGCGATCTCGTGGGCGCGAAAGAACGGCAGCGGCGCGGGCTTCGCCGGAGGCATGTAGATGGCAAAGAGCGCCGAGAACGCGGCGACACCGAGAAAGGCTAGAAACCAACCCACGCTTAACCTCCGCCCCAGACACGCACGTCATCGACATCGATCTGCATCTTCGTGCCGTCACTGAACAGCAGCCAAATCGTGAAGGCTTCGCGGCGAGTAATCCGGCAGGGCATTACTTTATTCGGCAACGCTGAATCGAACATACCCGGATTCAAGCAGAACACGTCACCGACATCGAAGCCGATGTCAGTACGCCCGGCAGGGCCGGCACTGAAGATCCGCGGCGTCCCGGCGAAGACCATCGCCAAATCGTCGCTATTCACCTGCTGGTCGAGCTCCTTGAGCACGTTGAACGGAATGTCGTCGCGATTGATCGGCAGCGAGAGCATGAAGCGTTTTGGACCCTGCCGCAGCTTAAACGCCTGCGGCATAGTCTTCTGCAAGAAGTCATGCACGAGCGGACGAGCCAGCCGGATGTAGTCCCAGAAGGCTTTATCGGGAACGTAGGTCGGCGCGCCGAGCGGTTCGTACTTGACCGGGAACGACGTAACGGCAGCCTTTGTTTTGCGGAACGGCAGCAATGCCAACAACCACGCCGGACACAATGCCAGCAGCGAACGACGCGAAATCATGAGTCACCTCGAGGTAAAACTTGCGGCGGGCCGAAGACCCGTTGCGGATGAAGATAGCGGAAGAAGGCCTTCACGATCGAGACGATTTGCTGCCGGCTCTTGGCGTGCCGGTCGTCTAGGGCGGCAAAGTTGCGAATACAAGTCGCAAAGTTGTGCATCGCCAGTTGCTGGGCATAGGTAAGTAGCGGGTCTGGATGCGTCGTGGCCAGCTCGTCAATTCGCAGTGCCACGGCTTCGGCCGACAGCTCGCACGGGAAGACTTCCGTGAGCTGGAAACCGGTCCCGTACGGCTGCTGCTTCGAACCGGTGACACGCGGATCGAAGAAGACCCTGACGACATAGGTCGAAGCATAGTCGGGCAGCGGATGCTCGACGATCTCCATCTGCAGTCGCGACCTTGGATTGCCGAACAGGTGCATGTCCGTCGGCAGACTGTCGTACGGAATGCTGATCGCGGCCGGCGAGTCCGAGCCGTCGTCCTGTGACGGACGAGCCTCACCCGACTGCACCACGCCCGACGGGCGGGCCGTACGCCACGCACTGACCCGCCGATACCAGTCGGAGATCAGCGACATTTCCAGTTCTCGGGACGATCGCCTTCTTCGTCGGCCACACTTAACTCGCAGGCTTGGGGGTGAATTCGGCGATGATGGCTTTCTCGGCTGCTTCTTGGGCTCGGGTGATTCGAGCCAACTCGAAACGCAGCTCGCGCGTCGCTTCCTGGAGCCGCTCGGCGGTGAACTTCGAGCCGCAGTTCTGGGCGAAATACTTCTGCAGATCGAAGCTGCACAGGTACTGGAGCAGCTCGGCCGTCACGGCGTCGACGCTGATCTGACCCTGAATAACGACGCGGACCGGATGGTTAGCCATTAGTGATGGATGCTGTGGTCATAGCTGAAGGTGTAGGGTGGTTCGTCGGGCATCAGCGGCCGAATAAAGACGTCGACGTACGAGTAGTCGTTGAACCGTTTGACCCACGTCGTACCGGTGACCGAGTTGAACTCGTACATCTTGTCGCCCAACGCTTCCAGCAGGTCGATGTGGATCGTCAAGCGGTTGGGCGGCAACTTCACCCGCTGTACGAATTGCTCGTAGGCAACCTGCATCCGGGCGAACAACTTTTCGGCTTCGCTTGACATAAAGACCGCGGCGACTGCATGAAGAAGGAACTCAAAACATCGCACAGCCGCCGCGGCGGCTCGCAAGTACCAAGGCGAAATGAGACTAACAGCCGCAGACAGCTCGTCAACTATTGCGGCGACGGCACGGCCGGACCGCTACCCGGATGTACGTCGCGAGCGATGAGCTTGAAGCCGGTAAACTCCAACTGCTGGTCGCTTCCGGTGGGCTCCGTGGGCTTCTTGAAGGCCCAGCTGACAATGTGCCGACAACCGATCGCCGACATGATGCCGACGACCACCCCGAGCATGCCGACTTCTGGCGGACCGCCCGGTAGCGGCGCCGATTGCACGGTCACGTGCGGATGGTCGGCCAGCGCCTCATTGCAGGGCACACGATTGACGGTCAGGCTCCGCATGGCCATCGGATCGGCCGCGAACGCCGACTGCATCGTCGTCAGCACGTCCGTCTCGATCTTGCCCATCAGCGTGTGGTACATCGCCCGCAGATTGCCGGCGACGACGGTCTTCTGCTCGTCGGGCGTCCCTTCGGCCCAGGACAGGTTCTTGATGTACTCTTCCAGCCACTCGTCGGTCATGTACGTCATGTGTGCTCCTCTTTGGATATAGCGGCGAACGTAATCGCCGACAGTGATTCGGGTCGTGTGCATCAGCGCAGGTCCCCGGGCCGTACGTGAATCCGCTCGTCCTGGATGACGCCGTACGTCTTCCCCTCGAACTCGATGAGGCCGACCTTGATCGGCCACGTCAGCCCGTGGTGCTTGATCAAGGCCTCCAGGTTTTCGAGCTTGAAGTTGAGGATACGCGCACCGCCGCCGCCCTCAAACTCGACACTGAAGCAGTTGCCGCCGACGCCGGGCTCAGTCCGCGGACCATAGCCGAGCAGCGTCGATTCGGTGACGTGGACTGCGTTGCGCGTTTCCAAATTCATGTTAATCCTGCCGTACTCCGTAATACACGACCGTTCGAACCGCCGGCAGCCCCGCCGCGGCCGCCCTTCCGCGCAACCTGCGGCGCATTAAACATATTGAAATCCCGGACCAGCTTCCGGATGCATTGCGGGCAGCCGACCAGCTTCGGTTCCCCTGCCACGTGCAACAATGACTGATCGCGACCCCACGGTTTCAGACAACAGTAGCAAAGCGTGATGCACGTCGTTTGTACGGGGGCATGGCTTGCCGGGTAGCTGAGTTTCACTTCCATGTGCACCTCGTGCTTCAAATCTGGTCCGGATCATCAAGCTGTACGGGACGCTGCCGCGGCGACGGCGAGGGCAGCACGGGCGTTACAGCTTGCGGCTCAGTTTGCGGCAGTATCCCGCGAGCCCGGCATTCCGCAAGCAGTTCGTCGTCTTCCGTATCTGCCAACGCCGCCGCTGTAACACGGGCATCCTGTTCGGCTACCCGTCGTTCGATTTCCGCCTCGGCCTCGGTGATCGGCAATCTGGCAACTTCTTCAGGCGACAACTTCCAGACGGCCCAGCGCGCAAAGACGTTGGGTGTACACGTACGCATCGGCGAAAACAGCCGCGCGTCGGGCCAGCCGAAGTCGCAGTACGCAATCCGCCCACCGACACGAGCATGGATATAACGCACAAGATAGCCGCCGTCATTGGCATAGGCGTCGCCGGCCTTCAGCTGTGACGCCGTCGGGCAATCTTCGGCGGTTTGCGGTCGCGAAAAATACGTACTCACGAACACACCTTGAGTTTGAAGTAGGCCGCCAGCTTATCCGCTACGTCGAGTCTTAGCGAGCAGCCGTGCTTCATGAAGCGATACAAGCTGACGTACTGAATGCCGCTCTTCTCGGCCAGCACGTGGATATGCAGACCGGATTCACGCACCGCCTGCCGTAGAGCCGTGGAGAGCACGCCGGTTTTCTTCGATCGCTTCCGTACGAGCTTACCCATCGAATTCGATATCTCCGCAGTGCCACGGCCCGTACGGCTTGAACGCGATCGTACAGCCGCCCTCGGACTTCGGCGGCACCCACACGAACAGGAATTCCCGCACGGCCCAGTCGGGCACGTGCTCGGGAACATCCTCGATCATGCTGCCTTCAGCCGCCACCCGCAGCTCCTCGGCCGTCAGCTCGAAGATACCGTCGCGATGCGTGACGCCCAGCTCGGTGAGGATCTTGTTGACGATCGCCCGCTGCGTCGCTTCGCCCGGCGGGTTGCCTTCGGCGGTCAGCGGCTGGATGACGTCGACCAGCCGCCGCAGTAGATCACGGAAGGCGATGGCCATTAGCTGAGCACCACCGGACGAGTACGCTTGGCCGGCAGCTCCAACGTGTGCTCCGGCGACTTGGCGTCGAACGGGTCGCCCTCGGCCTTGAGGATTTCGACGAAGCGGGGGATCGCTCTGCATCCGCTGCAGCAACGCCTTCCGCACGAAGTTCTCCATCGACACCTGATCGATCAGTCCGGCCGCCATCTTGATGAGCCGCAGCTCGGCGGTCGTCAGCCGCGTGGTCATCAG
>CAZWRK010000001.1:56105-57710 GCA_964635875.1 uncultured Aquaspirillum sp.
TCAGCCGCGTGGTCATCAGGTGCGGACGCTTGATCTCGGATTTCTTCGGCATGGCTCCGTCCGTTGCTGATTACTTCCAGTAGGTTTCCGCAATCCTGCTCGGGCGGAAGACGTTGCCGCGGAGCGCCGCCACGAGCAACTCGTGCGGCAGCGACATCCAGTTCCCGCGGTGCCCTTCCCAGCAGCCGCTGCCCAGCGCAGGCGACGGGTTGATGACCACGTACGTCTCCTGGGTCAACGGGTCGAACAGCCGCGTTGCCGACGGCGCCCGCACCGTGATCCGCGTCGGCGGTACGCCTTCGCTGGGGACGTCGTGGACCACGTAGAGCGACCAGCGCGGTTCGACCGGGATCTTAATCGGCTCCACGTAGTCGTGATACAACGCGAGCCCCAGCCGATGCACCAGGAAGCAGCTACATTCCGGCGCCCTGACCAAAATGCGATCCGCATCGCTGATCCCGCTTGGCCGCCACCAGCCGAGCGTCTGCAACGTCTGCCGCTGGTGGCAATGCATACATTCCAGCATTCGCGTGAACGCCGGCACTTCGAGCACGATGCGATGCAGCTCCCGCCGGCGCGGCTGCACGGACGCCGCGACCGGAAGCAGCGGGACCAGAGGCGCGGCCGCCAACGCGGCCAGCGTATTACGGAGCAGTTGACGACGAGAGATTTCCATGGGCTTACCTGAGAATGGCGTAGGTGACGCGGTCCGACTGGTGCCGCACGACGAGTTTAATCTGATACTTCCGCTGGAGATACGCGGCCGTAGCCTGGGCATGCTCGACGTCGGTTCCGCGGACGTCCGCAGCCGCCCACTTGCAGACCAGCTGCAAGAACGCGAACGGGATTATCAGATCCGTCGGGGACTTCGTGTAGGTCTGCCGGTAGCGATCGCAGGCCACGACGAACTGCGTCTCCGTAAACAGTGCGTGCGCCCCGCAGATGAACTCCTTCGATTCGCCGACCGGCTCTTCCAACATGCTGTGCCACGCCGACAGCTGGGCGATCTTTCGCTCGCGGCGGTGCTGACGCACGTCGAGCATGAAGTGCCGTCGGACCAGCTCGATGTTGGCCTCGACGTCGGCCAGCTCTTCCTCGAGAGCGTCCCGGTTCAATTTGCCGGTGACGGGCTGCTTCTCGTCGATGCCCTGGATCAGACAGCGGCTGACGATCGACGTCGCCTCGCCCAGCTCTTCCAGCAGCTTGCCGAGGTGCTTGAGGTCGATGGCCTTGTTCATCGGCACCCAGGGGCTGACCAGATCGGGGATTTGGTCCTGCTTCTGCTTGGTGACGCACTCTTCGGCGGCGTACAGCCGATCGAGGCGTTGCTGCAGGGCGACGGCTTCGGCGTGATCCCAGTAGCGTTGCATACGGGAGACGAAGTCCGGCATCGTCTTGCGGGCTTCGTCCGGCAGGCCCCAGGAGTCCAGCCCGTCTTCTTCCATGGTGGTCGAGTGTGACCAGCCGGCTTTAAGCAGGTACTGGATTTCGGCGTGCCGATCCGGCGACACCAACGCCAGCAACGCAGGGCTGATCGCCGTCACTTCGCAACCGTCTTCTTGAGCCGCCATACGCTGTATCCATTCCTTCGATGGGCCGTTCATG
>CAZWRK010000001.1:57810-121859 GCA_964635875.1 uncultured Aquaspirillum sp.
CTCGTGTTAATAGGAACAGCGGGCACTGGCCGGACGAATTTCGGGAAACGTCCTAATTTATGAATCCGCTTCGAGCTGACGCTCTCGTCCCTGCAGAGAACCATAGCACGCTGCAGCGCGCCGCCCGCTGAAGGGCAGTGGACAGGATTTGAACCCGCAACCTCGGCGTGCACGGCCCGCCATCTTGCGATGAAGCGAGTGACGTGCGGTGCAAGCCGCGCTCTGCCAGATTGAGCTACCACCGCCGTACTCGCCGTGCTCCCCGCGGGCCGCAGATCAATGCCGTGCGATTACAGACGCCCTGGTCGTTGGTTGTTCGGACGACCAACCCCTATGCGGCCACCTCCCGCGTGCACGCGGGCTAACGACCGCCACCTATGTACGAACGCCGAGCCGGCTCCTTCCGCTGGCGACGACCGACTCGGCGGCGTGGCAGGTCGGAGTCGAACCGACACCCGCGGGTAAATGAGCCCGCAGGGCACACCGCAGCGCTACCGACGGCCGGATACGTGAGCGGGGTGAAACTCGCTCGCCTCTCCATGTTTGCACCCACGGAGAGGTGGTCTCGGCATCCGACCGTATTTCCAAGTAGCGGGGACAGGACTTGAACCTGCGACCTTGAGAGTATGAATCTCACGAGCTGACCAACTGCTCCACCCCGCGGCATGTCGGCGGAACGCGTCCCCGCCAGTTTTCAAAGGCAGGCATCCCATACGGCGTACCGTGTGGGAGTTGCGTGCCGCGTCCCTGACCGACGGCAGCATCCTAACGAGCAGCTATTTTGTGTCAACAGTCATAAGCCGCCCGACGATCAGCCGACCGCATTTACAGTCGGCAAGTCCAGCCTTGTGGCAGTATTTTTCTAGGAAGTGCTGCAGCTCCGGATCGTCGAGCAGCCCGTAGATTTTGGCTCCGGCCGCGATGCGTACGGCAGCCTCTGTTAAGCTGATTTCGCGTAAGTGCATCATACGACCAGCCCGAGGCAGCGGAGCTTGTGCATCGCCGCTTGGAATTCTGCCGTACCCTCGCGGAACTGCAGCTGCCCGGCCGCCGAGGCGACGATCTCTTGCGGGTACGGCAGCCGAATTCGCCCGTTCACCAGAAACGATTCGGAGTACATGGTGCGGGCTAGATTGACTTCGGACGGAGAGAGCGTGATCTCGGGGCCTTCGTAGGTGGTTGTCATTTGTAGCGTGGACCGTGTTGATAATCCGACAGGGGCAGGGTTATGAACGGAAGCATCGGCCCCTCGACCCGAAACTCCATCACCGTACCCTCCATGGCGTCGAGCTTGGCCTGAAACTGAGCCACGGCCTCCTCACGCGTCGCGGCCGTGATCGTCTTGCGTACGGGAACGCATACGTCGGCCGAACAGTCAAAGTTAGGCATCGTCATCCTCGGCATTGAACTGGCGTTCGGTAATCCGGTGCGTATAGCGCGGCATCTTCGTCATACTGCACCTATGGCTCAAGGACCTCGTTACTGTCGATCGCCTGCATAGCATCTTCCGGAGCGTACGCGTTGTCCAGAGCTTCTGGGTACGTCATGAGCTCCGGCGAATAGCCCACGATCTGGTTGAACAGCACGTAGACGAACCGCGGGATACTCAGGCTCCCTTCGATCCAGTCGACGCCCCGCTGTGTAATCGCCCAGCAGCCGGAGCGATTGAACGGCTTCTCCGGATCGCCGGTCGGTTGCTCGATCAGCCCGGCATAACGCAGCACGCACTGCATCCGAGCGCTCGACGTCAGCCAGTCGCGCCAGTGTAAGGCCGTCGGCCGGTGGTGGTACAGCGTCCGCAGCTCGCGGGCCTGCCGGGACGACACCGAATAGCGTTTGACCTTCACCAACCCGCCGCAGCACGGGCACTCCACTCCCTCGGCCGAATACATGTGCGTCAGGACGAAACCCGCCCCTTGGGACAGCGTATCCCCGGCCATCGGCGTCATTCGGTGTGGTTCGCTCATCGGCGACGCTTCTTCCAGTTGCTGATCGCCGTCAGCACGGTGACGAGCGTGCCGACCATACCGACGAGCATCGCCAAGGCTACGGAGATCACGAACTCATGCCCGTACGGCCACGCCCAACGAATGCCGTAGGTCCAGCCGAGATTAGCGCCGAAGGCGGCCGCCGCAGCCAGGGCCGTCCAGAGCAGACCCTCGACGAACTTCGGGATGCGGAGCGAGGGCGCTTGATAGATCGGATCGCGGCGGCGTTGTTCACGGTAGTGGATGATGTTGATGGCGCCGCCGGCCAGCACGGCGTAGGCCACGATCGCCGCGACGAAGCCTGTCCCGCCGAAATACTTATCGCTCAAGATCATCGCTGTGCCCCCGGCCGCCAAGAAGGCGACCACCGGTATGGCTTTCAGCACGCCCCACACGAACGCCCGCAGCATGTTGCACCCCAAATGAAAAAACCCAGTGTGAGACTTGTGATCTCACACTGGGCCGGAACAGAGAAGAGGCGTCAAGCATGCTACCAACGGTCAACAGGTCGTCAAGCGACCCATTCCGCCACGTACGGCGTGCCCATTCCGGGCAGCGTCGGCGGAGTCGGCAGCGGATCGACCGGCGGCTGATACGGCGCCGCACCGACGTTGATCTCGCCGGACGAGTTGGTGTAGTCCGTCCCGTCGCGGTAGATCACGGCGATGAAGTTGACCGTGCCGTATTCGGGCACCGTCGCTTCCAGCTGGCCGATGCTGCCGGGCGAGTAGGAGTTGGAGCTGACGACCGAGCCGTTGATGATGGTGTCGAACCGGACGTAATCCGACACGTTCGTCCAATCGATCGGACAAATGACACGCGCTTGCATAGGTAAGTTCCTCCTTGAAATGACCCTGCGGACCAGCAGTAATGCACAAACCGCCAAGAGCCAGATCATAGCCGCGAGAGGTACAAGGCGTAGAGGTCACAAATCCCGGCAGTTTTGATCCGTTCCGGTAATTTTTTGATGCTCTTGGTGTGGTGTGCCCAGCGACGCGCCGTCCCCTTGGGGAGCTCCCCGCGACTCTCGGCCGCAAACATCCAGCGTTGTTGAGCTTTGCTGCGAAACGGCATGGTTAGGGCTGATAGATTTTGAAGGCCACGAATTCCAACACCGTGAGCAGCACGCCGATCCAGAAGCAGTCGGCGGCCAACGGACGGCGGCCGATGATGCGCTTTTGCTTCCAGAGGATGTGCACGCCGGCGCCCAGGAAGAGCATGCCGCCGACCCACAGGTGGGCGAGGTCTTTGAAGATGTCTTCCTTGTGCACCTGGGAGACGACGGGCGTCAGCAGCCGCAGGGCGCCCAGATAGATCGAGACCAACAGCATTCCGATGTAGAGCAACCCGTTCATGGCTCACTTCCTTTCGAGCAGTTTTTCCAGTTCCCCCGGTTTCGGCGTCCCGACCAGCGTCCCCCGCAAGCGACGTTTCCAGTCGTACGTGACGATGAACGGCAAGACCGTCGCCGACATCTGGTTGCGACACCACGCCTGATCTTTGTCGTAGTCGACGTAGACCGGCACGATCTCGGGATGCTGCTTGAGGAAGGCTTCGCACCGCTTCTTGGCCACGGGGCAGGCCGTACACCATTTAGCGCCGATGAACACGCAGATACGGCCCGAGCTCTTCTCGCATTCCTGGACGGCCGCGTTGTAGTCGGTCCGCCAGAAGGGAACCTCGGCGGGCGGCAGAGCACAACAGAGCACGAAACTGAGAATCGCTTCCATGCGTCACCGTTTGCGAGGCGAGTAAAAGCCCGCCGCCGCCAGCACCAGGGCCAGCGTCAGGAGCAGGATCAGGCACATCTCGTTATCAAGGCGGTGCATCGTGCACCCCCGGTTATTTCTTCTTGCGGTACCGCGTGGCCACTTCGTCGAGGGCTTCGTTGCCGTACTGGGCGTACGGCTTGATCTGCGAACGCTTGAGCCGATAGGCGGGCCGCGTCTCGTGCTCGTCGTTGAACATCGGGTTCAGGGACGTGGCCACCTTGGAGGCAAACGCGCCAGCTGCCAGTCGCTCAATGTTGCGGTCGTGCATTTCATCCCGCATAACCTGCTGGTACGGATCGATGACCATGTCACGGCGCGTTGCACCTTCCGGCAACCGCCGCATCGTCTCCTCCACGTCGGCATTGCCGATCGTGCGGCGAATGTACTCGGCCAGCCCACCGCCGAGAGCGCCGATCCCGGCACCGATCAGCCCGCCGTAACCTTCTGCGGGCGTGTGCTGGGACAGATTGGCGCCGACGACGCCGCCAAGTGCGGCACCGCCGAGTCCGCCCAGCACAGCACCGCGGCCGGGACTGCTGGTCAACTCAGCCAAGGGCGTAGCTTGGGAACGCAAGATCGTCGGGAACCAGTTCTCCTGATTCTTGGCGAGATCGGCCGTCTCGTTCGCGGACAACTGACGCCGCGAGGCCATAGTCGGCCCTTGGTGCACGGTAACCGCCGCGTTGGCGGTCTTGGCCACATCAGCCGCGAAGTCTCCCGGCGAGTCGTTTTCGGCCACGGGCTCGACGGGCTGCTGTTGCTGTTTCTGCCGCTGCTGGTAGGCCAAGTAGCCGGCCAAGCCGCCCGTGGCCAGGATGACCGGCAGCCCTTGCATGAGCATGCCGCTGAGATCGCCGTTGGTCTTCACGAGGCCCGCCGTCGGCGTCGGGGACGGTGTCGGCGCCATGGGAATGCCGCCGCCCGGCAGCTTGGCATTCACCTGCGGCCGTTGTAGCGGCACGTTGGGCATGGGCTTCATCTTGGCGCCCATCTCTTGAGCGAACTGCTCGTGCAGCGGCAGAGCGAAATGGCTGCGTCCCATCATGCCCGGCCGCGCGACGTCGACGGGCAGATCGGCCACCGTCGGCATCTTGGGACCGGGGCCGGCCGGCAGTTGGCCCGGCGGCGGGATTTCCAATTTCGGCATCGCCGCTCCGGGAGCGGTGGTCGGCGGTAGTTGTGGCCGTGGCGTCTTCAGCGGGGCGCCCGGCGGCATGGACGCCGTACCCGCCGGCGGCAACGCGCCGTCGGCAAACGTCCCGCCGCCCGGCATAGTCGGCGAGTCACCATACGGCTCCTGCCCGCCGTGAAGCCGGCGGCGATTAGTTAGCCGGCTCTCCATGTCGTCGAGCTGCACGGCGGAGTGATAGGCGTCCGGATCGGAAAGCAGCAGCCCGATATTACGCGGATTGTCCAGCGGGAGGCGGCCGCTTTGTGGCGGAACGCCGCGAATACTCATAGCGGTTTCCAACGCACTATCTGTCGGGTCCGGTACGCCGCGGTAATGCTGAGAGGGCGACGGGCCGTGGTACATGCCGGCGTAATTCCCCGGCCCCGACGGACCCACACGCCCGATGGAAGCACCATGATTGGCGGTCGGACCGTTGGCCAGCGTGTTGCCCAGTGCGGCACCCGTGGTGAGACCGCGTCCCGCCGGACCTTGGAAGATCCCGCCGAGGTTGCCCGTGAAGGCGCTGGGGTCGGCGGCTTGCTTCTCAGCCGGTTTCTCGGCCGGCTTCTCTTCTGCCTCGGGGGCGGGTTTCGCCGCAGGCTTGGGTTTGCTCTTCGCCGGCGTTTCCGTAAGACGCCGACCGACGTCGTCCGGCAGAATGGCACTGCCGACGCCGGGGACGTCGTAAACGTCCTGGTCATTGGCGCGATCGTAGAGGTATTCCCAAACACCTCGCGGCAAGTTGCGCTGCCAGCGATTGTTGGCGACATTCCCGTTATCGAGTCCGATGTACGGCAACGGCCCGCCGACGCCGAGCCCGCCATACGGCGTGCCGACACGAACACCGACATGCGGAATCGGGATAATGCCGCCGATGTTGGAATAACCGACCTCGGCACCAAGGCCCCATTTTTTGGCGTTCGGACCCAGGTGGTACTGACCGCCGCCCCAGGATAGGAGGGCGGTTTTATCTTCAGCCTGTTTGGTGGAACCGAGATTCTGCTCGTGCCCCATCGTGGTCGTGGCTTGCGGCGTGTAGCCGCGTTCGGGAGCAGGCACGCTGCGGATGTTGGGCGTCGGTGCCGGAGCGGTAGGCATGCTGGCCTGACCGATCGTGGGCATCTGCATGCCGCCCGCCGGCTTCATCACGGGCATCCCGCGGCCGCCGGTTTGCATGCGACCCGCGGTAATCGGCATCTTCGCTTCTTTGCCCAATCCTTGGGCGAACGTGCTCGCTTCCATGCGATGCTCCTAGTAGATCGAGATATTGCCGTCGGTCCGTCGACGCACTTTGAATTCGCGATTCCAGATGTCGATGTCGTACACGGGGTCTTCGTCTCGGAGGCCTTGGGCCTCGGCCAACCGTTTGAACTCGGCCCAAGTCATAACGGGCTCGTCGTCTTCCGTGCGAGCTTCGACCGGCATCTCCGCTGCCGTCATCTGCGGAACTTCGACCGGCGGCACGTCCTGTGTCGGCGGTATCTCTCCCAGGATGACGGGTCGTGTGCTCACGTGATCATGCTCTCCACGTACGGCGAGATCGCCTTCCCCAGACCCATGCCGGCGCCCATCGCTCCGGCGATCAGTCGATCCTGGCGTTTCTTCTCCGGGTCGACCGGCTTGCCAACATACTGCGCGGCCAACAGTCGCACCAGTTCATTGATCCCCAGCGAGACGCCGGCGCCGATCACCGGACGAGCGATGAACGGCGTGACGGGGTGTTCGACGACCTTGTCCAGCCAGTTCGAGCGCTTGAAGAAGCGGGCTAGCATTTCGCGGCCTTGCGGCGTGCCGCCGAAATAGCCCGCTGCGCCGCCGGCCGCCGCACCCAGGCCGGTGGCAGCCCAATAGCCCGGATTCACTTCGCCTTCCTCGCGGCCGCCCGTCAGAGCCTTGTGCAGGTAATGACCGAGAATGCCACCCGTGGCCGCGCCGCCGGCCGTCATGCCGACGGTCTTCAGAGCGTTGCGGACGCCCAGACCGCCCTCGATCACCGGGCGATAGTTCTTTTCGTTGTTCTTGAGCCCCGGTCCCCACAGATCGGTCTCGACGCGTTGCCGTTCGGCCTGCAGCGCCGGCGGCAGACCTTCGTGGTACTGCCGAATGAAATCGCGCTGGGCTTCGAGCGGCACCACGCTGGCGTCGATCTCGTGGGGCTCAAGCCAACCGCTGGCGCCCTCGAGCAGCTGCCCTTGGCCCCCTTGAGCCGTCCGCCACTTCTTGAACGCCTCGGTGAAGTGCGGCTGCATGAGCTGGTCGTACGTTTTCACGCCGTGCGTCAGGGCCAGCTCGGGAGCGACCTGCGTTCCCATGCCTTTGGCCGAGAGCTGATGCTGATAGGCGGCGATCGGCCCCTTGCGGAAGGCGTCGTAATGCATGCGGGCTTCTTGGAAGCTCCCCGGACGATCGGCGCCGTAGCCCTTGATCCCCACGGCCTCCATCAGCTTCGGCTGTGCCCGTACGCGGCTGATGATCTCGCCGGCCGGAATGCCCAACGGGGCCACGCCGGCGCCTTCGCTCATCAGGCTCTGGTACCGCGTCGTGGCCGTTTCGTGCGGGGCCAGCGGCAGCTCGTGCTGCCCGACGATGCGACCGAGGTTGGCGGCTTGTTCGTCGCCGGCCAGTGCATGAGCGCCGCCGATGCCCGCAGCACCGAGAGCCCCCAGGCCCAACAGCGGTGAGGCGATGCTGTTGTTAATAACAGGCTTCTTCTTGCGGCGGGGCATGAGCGGTGCCAAGGCTTGCTTCTGTGCCCGGAACAACTCGCGGTAGGGATTATCGGCTTCGATACCCTCGGGACCGCGTGGCGTTTGGAAGGTTTTCTTGTAGCCCCGCGGCCGATCGACGACGACTTCGTAGGGTCCGATGGCGGCCTGCTTGCCGTGTTCGAAGACGTGGCGAAAGCCCGCCCCAAGAGCGTCCCAGAAATCGTTACTTACCTTTGCGTCAAAAATTTCGGCGAGCTCCCGCGCGGCCCCGATCTTCATCACGTTGTTCTTCACGCCGAGGGCCGCGTTGCCGGTGACTTGGCCCGGGTTGGCCGCCAGCGGACCGAAGCTGCCGATCGGGTTGGCGTTAGGCGTGTTGCCCGGACCGACGGTGCTGGCTTGCGTGGCCTGGGCGACCGGGTTCTGGGCAGCGGCTTGGTTTTGGGACTGCTGTTCGGGCGTGGCCGTCACGGAGTAGGCGCCGGGCAGCATCGGGTTGCGGAGCGCCGGCATGTTGGCCTGCTTCTTGGTGCCTGGCGCGTCGGTCGTGATAGCAGTCGCCGCTTTTCCGTATGGCGAAGCGTCGATGTCTGCCGCAGCAGCCTTTCGACGTGCTAGCAGACGCTGGCCGATCGTATTTACCAGGGCTACGGCCAATTTCACGTGATCCGCGGCGTTTTGGGTGCTATCACCACTGCACCCCCCGTTGACCCGGCCATCGGCGCTCAGGGGCTCAGTTGGCTCATCCTGAATCACGCTCTGGGCGGTGCTAGCACGCGCTGTTCGCTTCTCAGTCGCCACCTTCGCGGGGCAATTCACCGTCTCCACGAAAATTCCCGGAGCAATTTCCAGCTCCGGCGACACTCCCAGGAGACGTTCTAGGTGCAAGCTGCTAGCAGACTTGCTACCAGCTAGCGCACTTGGCGCCAGTGCTTGCAGTAGCAGATTCACACTCATTTCGCGCGGCACGCTCTTCATAGCAGCACCCTCTTTGCGTCAAAACGCGAGCACACCTCAAGACGCTCGGAACTGTACCACACACGCGCTCTCGTCGGGTATCCGAGTATCCCTTCACAACCGGCCGGGAGCCCGCTCAAGCAATCCCACAGGGTTCCCTCGCGTACCGTGCTCACCCCATGACGGTACGCGAGGGACTTTGTTCACGCCCGCTTTGTTTACGTTCGAGACTCACAGGCTACCATGCACGCAGTTCGTCGTCGCAAGGGTCGCATCAAGCTCGGTGAGTCTCGTCGTATGTCTTCGCCGTCCAGTCAGCCGGTCTACGGTTCCGCCGGTATCCGGCAGCCGACCACTCCCAACTACATGGCCAACGCCCGCATTCCTACGCGGGACTTCACCGGGCTCTCCTCGGTAGCCGCTTCGGAGCTGCAGCATCTCGGCATCTACACCCGCATCCTGGTCGACATCGGCGAGACGCCCGTCGAAGCCTTCAGCCACGAGCTACCCACTTACTACCCGGGCTTCTGTTCGGGAGCCGTACGGCACGCCAACCGGCGTTGCCGCATTCTGTACGTCCCGGGCATGATCGATCGGTGGGAACCGTTCTATCGCAAGGAGCTGCTATCGCCTTGGCATTACTACGGCGATCGGGTCGAACGTCCGTACGCTTTGCACGGCGGTTACGCCATTATCGGCGGACATGCTTCCCTGGGCGGTAAGCAGCTCATTCCCATGGGCAATGCCGAACCGGGCTGCCCGTACCACGAATTGCTGCCGATTCCCACGAACCACGATTACGGCTGGGAGCTGACGGACCATTTGGTCCCGTACATGTACGCCACGCTCGAAGCACGGCTGTGCGGGCATATCGACACCCAGTGGAGCCGGGAATGGAAGTCGTGGTACCAAGGCGAATGGGTCGGTATCAACGCCCTCGTGTTCACGCCGGGCGTCAACCTCGGGAACCTGAACGCCCAGATGGCTTGGTTCTGGCTTTCGGCCCTGTTGATGGACGGTTCGACGCTCTACGCCTCCCTCAATAGCCTGTCTCCGCCCGTCATCGCAATGAACGGGATTCGTAGCAGCTTTCAGGCGGTCGGAACGGACCTGATATCGCTCCGTATGGCGGCCGTGTCGATGGGGAACCAGAACGGGCGGCAAGCCTTTCTGCAGATGATCGATCGCGTCGTGGTGCGGCTGGTCAAAGACGCAATCGACGAGGCTTGGATGCGACGGCGAGATAATGAGCAGACCGGCGTGGTCTTGAACGAGCGTTTGCGCGGCTTGCGGGACAGTTTCCGCGAGGTCGTCCGCATGACGCTGGTCGACACCCTGCGAAACCCGGTAGTGGCTCCGCGTTACGAGGGTTTGTCGCTGGTGGTCTGCCGGGAGACCGGCAACGTCGAGGGCATACGCTTCCCGGACGGCCTGGAGCTGCTCGAAGACTCGATTATGCGGATGCCGCGGCGTCCTGGGGAGCCGGATCGACTGGGGCAGCCGGTTCCGGCGGAGTCTGCTCCTGCGGCGGCTGGGGGGCGGAATCCACGGACAGTCGATCTACCCGACCAAGCAGAAACGCCGGTTTCAGGAACCACGGCAAGCTGATCGCCGGGTCGGCCGAGTGCAGCAAGCGAGCACGCCACGTCTCGTACCACTTCGAGCGTTGGACGAGGGCCTTGTGGATCAGCTCGGCGATCTCTTCCAAGCGGTCGTCGAAGCGTTGGAGCTCGTGGGCCGCCTGCACCGTGATGCTGTTGCAGCCGCTGCGGGCGATCTCGTCGAAGGCCATCCAGTAGCTGGTCCGGATGTTCATCAGGCTGATGAGCGTGGCGTGGTTGTTGGCTTTGCGGCTCTTGCGGACCGCCTGCTCGATCAGGTTGTTCTGCTGGATCATGCCCAGGGCGCCGATCAGCTGCCCGCAGGCCAGATACGCCGTGGTCGGGCTCATGGTGATCGGCGTCTCGGGATTGACCGAGAGCGGGTTGTTGAACATCCGCATGCAGCCCAGCGAGGCCGCCAAGCCCAGAGCCGCTTCGCCGGCCGAACGCATTTCATTGCGGAGCAGATCGTGAACTTCCTGGGCGGGCGACGAGATGGGCATTGCGGCTCTCCGGTGAGGGTAAAGGCCGCAGTATAGGTCGCTGATAGCTAAAGAAAAGGGGCGAGGCCGGCTTGCGCCGGCCCGCCCTGTTTCTAATAACTGGCGACACGCTCCGACCACCGCGCTAGAACAATTTGTGTCCACGACATCTCAAATCGGCCCACGTAGCGACAACATGCAGTTCGACCCGCGACATCTGTCGAACCGGCATTTTGTCCAGCTTTTCGCAGAAGTCGCGTACTTCGTTCATGAGTACGCGGAACGAAACAGCATGACCGCTTCGAGATTCTGTTTCCTCGTCCGTGTCCATCGCCATCTTCAAATCGTTCTCGGCGTACGTCAGTCGACGCAGCACCTCAGAGGTCACGTCATCGCGACCAACCAACTCCGCTGCCAGCGTTTCGTCGATCAACATATCCATGAGTTTGGTTCCTTGTTTCTAATAACTGGCTGCACGCTTACGCGAAGACTTCGTCCGGCCGCAGGCAGTGCACGAGCAAGCACCGCGCGGCGAACGGCAGTTCGCACGATTGGTTGTCGCTCGGATTTAGGTCGAGCTCGGGAATGTTGCCAAAGTCGAACATGGTGATAAGCAGCTGCAAGACGCGCGGCATCAGGAAGTGTTCCTTCCCCGGGAGCGTGTTCCCGTGCGTATCCTCGGGCAGTACGAGCCTTGCCCTGGCGGTGCCGACGAACACGCGGAAGTCCGGTTGTACGGCGAGCGACAGGTAATCGGACACCAGACACCGCGTGCAGTCGTTACGTTGACTGCGGAGCCCCAGCCCCACCATCTCGTCGAAGAGTTGCTGCAGGGTCTTCTGGGACGCTTCCTGCATCTTCGCCTGCAGTGCGTCCCGTGCTTCTTCATACGTCATGGGCTTGGTTCCCTGTTTCTATTAACTGGCCAGCGTGTGCGGCGAGTTGACGTCGTAGCCAAAGCGCATCCGAATACGCTCGCCGAACGGCAACTCGTTTCCGCGGGCGTTGTAGGGGTAGGCGTCGAGTTCCGGAATGGCGCCGCAGTCGAACATGTAGACGAGCTGCTGCAGCACGAACGGCAACCGCAAGTGTGCACTCACCGTGGCGTGCTTGTCGACGGGCACCAGCCGTGCGTAATCGCAGCCGACGATGACGTTGAAGTTCGGCAGGAAGTCTTGGTTGAGGTACTCGGCCACCAAGCAGGTGGCGCAGTTGCTGCGCTGGCACTTCAGCCCCAGCTCCACCATCTCGTCGAACAGTTGCTGCAGAGTTTTCTTGGACGCCGCTTGCAGCTTTACGTACAGGGCGGCGTACGCTTCTTCATACGTCATGCGCTCACCTGGAAAGTGGTCACGTACGGATTCTCCTGTTAATAGGAACAACAGTGCGGTTGCAGTCACGTGCACTACGCGTAGCCGGTCGATAGGGTTCTGGCGGTTCAGTCATACGTAGCCGCAAAGCACGGCGACTGCGTCGTTGACATCGCGGCGCGTTAAAAACCCACCGCCATAACCGACAATCCCGCGAATGTCGCCAGTCGACACGTCGCTCTTGTGCCGGTCCTGGTAGCGGATTTCCGAGCGGGCGTCCGACACGCAAACACCGACTATGCCTACCGGCATAGTGCAACCTGCGGACGATGCGCGAATAGTCCCGCCGAGAAGCACATACTAAATCGCGAGAGCTGAGCTGACTCACCCGAGCACCTGCTCGAGATTGAGCTTGAAGCGTTCGAGGCGAACCGCCATCGGCGTCCCGATGTACTTGATGCCGGACGGTTGGGCCTCGAACTCGTACAGGTAACCGAAGTCGTACATCCGGACGATCTTGGCGAGGATCTTCGGCAGGATGAAATGATCATCGGCCGCCGGAGGTACTTCGAAGCGATCTTCGGGATGCAGCAGCATCGCCGAGTCTTGCAGGACGCGCACGAAGAACGGACTCAGCTTCGCCGCCTTCGTCAGCCACAGGGCCACGAGGCATTCGCGACAGCGTTGTACCGTACCTTTGATCTGCATCTGCTCGAACTCGGCGAACAGGCTGTTGAACGTGCGACCACGGGTTTCCGTGAGCTTGTCACACAGACGTTCGCGAGCGGTTTCTCGGTTTAACACGGATGGCGTTTCTAATGGTTGCCAAGAAATTCGTAAGGCGTCGCCAGAAGCGGCGATACCAGGGCAGCGGGGTCGGCGGAGTGTCCGCCAGTAGCACCAACTGCTTGTAAACGGATTCGCCGACCGCCATGACACAGGGCTTACCGTCGATGACGACATTGACGAAGTACCGCTTCTTCGTCGGCGGTAGCATTTCTATCCGCGTGTTACTCATAGTGTTTTAGCAGCACTGCTCGCACTTCGTCGTAGATCGTAGGAGCGTACAACGCGCAGTGTGCGATGTAACCGGGGCGGTCGATGTCGTTGACGATCGCCTGCAGGACTTCTGCGTAAAACTCCCGCACCAAGTCGTTGGCATATCGTTCGAACCGCGCTTCACCGTCGACCCGCAGCTCGCACCGCTCCATGGCATCGTTAGCCAATACCTGCAGATCGCTCCGCAGCTTGTCCATGCGGACATTCAAATCAGCAAGCGTCTTCATATCGCACCTCGTAGGGATAGAAACGGACCCTACTCGATATGACGCATTTTACCCCGAAACTTAGAGCGTGAAGTGTACCTCGATTTCCGCCAGTCCGTCTCCCAGCACGACGTGTTGACTTGCACACGTCCACGAGAGCGGATTGCCGCTGGCGGGATCGACGCGCATGGCGTCGTAGTTACGGACACCGGCAACGTAATCGGTCAATCGCCGATACTGTTCCCCGGTCGCCCACTGCAGAATCTGGGTATTCAGCGCTAAGCGTTCAAGGCGCGCGGCGTCCCGGACGGCGGCCGCCCAGAGGTCGTAGAGCCGATTCGGTCCGCGGGGCGTGCTGCAGAAGTGGTAGTCATGTGACATAGGATCGCCGTATTGAGTCGAAGGTGTTGGCGACGTCGGTCACGCTGCGTGAGCGGGCGAGGTGACTCCAGCAGCGACGGCAGCAGCACCATGCTGTGCGACCAGCTACCGCGTACCGGCCGTTCGTACAGCGAGGGTTCGGTGATCTGGAAGCCGTCGGCCAGTGCTGCCAAGGCTTCCTCGTGCGTCCGAATGATCCGCGTCTCGCGGTTGCGTACCTGTCGGAGAACGTCCCGCAGACTTTCGACCGTCAGCTCGGGTTGAGGTCTCGCCGGGACGGTGAAACAGTAATCGCGAGTGTTGAACAGCTCGAGCGGTATCGAGACTTCGCTCATCAACCGACTCGTCGTGGCGACGTACTCGCGAAGGTCTCGCGACGCGTGTTCACGATGCGTCACCGGGTCGAACCGCGGTGGTCGCGTAATGTCGAGAGCGTGAGCCAGAAACTGATCGTTATTGCGGTTGGGCGGCGTTAGCCAGTCGAGACGCATGGCGTCTCGAAACGGCGTGCTGCCCGGCGACGGTATGCTAGCTATCAGTTTCCGGGGCATTTTCTTTATCTATCGGACGACGCCAGAGCATGCGGTAAACCGTATCGCCGCTCCGTTTTTCGACGTTCACGGCCCGTACGCCCATCGTACGGAAGAAGAGCTGCGCGTCGAGATTCAGCTCGGGGACGGGCACTTCAATTCGCGTCCGATTGGGTGTTGATAGCACCTTTTCCTTGAGGCGGTTGAAGAGCAAGGCGCCGATCCCCTGCCGGCGGCGATCGCCGACGACGGCGAGATTATGCAGGACGATTTTGGTGCCCGCAACGGCCCAGATCGAATAGCCTACAAGCCGATTACCGTCGTAGGCGCCGGTACCGAAGAAGTCCGGCGCTTTCAGAATCTGGGTCATCTCTTCCGCGGTCCAGGGCGTGCGGTACGCGGTCGACTCGATCGCCATGATCTCGTCGACCTGTTTGACGCCAAGCTGGCGGAATGTCAGTGGGAAGGTGGGTATCGTCGTCATGACGGTGGGCTCCTCATCCTTGAGTAGGCTGGGCGTTATTGTCCCAGTCTGCGGGAGCCGCCGCAATTGCGCATCTCACTGCTTGCTGATAGCTAAAAGAAAGAGCGAGCACCCGCATTGAAGCGGGTGCTCACTCGTCGATCAGTTGATGCGTATCGACGTCAAACCGCGATACGAGATCAGGATCGTCGTCGTATCGTTCGGACAGATGCCAACGATGTTGGCCCATTCGACGGTCGCCGACATCTTGGGGTTACCACAGCTGCGAACCCAAAGCTGATCGTGCTGGTCGTCGTAACCGATGACCGTTGCGTACTGATCATTGTCCGGATTGAACGAAGTCATTCCGGCACGCACGAGCACCCGCATTCCAATCAACATGTTTCCCTCGGTTACTTGTTGTGCCAAATCCAGGTAGCACAGTGCAGCCGCCAGCCATTGCTGAGTTCGTGCTGCAGCAGCATCAGCGAATTCGAACCGTCGCTGGTACGTGTCCCTTCGGTATAACCCGAGCCGAGCCACGCACGATGCACATGAGCGATCTCGGTTCCGTCGAGCATCTCGCCGGACAGAGCCTCGCGATCGAACGTGAAGGTATCGGTGAAGAAGTCGAAGGGGTAGCCGCGGGGCATCTTCACTTCGACCATTTCGGGCGTCGTAATCAAAATCGGCACGGAGCCGAAGTAGGCGTGCTCGGTGTACGGGCACGTCCGTAACAGCGCGGGGACCACGAAGCTCGTATCGATGCCCAGATCGCGGCAATACTGCCACGGCCGCGGTCCGAGCAATCCGCCATACGGCAGCAGCTCCGACTTGGTGATCGAACGCAGATATCGCTGCTGGTTCTCCTCGGTATCGCCGACCAGGATGTCGCCGTACTTGGGCTTAAAGCGACGCTCTTCGGGAATCTCAAGAATCGAAATACATGTCGTCAATGTTCAGCCCTTTCTTAGCAAGGTCTTCTTTCTCCTGCAGGAAGTCGCGCGAGCCGTCCACAGACTCGCCTTCTTGCAAGTATTTGGGATTGTTGAGCACCACGACGTGGTACCAGTCTTTGCCGACGTGAAAATCACCGACTTCGAAGATCCGCCGTAGAGCGATTATGCCCTTGGCACCTTTGGTCTGCGCACCCGCCAGCACTTTCGGACCGTTGTGCTTAAAGCGGATCATCAGTTCGTTAGGCGAACCGATTGGTAAGCGGGGTTCACGCCATTGTCGGCGATATCGCCAGCACCGCATCTTTGCGTCGGCGAACCACTCGGACATCTCCGTCTGATTCGCAAAACCCCATCGCTCATAAAGCGAGGAGTGGAATTCCGTGAGCAGACAGGTCGAGTTCAGGAACTGCAGCACGATGAACTTCGGATGGTTGTAGCCGCGATAGTGGAGCCCACGCCACAAGTAGCACAGGGCGTAACGTCTGATCGCTCGCGTCCCCATGCCGATCAGTTGCTCGGTGACGTTCAATTTGTCGGTGAAGGTGAACTCGCACTCTGTTCGAGTCAATGGGCGCAGCGGCGGCTGCAGGATGCAGAACACGCGTTTAGCCATGGCGTCCTCCGGGATAAGAAAGCCTGCTAGGAGGCCACTACCGGATATGACGCAAAAACGTCGCCACTTTAGTGGAACACGGCGACCGGCTGGTTCGGGTCCGCCCGGTCGGCATTATGCATCGACCGGTGTTGTCCGCGGTTCGTAGCCGCCGTCGCATAGCTCTGGTACGGACGCTCGCGAGACCCGTCGCCGTGGATATCGCTGCCCCGACTGGGCGAGAAGTACACCCGGTCAGCTTCAGGATAGGTACCGTACGAAGCCACGATATGCGGCGACGTATCGACCACGTGCGGGGCCGGTGCCGGGCGGGGACGACGCGGTGGCGACGGCGGCGGACGCACACCGCCGCCGGTCATCGTCAGCGTGTCAGTCGAGGAGATGCAATCGGGGCTTACGCTTGGGCGCCAACTGCGGAGCAGGTGCTGCATCTTCTCGAAGATTTCGTAGCGATCCGCCGGTGACAACCGGGTCAGGTCCCAAGTGAGAATGCACGTTTCCGGCGCCGTTTCCGTCGCCGGGGTGATCTCCATCGGCGGCAGCGGCGGAATCTCGCCGAGTATCACCGTTCTTTGTCGCGTCATCGGGAACCTCGCTCGCCGTCTCGTCGAGCCTGAACGGCCCAACTTGACGCAAGTGGAATCGCAGCTGGTCAACCGTCGTCAGCGGCGCCATTTCCAGTGCGAAGGGTGCCAAGGCCTCCGGCATGACGTCTTTGGCTTCCGCCAGAGCCGCCGTCAGCCAGAAGAGGCCGGTGGAAACGTCGTAAGGGTAGAACCCCGCCAGCGTTTCCAGCAAGATCGTCTGGATTTCTCCAGCCTTGGTCTCGTCGACTGCCACGCCTTGGTAGGCGGCCAGCTTGCTTTGCAGAACGAAGCTCAGTTGGTCGTGCAGTCGCATGTTTCTATTAACTGGCCGGAGCCAGCAGACCCAAGGCTTCCAGAATCTGTTCGTGGACGCTCTGCCGCGAGAAGCCGGTCACATCGAGCGTATGGACGTTGGCGAGCTTATTGGCAAACGAGAGATAGGCCCCGCGCAGCTGCTCCTGGAACTCGCTGCCGGCGGCGTCGAAGCGATCTTCCTTGGCCGGGCTGGCGCACGAGCCGATGCTGTTTTCGCAGCCGTGCCGGCGACGCATCGCTTCTTCGATCGGCAGCGTGAGCAGGATCGTCTTGTCCGGCGTAACGCCGCAGTTGCAGTGGAAGTTGATTTCCATCAGGAACGACATCGGCACGTGCATCACGTGCCCCTGGTAGACCAACATCGACAGCAACCAGCGATCGGCCACGACATCGCCGCCCTTGTCCAGGTGATCGGCGATGCACTTGGCCGTCTCGGCGCGAGCCGCGGCGAACAACAGAGCCTGCGTCACGGGACGCATGGCGAGGTTCTTATCCTTGAGAAGCTCCCGCAAGATTTTGCCGAGCTGCGTGTGTCCCGGGTCTTGCACCTGCAACACGTTGCGACCCTGTGCGGTCAGGTAATCGCAGAGCATTTCGACCTGGGTCGATTTCCCGACGCCGTCGGAGCCTTCAAGAACGATGAACATGCTAGCCTTTGCCGAAGATGGGTTGATCCGTCGGCCGCTCGCCGGGACCTTGGCGTCCGGGCGTGTTGCCGATGAACTCGTAGCCGCCGTAATCGCCCGGATCGCCGGGGACCGGTTTGGCGTGATTCGTAAACAACAATACCTGCCCGTCGGTCAGCTGCAAGCCCATGCCGACGCCGGCAGCCGCCAAGCCGCGGACCGACACCTTGGCAAACAGCTCCCGGGACGACTTTACGAACGCCTGCAACACGTTCTCGACGTCCGGCGTGAGCTGTTTGCTCTTCTTGTATTCTTCGAACGCCCAACCCATTAAATCTTGAGCTTCGTGCGGCATGTCCGTCCCGCTTGCGCGGTCTCCCGTTGTGCCCGTTCGTTGATTCGTCGCTGCAGTTGATGGGCACGCATCATTTTGCAGCAGCGTTCACTTGTCTCGCCGATCGTATTGCGGGTTTTAATCCACCAGCTGTCGAGCAGCTTCGAGTCTCGTACCTGCGTCAGAGCCCCCAGCAAATCCGTCCGCGTTTCGAGATCGCGGTGGATCCATTCCAGCAGCTCGAAGGGCACACCGCCCTCTTGGTCGAGGAGCTGGGCATAGTGCCGCACGGTGCAGATCATGTCGGCCAGCGTGACGATCTGGGGCAGCAGCTTTCCGTCCCCACCGCCGCCGATGCGACCGATCCGATCGCGAATACGTTGCGGCTCGGGGAGTCGGACGTCGGCCGAGATGTCGCTGACGATTCGTGCGACTTCCAACGAGGCCACTTGGCACACGCCCTCGAACGTCATCGAGCACGTGTCCATGGCGGCGTACAACAGCCCGGCGTGCATCACCTGATCGATCTGTTCGGCAATGCTGACGGGTGGACACTCGCCCCAGCTCTTGTGCAGATGGCTGCGGATCAGTTTGGCAGCCGCTTCACCGACCTCCCAAGCATGCTGCAACACCGCGCGACCGGTGGGCAACTTGAGGTCCAGGTATTTTTTGAGAATGAACTCGTCCGTGACTGCGCGTTCGAGCGGCATAACGCATCCTTGCATGAGCACAGCTTTCCATAGCTGCCGAAATCATATTCGGGCTGCTATCAGTGTAAAGCAGCTAATTCTCGAATACGAGAGCCCAAGCCTTGGCAAAGTTCTTACTCCGCTCCTGCAGCAAGTACGTGTTGTCGACGTACGCCTGGGCCAATGCCGCCGGCTCGGTCACGAGCTGATTGAGATAGGCACCATAGTCCCGGTAGTTCAGCACTGCCGTCGGCTCGCGTACGACGCCCTCTCGGTGGTTGCAGGGCACGAGGGTCGAAGCGTGGACGAATTCGTTGACCGGCGGCACGTTGAAGGCCAGCACAGGCGTGCCGACGTAAGCCGAGGTCAGAGCCCCCAGAGCCGCGTTGTCCGCGCGGCTCGGCCACAGGGTCAGATCATGCACGGCCGCCTGCAACGGCAGTTTGCATAACGGTATGGATCGCAACAACTTAACGCGATCTTTGAAGCGGCGTTCCAGGCACTGCAACGTGTGTCGCGTCTGTGAATCTACCCGGCTCGGAACATAGGCGATCGTGAGGGACGCCTGCGTCGCTTCCAGTACCTTGGCCAGCATGTGCAGCATCGTCGGCTGGTTGGCCGGCGTGACTTGCTCGAGCGGATAGAACAGCCGCGGCTTGGCCGGATCGAGGGGACCGGTTTTACGGGTCGGCGTAAGGCCCGGGTCCCAACCGGCCGGCATGCACCGGGGCACCTTCCAGCGACGAATCAGGAAATCAGCTGCCGCGCGGCTGGTACAGATGACGCTCCCGGCCGCGTGCAGAACTTTTCGCTGCCCGCTGTAGAGATGGTGCCAGTCGGGCACGATCACCGTGTGCTTGTGGACTTCATTGGCCCAATGCACGTCTTTCAGCAGCGGCGGTTCGAGCCAGATCAGATGCGAACAGGGCTGTGCCCAGTCTTGGAAGGCCTTCTTGCGGGCCAGCGTGAGATGTCCGTCGTACTTGGCGTCGACGCCTACGGCCCGATCCTGCTCGGTGTAAAACGCAATATCGCCGCCGTAGCTCATGGCCGCGGCGGCGATACGACAGGCAAGCAGGGTGGCTTCGCAACGGTAGTAACGAGTGACGATGCCAACCAGCATGTTTAATCATCAAGGTCGATGTAGAGCTTCGGCCGCAAGTCGACGACCCGCGGGTTCCGGGTTGACGCAGTTTTACCGTATTGCTGCTGTAAAACCATCTCTTGACCCTGGGAAGCGGCCTGCTGCCGCATGCTGTCCATGATGCTGCGGACCAGATAGTGCATGGTCTTATCGCCCTTCCGCAGCTTCGAGAGCTCGGTCTTACGCTGCAGATCGGACTTGCTCATCAGGTCGGTGGCGATCGTTTCGGCCTGCGATTGCAGCTCTTCCGGCGTAATCGGCACGTTCGGATTGTTGATCCGTTGGGCCAAGAACTGGTCGACGGCCGACGGACCCATGCCGGGTGCCGCCGGGGCGCCGCCGGGCGCCGGGGGCGCGCCGCCGGCTGCGGCACCACCGCCCATGGCCTGCTGCAGCGAAGACATCGCCTGCGTAGTGATGTCGGGAGCGATCGTGTTGACGTACTCCTGCATCATCGCGCCCTGTTCCATCTCGTCCTGCATCCGCTTTTGCTCTTCGGCTTCGATGCGGGACTCTTGGAGCATACGGCGGACTTCGGCATCGTAGTCGAGGCCGACCGAGGTGAGGCCGGTGGTCTTGCTGATCTGGTTGCCCATCATCAGCTGCAGCTTGGCCATCTGGCGGTTGAGGTCGTCGGCGTGCGTGACGCGGACCAAACGAGCATGGACCGGTTCCCAGCCCATCAGGCGTGAGACCCGGACCACGAGTTTGTTGATGAAGATGTTCAGCTTGTGGATCAGGTGACTCCAGTTGGCCTCGAGAAGCCGCAGAGCCACGGGCGCCGCTTGGACATTGAGCGAGCCCTTGTAGAACTCGACCGGCACGCCGATCGACGTGAGCAGCGTATCGAGCCCCTGGTCGATCAGCTCCTTGGGAGCCAGCTCGGTGGCGTCGCCGCCCAGAGCCTTGTAGTCGATCGAGAACGGGAGCACGTTCCAGCGAGCCGGATTGCGATCGCGAGCCCGCAGCATGCCCTGCACGCGGTTCACGAAGCCGGCCAAGTTGAGATGGTGGACCGGATCGGTGTCGCCGCTGCCTTGCTTCTCGGGCGTCAGCACACGGAACGGGATCACGTAATCCAGCGCGATCGCTTCGTTGTACCGCTGCAGAATCTGGACGTAGTACGCCTGCCGGAAGTTAGTAAGAACAGGGCTAATGCCCCAGCCCCGGTTGCGGATGCCGGCCAGGGCTTCTTCCTTCATGTGGTAGACGACATCCTTGTCGAACATGAGATTCTGACCGCTCTTGACGGCCTGAATCACTTCCCAGCTGGCACGTTCGATATGGTGCAGCTTCCCCTTGCGGAGCATCGTGCGATACTCGTCGGGGATCTTCCAGATTTGTGTGACGTCGTCGGTGAGCGGGTCCCAGAGCAGGTCCAGCTCTTGCGGGCGCCACCGCTTGACCTTCACGTCCAGGCTGTCGCCGCTGCGGCGATCGATATGCTTCCAGGCACCGCGATAATGGCACCGCGGACACGTGGCGTGGAAGTCGAAGTCTTGCCACGCAAACGAGAACTGGGGCGTGTTGTAGACCTTCCGGATCGGAGCCTCGAATGCACACTGCTTGCACGAGAGCGCCCGACGGAACGGCATCATCACGCTGGTGAACGAGTTGCCGTAGGTCAGGTAGTCCATCGCTACCTGATGCAGCACGTCTTTGATGCCGAGCGTGTCGTTGAGGAAGTCGAGATACTTGTCTCGCTCTTCCTTACCGACCTTGCGGCGTTCATCGTCGACGATTTCGACGTCGGTGATGAAGTACGAGACGATGCGACGCAGGGCCTCGCGATAGACGCCGTTGGCCTGCAGGAGGAATTCGCACCAGTAGAGCGCCGACTGGATCGTCGTCGGCATATTCATCGACGCGATGTCGCAGAACGGATCGGGGAATCGCCCGTCACGGCCGATTCCGGTCGATGGCATGCCGGCGATATTGTCCGTCAGCGACGAAGACATAGGCTCATCCGTGAGCTGGTTTGGGTGTCCGTACCCGCTACGGCGGCTACTTCAGCTTGGCGGCGAGCCGGTCGGACAACCGCTTCGCTTGATCGTCGTCGAGCTTACGAATCTGAGCCTTGGGATCCGATTGCGCCGACTTGTCGAGCCGGTTCTCGGTGTCAGGCGTGACGTTAGGGCGAATCTCGCCGGTTTTGATCATGGTCCTACCTGCTATCACGCGGTGGGCGCGACCTTGTCGATGACAAAGACGCTGTACTCAAAGTCGCGGTGAGAATAACGAATGGGTGTGGTGTGAACAAGATAGGCATTGGTATCACCTTCCCGTTGCACAGCCGTCGGCGGAGCCCCTTCGCCGCCCGGCGGCCAATACGGCTTGGCAGCCGTGTATCGCTTGTCCCACACGAAGACCAGGAAGCCCGGGATGTGCAGCACGTCGTGATAGTACGCGTCTTGCGACATCTCGCAGGTGCCGTTGGCGCTCAACAGCTCGAAAGCGAAGACGACGTGCACGGCCGGTGCTGCGACCTGCGGCGCCCCGACGGTCGGCATTGGTGCCTCGCCGGTCGGCATCGCTGCTTGCTGGACCGGCGGCTTCTCGCGAAACGCTCCGAGCGGGCTGGCGCCCCACGTGGTGACGGGCTTCGGTTGCTGGACGGGTTGGGCGGCTTGGTGCATGACGGGAACCTGTACGACGTGCGGTTGCGCGGCCTGGGGTTGAACGGTCTGCGGCTGCACGACGTGCGGCTGTGCCGGCTGTGGAGCCACCGTGTGGGTCTGGGGCTGCGACGGCGCCGCTTCCTTGATGTGCGTGACCTCGGCTTCGTCGGCCAGGGCGTGATAAGCGGCAGCGGCACGCAGCCGCGTGCGTTCAATCGAGCCGTCGGTCGGCACCGTTTCGGCGGCACCCCGGATGGCCGTATTGATCATGTCGGCCCGCAGACGACCCAACGGAATCTTGACCGAGTCGCCGTTGATCTGCGGATCGATCAGCACGACGGTGTTGTCGAGCTTGTTGGGGCTGAAGCCGGTCGGCACGCCGCCTTCGTTGGCAGGCGATAGCAACATATTGCTGAGCTTGCCCTTGCCGCCGGTAGTGCCCGTCGGAAGTGCGACGCTCAGTGGGCGTCCGGCCAGAGCCCCGTGGAGCATGCCGCCATCTTTGTCGACGGTGGCGAAGGTTTCGTCGTCCGCGGTCCGTTGACCGTAGCCGTACTTCTGTGATGCACGCGTGCGTGCGTTGCCGTCGAAGAACAGATCAACCACAATCGGCCGCGCCATGACAACCTCCCTGAAGCCGCGAATCGTCATCCTGACGGCTATCACGATAGCAGGCCTGATAGCTAAAAGAAAGACGGCACCCCGGGCCGCGCCCGGGATGCCGCCTTAAAGGCGAGGTGGAGGGCGGTATTTCAACGACGGCTCACCGAACCTAGCGGCCCGGTATCCAAGCCTCCCGCCTATCCTACACAGCCACCGACCGAACGGTTGTACTTCCCGCCGGCCGCCTTGTTTCAATCGACCCACACGAACAGTCGCCAGAAGACGCGAACCCAGCAACCCTGATCGTCACCCAACTCGACGCGATCACGGGGTTCATTCGACCACGCGAATACGTCCCATTTCCACGTCCAAGAAAAGTCCATCAGGGCTCTCCCCACTCCTTGCCGGATTGTTTGATCTGGGCAAGCGTCTTCCGACAGTAACGCTCGTCACCGCTACAGATGTTCGAAGTCGAGCGTACGCCGGTCACGGAGTCAACCTGGACGGCGTCGAGAAACCAGACTTTACGGAAGGCCCGCGGAGTCTGCTCGATATTCACGGCTTCGATGCGGTACCCGGTCGTTTTGTACATGCTAGTAAGCGAAGTCTTCATTCGTGAGCCCGCACATCCTACCGTTGAGGATGAGAGCGCGGGGCACGACGAAATACAGCCGTTTGGTACCGTCCGGTTCCCCGGTCAGTACGTCATCGACTTGGGCCTTCTTGGTGATGACGTCGGCATAGGTCCCGGGGTCGCCGGGTTCCTTGACGACGACCACCATGGCCGCGGACGACGGCGGCGGCCACGACGGCAGGACACTAGGCCTGCCGTCGTATTGCCGCAGCCAACTTTCAGGCGCCTCGTTGTTAGGCGGCAGGAACTCCCGCCGCTTGTCGAGATCGTCGTTCACGCTTGGGTTTCACCCGGAGCTTATCGGTCCACAGGTCGGCGTGTACGGCCGACATGAGCGCCGAGGGTTGCCAGTGATTGGCCGACGCGAAGTCGTCGGTCTTCTGTAAATAGACCGCCTGCGGCCGGCAGACGCCAGCCACATGCAAGGCCTTCTCCGGGCTGAGCACCGCCGCTTCGAGTTCGGCTTGCGACGCCAGATCGCGATAGTCTTCGGCCATGTTCTTGCGCACGCTCTCCAAGAAGCGAGCCGGGCCGAGAATATCCTGCAGCGTCTTGCCTTCGGCCGTGGTGAGCGGCTCGTCGGGCGTCAACGCGGCACGTTCGATGTCTTCGGAGTTGAGGTGGACATGGAGTTCCGCTCCGAGGAAATCGCGATAGCGACGCACGTACTCTTCGAAGCGATTGCCTTCGGTCGAGACGTCCAGCAGTTGCTCGTAGGTGATGTTCATTTCCTTGCAGATTTGCCGGCAAGGATTGAGCAGCATGGCAACCGGGTTGAACGTATCGACGCCGAGCATGTCGCTGAAGTCTTCCATGAAGATACCGTTGTGCTTCGTGGTGAAGATCGCAGGGATCAACCACGAGGCCGTCGGATTGCGTTCGCTGTGCGGCGCCCGGACGAGCGATTCGAACAGCTGCGGCAGGTACTGGTCGACGCCGATGGCTTCGTCCAGCTTATCTTCGGTGGTGTTGAGCTTCATCGCGGCGACCCGACGTAAGGCCGGCGTCACTTCGAACTGCGGCTGTTGCGTCACGGCCGCCAGCACTTCGGGGAACGTCGCGATCGCGTCGGCGACGAAGCTGCCCCGCAGGTTGTTGGCGTAACGCATCATGGTGAGGCCGCGTTGCAGCAGTCCGCCCTGACGCTCCGGATGAATCGAACGGCCGTTGTTGACGCCCGGACGAATCATGAGGTCGAGAACGAACTCGCAGCCGCGAGCACCGCCGTAGTAGAGCCCGTCGCCACGAACTTCGGCCGTGTAGCCGCGGAACGGCAGCGTGTTCAAATCCCCGCGTTCGCCGCGCGGCTCGAGCTGGTGCCAAAGGCAGGCCAGAACCGAGTTGCCGGCCGCTTGCAGCGGGGTGTCGAACCGCTTGCGACCGAGACCGGGGAAGAACTGCAGGATGACGACGTTCGCCATCTTTTCGAAGCGTTCGTGTTTCGGGCGACGGGCAAACCAAGTGCGAATCAGGTTCATCAGACTTTCTCCTACTAGGAGCTTTTCTTACGCGGCCGGAAGTCGGCTCGCGTTCCTTCCACAACCTCTTTGGTAGACTTCGCCTGCCAATCAGCTTGGCTGACGAAGATGACCTCGCCGGACTGGCCCTTCACGGCGGATCGGAAATGGACACGGACGGCATCGTTGGGCATACGACGATGCGACTTCACAGGCTTTCCGTCGTACTTGACTAGAAGCCCCACGAGAGTTTCATGGCGATCCTCCGGGTGTCGGTACTGAAAAACCGCTAAGTGCGGTACACCCAATATGACGCGAGAATCGCTGCTATTTAGCCGTGAAGAGATGCGGATAGTGCTGCGCGAGAAAGTCGCAGCGGAGAGTCTCGAATGCCTGCTCGCTGCCGGGTAGGTCTTGCAGCAGGGCCAAAATGACCCGACGACTTTCGCCGGGGATTTGCATGTCGTCGGCGATGAGCGTCAGCTCCAGCGTCGCGTCTTCGACGTACCAGCGACGTGTACCGTCGAGACGATCCTCCCGACACTGGGCCGGATAAGCGATATGCAGATTGTGCGACGCTTCATCGTGCGTGCGATAGAAGTACGGCGTACAGCGGCCTTGGCAGTGAATTGCCAGCCGCTCCTCTACGCCGTTGCGGAGAAACCGACCGAACATGACCCAGACGGATCGCATTATTCCTCTTCTTCGGAACTGGTGAGGCTGCCGTCTTCGTCGGTAGGGAAGACGGGGGTTTCCGCCGTCGTCGGCGGTTGGGACGGACGCGCGGTCGTCGGCAGTTCGATCTGCCGGCGGCGCCCGCCGGCGGCCGTTTCCGGCAACTGCGTGAGCTGAATCGGCAGCCCGATAAAGCCGTCGTCGGCAACCGTGAGCTCCTCGGGGATCTCAAACAGCGGCACGCGTTCGCCGTCGGCCAGCAGCATGAACGGCAGCTTGCCCGGAGCGAGCTTCATGACGAAGCCGCAATGCACGAACATGTGGACATCGCGGCCCTGCCGCTTGATCATCTCGGCGACCAGCTCGTCGAGCGTCTCGAACGTGCTGACGCTGAAGTCGCCGCAGTCTTCGATTGTCAGGTGAAACTTGGGGTCGACCGTCGCCCCGAATCGCCGCAGCATGTTACAGGCGGCCCGAGGATCATTGCTTTCAGGCAGAACGACGTCAGCTTCCTTGCGGGCGCTCATGCGGCAACTCCAATTTCTGGCCAGCAAATACGGCTTCCGGCGCAAAGTCAAACTGCTTCATCCGTGCTAGCAGCTCCCGAGCTTTCTCGGACGCCGGACCGAAGGCGAGGAACGGCAACTTAGTGGGTGTCGTTTCCAGGGGCGGGCTAATGTAGACGGTCCCCTGGCTGCTATCGACCCCAAACACCGTGACGTCCAGCGCGTTGAAGCTGGTCGTGAAGCCGCCGGCGCCGGTGTGCGTGGTGTCGACGACCGTGATGTTGTAGTAGCCGACGAGCGTCACCTTGGTGCGTTGCGGATCGCTGACGGTGATCCCGGCAATGAAGTCCCGAAGGTCTTCAAAGCGACTGTTGTGGACCGCGTACATGCGGCAGTTCCAGTCGACCATCTCGGCATACGGAGGTCGCCCCAAAAGGCACGGGGGCAGGCCGGAGAAGAACGGCAGATCGACGTCGACGCAGAAGGGTCCGCCGGCCGGATCGTTGCCCCGATGGGCGATGTACTCGCCCACCGGGTCACGATCGAAACCGCCATGGGTTACGAGCAGCGCCGGCGTAAAGAACTTGAATTCGTTACGCATCTCGAACAGGGAGTTGGCCTGCCCGACGGCGTCCATCGGATTGCCGTCGGGACAGACATCCAGAGCCTGTTCCGGAGGTAGCGGCGCTTGCTCGTCTAGCATAGGCCCAGGGCGTGTGCGAGGTGGCGTGCCGCCACCGCGGAGCCGAGCGCCGAAGTGTGTTCGGACTCGACCGGGAAGCCGACGCGATCGAGCATATCCCGCACGGGGACGAGATCGCGAGCTTCCTTCGTGGAGCACAGGTACTTGTACGGATCGAGGAACCAGTTTGGCACCCGATGATCGCAATTCCAAGCCCAGTAGGGCGGGATGCGACCGGACGACGCCGCGTTAAAGGCCGCGATCGTGAGGTTTTCTTCGACGTTGAAGCCGATCAACCCCGCCGGACGCAGATGGTAATTGTCGACGTTGTCCGGACGGAAATCACTGAGGAATTCCATCAGCTGCACGCCGGCATCGTCGCCGGAATGCTCGAACAGCTTGTTCTCGCGATCGAGCACGACGGCATGCGTCACCTGCCGCAGTGGCGGGAGGATACTGTCGTTTTGAATCGCCGCCCTGCGTTGCGCGATGCTGTCGGCGACCTTTACGGGGTCGGTGAGTCGGGCGTCGGGTCGGACGCGGTCGAGGACGGCTCGGGCGGCTCCGTCGAAGGCGTGGACGCATCCGATGAAGAGGATTCCGGAGGTGGGCTTGGCGGGTTTGGCGGACTTGGACATGTGGACTTCTCGACAATCAGTTCACGGAGTTTGGTAGCATCCATGTGCTGCGTGAGAACCGCGAGCATGGCTTGCGGATCTTCCTGCACACGTTGTAGCTCCTGCTGCAGCGATTCCAGCAGCAACTCGCGGAGCACTTTATCCGGGACGGCTTTGCGCGCCACGTAGCCGGCAATGACGTACAGGTCGCCGTTGTCTTCCGGACGCAACAGGCCGTCGATGCCGTAGTTGTCGAACGCCTGATCGGCAATCGCGTCCAGCATGTTCTGCAAGCCGCTAAGCAGCTCGACATCTTCGTGCCGTTTACGCGTCGTATTGGCTTCGATCAGGTCGAGTACGTACTGCCGCTGCTTCCGCAGCAACGGGCCGTCGATCGACAGCCGGTAGTCGTGGGTGCCGACCGCTACTTCTTGCTTTTGCTCTTGCGGCTGTGGCTCGCCTGCGCTCGGCGTTCCCGGCGATTCGGCTTGCGACTCGACTTGGCCTTCGGCTTGGCTACCGGCTCCAGGGTCTTCCCCTCCGCCGCTGCCGCTTGCTTCAACTTCTCCCATATCTCTTCTACTTCCTTCGGAGCTGCGATTTGGAACATATTGGCCGTAGCCAGCACATCGAAGTAATCGGTGAGCATGGTTCCGGCGGCCTTCTTCAGATCGTCGATCGTGAAGCCGGTACCTTGTTCGGTAAAAGCCCGATGGGCTTCGCGGAGAACCCGGAAGCCGATATCAGGGTCGCTCACATTGCTGCCGGCCGCCTCCAAACGCCGCTTGATCGCCGTCATAGCGATCAGGTGCAGCCGCTTGGTGAACGACATGATCTCCAGGCTCTGAATCAAGACCGTATCGACGTCGAGGAGTTTGGTCACCTCGGCGGCGATCTTCTCGACGTCTTCCGGACGTTCCTTGACGAGCTTCTGGACGGCTTCCGTGTTGAGCGACATGTTTGTTCCTATTAACTGGGTACGCTGGCCGTGACGACGAATGCCCCGCTTCCGGACGTCGCCCGGCCCGACGGAGCTTTCATGGCTTTGGTGATTAACGCCTGCAGTTTCCGGTGGTTGATCCGCAGCACGATGTCTTTCGTGTTCAGCGGCTCGCCGCCGGAGGCCGGGATCGTGTAATTGCCCAGCCTAATCAGCGTTGTTTGATTTAGAGCCTGCGGGGTCCGTGAGTGGGTCCGGGTTTCCGGCGATCGGGTCACCTTCGTTCACTCCTGCCAACCGGCCTTGGCCGATCAGATGGAAAGATTTCGAGAGTTCGCAACCGGTATAACGGCGGCCGAGCTTCTTGGCAACGGCCAGGGTCGTCGCCGAGCCGCCGAACGGGTCCATCACCAGATCGCCCGGGTTCGAACAGATACGGATGATGCGGGCCATAACCTGCTCGGGAATCTGGTTCTTGATCCCGCGTTGCCGTTCCTTGAACGTGCCGGCCACGCGCGGGTTGTACCAGAGGTCGCCGTCGGGATCGAACGCCGCGGGCATCCACTGTGGCCGCAGACACCAGACGTCGTCGGGCAGCCGGCCGTCTTTGCTGGCCCGCCCGTCGTTGTAGACGAGCGTCCGCGCCGAGGGCACCTTGTTGCCGGCCGAATTGAACGTGAAGCCGTCCCGGCGCTTGGTGTAGTAGAGCCAGTGCGTGCTCGACGGCGTGAACTTGTGCGTACAGTTGACGCCGAACGTGTAGTGCCAAATGATCTGATTCCGCTTCCGGAACCCGATCCGCTTGGCGATGCAGTCGACTTCCGAAACCATGGCCGGCCCCATGGCACACCAGAAGGAGCCGGACGGCTTTAGAATGCGGTACATCTGCCGCATCCAGCTATCGGTCCAGGCGAGGAAGTCTTCAACGGTACGTTTGTCGTCGTACTCGCCGTCGTAGTCGAAGCCGATGTTGTACGGTGGATCGGTGGCGCCGAGGTCGACGCTCTCCGAGGGACACTCGGCCAAGTACGGGGCGTTGTCGCTGCAGATGAACGAGTTTTCGTAGCTAAACGGCATAAGGACTCTCGTAGGTGCGGCGGAGGTATTCGGCTTCATCCGACCAGAAGGTCGCGAGAGCGTGCTGTTCGCCACGGGTCGCGTCGAACCAGTTCTTCCGGCAGACGGATAATGCTGTGACCAGCGGGGTCGCCGGCGTCGCGGCAGTATCGCTGCAGTTCGGCAAGCTCGTGCAGCTCGATAGCTTCAAAGTGTTTTCGTTCAAGTTCAAGTAATGCAGCTCCGCGGTGATAACCGTCATGTAGTTCGTCGCCGGCAATAATCAGCGGCGGAAAGATGTCGCCAGCCGTCATATCTGCGACGTAACTGCGCATCTTTTCAAAATCGTAGGGTTCCCATAGTGCGACGTCTCGCTTTAGCTGCGAGGCGTATTCGGGCGACAACGGTTTGATGCGGCTTGGCACCGCGTGCAGCTGTAAGTCGCTCTCGTTCAATTCGTCGAGATAGTCGACAAGCAGCTGCTGAAAACCGTCCGGCAACCGCACCATCGGCCACCAGCACACGTCGGCATCTGTGAGACAGGCCGGGATGCTCATTTCACTTGATTGAAGTGCTCGGCCGTCATGCACAGGATAAAGCCCGCATCAGCGAGGTCGTCGACACCACTTTTGTCGTCCTCGGAATCGAAGTTCGTACCGAGTAGCTTGTTGCAGGCTTTGATCATGTCGGCCTTACCGGCGTTGCCTTTGCCGGTGCCGTACTTCTTGATCTCGCCAATGCCCCAACCCTTGGCCGGAATGCCGTTGCGCTCCGCCCAGGCCTGTACGAAATACTTGAGCCCGCCGAAGAACTCGGTGGGACGGGCCGAACGCTGCAGCACCTGGGCGACCGACACCTTGCCGGTGAACATGTCCTGGCTCGGCGTGTACTTGACATCTTCAAAGCCGAGCCGATCGAGCTGCAGGGCGTCGAGAATGCCTTCCAGTCGCAGAAAGCGTACGGCTTGGGAATCGAAGGTGCCGATCGTGAGATCGAGCAGCTCCATGTAGACGGTGACGTCTTTGATCAGCTGACCCGGCTGCAGATCGCAGATGGCCAGCCCGCAGCTTTCGCCGAAATCGAGCCCGGCGTAGCGTTTGAATTCGGGAGGCTTGGGCGGGAGCGAATCGAGGATGACCCGCACATCCTTCTGGGCAGTCCATTTGCCGACGTGCATTCAAATAATTCTCCGACGTATTACGCACGGGCTTGCTCGACCCTTAGCGATGCGGCGCTTGTGCGGACAGACGCCAAAGAAACCTTTGGCAAAATTGCAGTTCGCGCAGAGCACCTGAAAACCCTTTGGGTAGTTGTTATTTTTGAGCCAGTAGTATATCCGACTCGGATAGACTCGACGATGTGCAGCACCGTCGTTTCGGACGTGATCAATCTGCAAAAATGCGAATTCGGTCTCGCCGCAACAGCGGCAGGTCGGACCACCGTACGCATTGAATGCAGCCAACTTCAGCTCGAAATTATAATCGCGATCTCGCTTAGCACACTTGACACAAACGACACGACCTTTCCGCGCTTTATGTCGACCGCATCGCGTGCATAAACCGGCGGCCGCCCTTTGTGACCGCCAAGTAGCTTGCCGATCTGCGCACATCTGGCAAATCTTGCAACCAGATTTTGGCGGAAATTTTCCGCATGCGATACAGATTCCAGCAGCTTCACGTGCAGCGTACCGGCGCGCTTGAGCGCTATTATCACGACGCGTAGACTTAGGCATCGCCCGACCTCCTTGTCAGGTTGGGTTTAGAGCCTGCGGTGTTCCAGCACCGCAGGCTCACTTATTTAACCTAAGAACTTCCCCTCGCCAATATCGCGATAAGTGTCAAACAGGCAGTGCGTGGCCAAGCAGTCGAAAGCCGCGGTGTGATTTAGCCCCTGCTGGAGTTGGTATCGTTCCGCAAGCCGGTACTTGGGAATGCAGATACCATCCAACGACCATTTCACATTGAACGGCGGCGATGCCACGCGGCGAGCCCACTCGAAGATCGTGTCGTTAGCCCACGGCACACGATTCTGGCGGGAAGCCTTTTCCACGAGCCCGGTATCCACCATACAGTTGTGGGGCCACTGGATCGACCGGCCGCCGTGGAAGCGGGCGAACAGGGCGTCCAGCATCTTCCGGTCGTACGTGATGATGTTGTGCCCGACCAGCAGCTCGCCGCGTTCCAGCGCGTCGTTGAAGAAGCCGAAGATGTTCTCAACGGCCTCGGGAGCAGGGATACCGCGTTCTTTGAGCATGTCGACGGTAAAACGGTAATTCAGACCCCGTTCGGCCATCTTAGCGCGAACAGCCTCCATGCGGGCTGCGAGCCACTCTTCGGTGATACCGTAGTGCCCAATCCAGTTGATCAGCACAGAGTCGTTGTCTCGCGACTGACGGCCACGGGTGATATGCCAGCCGTACTCGACGATCAGGTCGAGCGTCGGATCAATGCCGGTGGTTTCCGTATCGAAGACGATGTAGTCGTCGGGATAGCTGTTCCAAAGCGGGCAAGCACCGGCCGGGTGCGGCCCGAACCAGTGACGCATGATCTGCGCGGTAACAGCTAATTCCGACATGCAGAAATCTCCCTGGTAGTCTTCCGTGGCGGGGATGCCCCGCAAGGGTTCAGTCTTCGGACCCGCCGCGTTCGCGGCGATCGCGTTCACGTTCAATCTGTCCACGTTTCTCCGTCTCAAGCACTTCGAGACGCTCGCGTTGTTGTTCCAGCTTCGTCGACATCGCGGCAACGCGATGACGCAGATATTCCAGCTCCGCTTCGTCGGGGACTGCCGGAATATCAGTATAGCCGCCCTGCCGGGCGACTTCGCGACCGCACGAGATCATGCGGGCCACGTCTTCGGCGGCCGGCGTCTCGTCGCCGACGATGGTGACACGGCGAACGGCGTAGAACCACGCTCCGGTCAGGATGCGACCGATCGAGGCGAACACGACGTCTTGGACCACCGACGGCAGATCGGCGAAGCCGGACAGCTTCAACGCGTCCAGCGGGTTGGTGATTCCGCTCGTGTAGACGAACGTCCGCTGGGCTTCGACGAACTTGACCGCCGCCTCGCCAAGCTGTTCCTGGTCAATACGGTGCTCTTCCAGCAACTCCCGCACGTGCGGCAACTGGTTTTCGGTGTCCAGCGCCGTGAACGCGGCCATCATGACCGTCGGCGTAATGTGCGCCAGGTCACGTTCAGGGTTGTACATCGGACCGTCGCTGCCACGCGGGCGGTAGTCGAGAGACATCGTTACCTCAGTTTGAGCATTTGGTCGAAGACCATGGCCGACCAGTTTTCCATCCGGTCGCGGACCTTGGTCAGCTGGTCGTAAGTGCGGAAACGCCCGCCCCTGTAGACCTTTTCCTTCAGCTTGAGCCGAGCGTTCACCAGCTGAATCAGGTACACCACGCCCAGATGGACTTGGCCGACCTGATCCTGGTCGTCGTTCAGCAAGCCGAGGTACGTTGTTGTAAGGATGCCGGCGCCGAGGTCAACCTCTTCGTTGATCTCGCGGTGCATCGCTTGCTCGAACGCGGCGAAAGATTCGGTGGCCGAGCCGTCGATCGGATTGATGTGACCGCCGATGCCGATGCTGAACTTGCCGTGCAGCCGCTTCTCGCCAGCCTTGGGCGTTCGCTGATACGAGAAAATGACCGGCCCGACGTCGCTACCGGCCCGGAACACGACGTACGGGATCAGCTGCTTCAGGTCGGTATTGGTTTCGGCCGCCTCGCGTTCCGTGTAGTACGGCTTGGCAGTACCGATCAATTCTTTCAGCTCGCCGTCGCCGCGGGTGCTCATACGGAGCCCGGCGATTTTCCCGCAGACGTCTTCGAAGGTCTTTCGCTGGATGACGAGAATATCTTCGGCGGGTTTGGCTTTCTTATTTTTTGCGGCGGACTTGGACATTGCGAAGGGCCTCTTTGCGCGTACACAGGACGCAGTGATCTTTGTTGGGCTCGAAGGGTGCCTGCGGGTTGGCACACGCCGGACATTCCTTGAGCACGTAGGTGTGGTAATGGGTGCCGGCGACGCACTGATCGTAGCCGACGGCACATTGGTGACAAGCATGCCGGAAACCGCGCGGGCACGGGTACTTCACCTTGTGCCGGTGGTCGAGAATCTTCTTGTTGTATTCGAGGAAGTTGCTCGGGCAATCGACACGATGGAAGAACGGCTTCTCGGTCGACCGTGCCGCCTCGATCAGCCCGATGATGCGGAGTTGGCTGAACTCCGTCGTATCCAAAAACGGGCGGGGACCGTCGTTCCAGGTGAAGCCGACCCGCTTGGTCAACGCCTGCATGACGCCGCGCGACCAGAACTTCTCGATCGCCAGCGAGCAGGGTCGCCCTGCTAGCACCCGGAAGATGACGTTGTAGCCGACCTTGCCCGAACGGGCTCGTGTCGGCGTCACGTGCAGAATCTGCATCGGTACCCACTCGTCGACCGGCTGGCGGACCCAGGGGCTCACGACTTGCCGGGACTTGAGCAGCGTGACGTTGCCGGCAATCCGCCAGGACCACGGCTTGCAGAGCTTGTCCGTGAGTACCAAAGGAACGAGCTGCCGAACGGTCTCGTAGAGGGTATCTACGACAATTCCGTCCGGCAGCTCGGCCAATAACGCATTCACCAGTTCGTCGATCACCGGACCATCAACCGTCAGACCGAACCTCGGATAGAACACACGAGTGTTGAGTCGGTCGCGCAGTTCAAGGATTTTGGTGATGCTGAAACTTGGCGCGTTCACGGGCTGGCCTACTTCGAGGCCTTGCGTGCGTCGCGAGCCTTAGCGGCCGGCTTAGCGGCAGCCTTGGGAGCAGCTTTCTTCGACTTCGTGGACTTCGCCATGGTCGAATCTCCTCTCAAAATGGGTTTGGGTTTCCTTACCGTTGTCGCTCGTCAATGAGCTCCCGCAGGTCATCCGCGGTCATAACTTCGCTGTACTCGTCTTCCACCACGCGAAGAAATTCGTCGCCGGGGAGGCGGTACAGTGTTTCAAACACGTCGTCGACATCAATGCCGACGACCGGCAGCTGAGGTGTGACGCTCGTCTCGCCGACGATCGCCTTCAGCTTGGCCATTGCTGCGGACATCGTATCTATCGAGATACCAAGTTGCAAGCCGCGAGCAATGGCGACGGTGAAGTAATGCATGAAGCGATGCAGCGCCAACGAGTCGACGCCGTCGACTGCGAATGCATCCGTGGTGATCTCGCCGAGGGGCTTCTGGTCATCGCCGTTCTGAAGTACGACGGCGAGCACCTGCTCGTCCGGTCGGTCCAGGTCGCCGTCGATGACGCGCAGCCCCTGCTTGTGCGTTCCATCCATGTTCTTATTAACTGGCTTGCGGCTGGGCGACCTTCGCCGCGGCCTTGGCCTGCTCTTCCTGATAGGCGATGGAAGTTTCCGTAACCAACGAGACCTGCCGCCACAGGTTCAGGATGTCGTCCGCACCCTGGGCCGTTGCCACGGCCAGTTGGTCGAGCAGCGTGGCCGGCGGCGGCGCCGGCAAGAACGTGACCTGCCCTTGGATTTCTGCGGTGATGTTCAGTTGTACGAGCAATTCCTGGGGCAACTGCGCGGCCTGCTCGTACGGCAGCACCAGCTCGTACATCCGGTGAGCCGCCTGATAGTTGTTCTCGGCCGTTTCGAGCTGCAGCAACAGTTGCTGCAACTGCTCACGCAGTTCGACGATCTTCGACATGACTACTCCTCGGTGAATCCGAAACCAAGCCAGACCCGCAAGCACTGACCGCGTCCCGGGATATCCACTTGTTCAATCGGCGTACCGATCGCGATGTGGAGCTTACGGGGCGGTTTCGGCAGCCAGCCGGCAACAGCAAAAGCAAGACTGAACGCAAACGCCATCGCCATCTCGGGCGACGTGCTGGTGACGTACGGGAACAGGCTGATGAGCACCTTATCCTGCTGGCGGTAATACTCCCACGTCGGCCGCCGCTTCACGTCGAGCGGCGTCTCGGGGACGAACCAGATTTCGCCCTTCCCGCGATCGATGATGCAGACGGGGTTGTCGCCGGCGGCCTTGCAGGCGTCGATATCGATCAGCGTGTGCGTAACTTCCATGTCTACGTCCCGGGTGATTTGGAGCGGACGTAGTTTACGCCAAGCCACGTTTCGTCATAGCCCCGGCGGGGCGATTTTGATTCGCGGCCTTCCGCATCGGCGTTGATCGCGACGCCCAGTCGGTTGTTCGTCAGCTGGAAGCCCTGCTGCCGGAGCAGCTCTCCCAGCATGACGTCGCCGCCCCGATGTTTGAGCACCGGGGGCGGCCAGTTGTTGTCGAGCAAGATTTGCGAGCGGATGACCCAAAAGCCGCCGGTACAGAACTTCGGCACGTAGCCGTCGCGGACGGGTTCCCCCGTGTACCAAGGCTGATCTTCGACCCAGTCCGCCTGTCCGCCGCGAAAGGCCTGCTTGTACACGGCCCCGACCATATCGACACCGCGAGACAGCACGGATTCGACCAGGGCGTACCAGCCGGAATCGCGGACAAACGAATCGTCATCGAACCAAGCCATGTACGTATCGAGCGGTTTGGCGTCGATCAGCCGCCGCATCATCGGGTACTTGCAGATGTTCTCGTCGGAACTCTCGACCAGCACCTCGTGGTAAATGGACGCGAAGTCAGACACGAGCGCGCGAGTCCGTTCGCTGCACGCATTCATGCCGATCCGCAGGTCGCCGATCTGGTGGATGTAACCCTCAAGCGACGACAAACAGCGGTCGGCAAGATGCGGATAGTCTCCATACAGGAGAACGCACGTGGTTAGCACTGGGTAGCAGCTCCCTTGAGAACCTGGGCGTAAATCATCTCCGGGTTCATCGTGAGGAGCTTGGCCAGCTTCTCCGCATGCGGCTGCAAGGCCGTGCCCTTGGCGTAGGCCCCGCGAAGGTTGTCGATCAACTGCATCGCCTCATGGCACGCGGCCGGTGTGTCGAAGCACAGCCGCAGCGAGGGTTTCACGGTGTAACCCGTGAACTCCTCGGCGATGTCGAGTTGCAGCCAATTCTTCGGACGGGATGCATCACGGTGCAGCAAGCACTGGATGCCGCCGCGGTGTCCGTAGACGAGCAGCAGCCGCGACGCGGCAAGCGTATTCTCGTCTCCGAAGATGTGGCATTTGTGGGGCGTCGGTACAAACGGGAGGCCGTGGTGATCGTCGACGCCGTCGATCTGGAGTCGGACGAATGCCCGCCAGCCGGCCTTGGCCCCGCCGGGCTCGCAGGGTGCAACATGCACTTCCAGCGCAGCCGTGACGGGATCGATGACCAGCGGGTATTCGGAGATGGAGTAATTCATAGAAATCCCTAGCTAGCAGACAGAGACAATCGGCGTTCAGGTATTACGGCTTTTGCTGGTGGCCGAAGCCACCGCGGCGGCCGCGCGGGTCTTGGCGGAAGCAGCCGGCTCAGCTTCCCCGGCACCCGCACCGGTCAGATATTCCAACGTACGTTCGCACATGGCGATCTGCTCTTCGGCAGCCTTTCGCACTTCTTGCATGCGATTGCGGATCGCCGTCACCCGGCGTTCGGTCTCCTCGGTGAGCGCCGCCTTGGGTTGGTTCATCACGTTGACGAAGATGCTGTGCTTCTCGCCGTTCCAGACCTCCTTGCTGCGACGGACGAACAGCTCGCTCATTTCGAGCACTTGGGTCATCTGCCCGCTGAGCGTTTTGGGGACCGACAGGGGTCGGCCGCCCGAACGGCGTTTGCCGTTGTAGTGCTGCACGATGGCGTCGGCAAGCTCGGCCGCGGTCCAGCCGTTATCCCGCGTCCGGTCTTCGAAGTCCCGGCGGAGAGCCGAGTTTTCGTTCTTGGGATCGATCGAGATCAGGTGGCGTACGTGAGCCCACTGGAACCGCCACTCGGGATGGTTCTTGCTCTTGGTGTCGAGCAGACGGGCCAGATCGCGACGATCGTACAGCTTGGCGAACGTCATCGCCCGAGACTTGGCGTCGCGCGACGCACCGAAGGCCTGCATCAGCAGGGCCACGGGATCGACGTTCTTGGCCCGCTGTTCGGACGTCAGGTACTTGTCCGGGTGTTCTTGGACGTCGTTCAGCTCGTTGCCGACATTGAAGTAATACTCCATGGCGGCGACGGCGATTTGGCTATCTTCCGCTTCCACCTTGTCGAAGACGCTACGCAGAGCGCCGTTCATTTTGGCCAAAGCGGCATTCCGTTGGGCCACTTGGTTGGTCCGTGCCGCAAGCACGGCAGGGCTAGTTCGTCCCATGCTTCTCTACTCCTGGAGATTGATCGAACCGGTAAGAATCGCGTAGGCCACCTGCTCCACGGCCTCACGTCGAGCAGTGCCGATCTTGAGCCCGCAACGCATCGCGCCGCACACGAGGTCGTATCGCGTACGGAGCGGGAAGCGGTATCCTGATTCGGCCGTGACTTGTACGTCGGGTTGCTTGTCGGAACCCTGCAGCAGACCTTGCATCACGATCTCGCGGGCAATCGCCCGAGGCATCTTCGCGCGACGAACGCGCGACGTCAGCTGATCGATCCGGCGGTCCTGCTGCTTTTGGTTCCGGGGGAGGCCCAACGATTCGTCGGCGCGTTTTGCATGCGTCAGGTAGAACGTCGCGGCCGGGGCCGAGCTGATCACCTGCCGAAACATCTCGCACAGTTTGTTATCGAAGTCGCTGCCGGTGTGGACTTGCCGGCGACCGCTGGTTTCGTAGTCGGCCAAAGCGATGCCGTGTTGGGCATAGACGGCCTGGGTCAGCCGCACGCTGGTGTGCGTGCCTTCGGAGTTGGATCCGTAATAGCCGAGCCAATGGGGAAACGGGGTATTGCGATTGAGCACGGTGAAGGCCGGATCGGGCTCACGGAGCCAGAGCGACATCTTGCGACCGACGATCTCGGCGGCCAGGAACTTGGCAGGCATGTCCTGGGCCTGCAGCAGCTCGACGTACCGGCGGTTGGAGAGAAACTGATACGACTGCCCCACGATGCCGTCGATCGTCTTGGTGCCGATGCTGGAAATCATCTGCGACGAATGAAAGCGCTCGAAGCGGAGTCGCACCAGCGTGTTGAACAGGGAGACCGCCGCCGGAAAGTCGCAGAGCCCCTTCTGCTGCTTCGACTGCCGAATACCGGTCATGTCGAGCAGCGTCGTGATCAGCCCGTCGCAGAGCAGCGTCGCGATGCTTTTGAAGCCGCTCCAGCTATAGCGAAAGCCGGCTTTGGTCTGCCCGTCGGCGTCGAGGAGCAAGTCGTCGGGCGTGCTGATCGTCTGGACGACGCAGTTGTTCTCGGGGCTCTCGAGGAAGTCCATGAACTCGGCATACTGCTGCGTACCGAAACGCCGAAGCGTCGGCTGCGTGTAGAGCCGGGGCACGGAAATCCGTTCTTTAATGCCAACCGTCGCCAATCCGTTTCAGCATGCGCGGCAGTGTTTCCAGCACGAAACACTGTTCCGGAACGTCCGTGTCAAAGTAGAACGCCGACCGATCCCGCGGTTTAGGCTGCTCCTGCAAAATCCATGCTGCGTCATGACGCAGCGTATGCACCACCATCTCACCGTGCTTTATGACCGGGAAGATGATCCCGGCCGCTTCCTGCTCGAGGTCGATTTCGGCTTCCTCGATAAAATCGGTCAGAGCGTTGAAGATCGGCGACTTGTTGAAGCCGACGAACAACGACGCCATGGCTTTATGAGCCCAGTCGATCTTAGTCGCACGTAACCGGATTGGGAACCGGGGGTAGTGCTGGTGGAACCACGCCATATCGATCCGGTCGCTAGCTTCGTTTGATAGCGTGTCCCGGCGTAGTTCATGAAGGTTGACCGTGATCCCTGCCGATTTGAGCAGGGTTTTCACGGTCGTCGCTTCATAGTTTTCCTGCTGTTTGGATCGTTGCTGACCGGCGCGGGCCTCCCCGCCTTCCCGAATCTTTCGCCAAACGTCGTCGGCATTGAAGGTCATTCTTCGCCGGTTTCCTCATCGTCGGCTTCGTTGAGATCGCGACCGGTCGACTTCATCTCGCCGATCTCCGGCAGCGATTCGACCGGACCGTACCGGTCTTCCGCGATCTTGGCCGAGGCCAATTCGGCACCCTTCATCAGCTCGCGGTAGTCGACGCCCGGCTTGAACTTGGGCAGCACTTCGATGTCGAACATCTTGTAGAGCTGCGCGAGAATCTCCGGATGCTTTTCCAACTCCTGCGAGACGATACGGTCCGGTTGCGGATCGGACTTCGGAATGCCGAGCACGGTCGAGTACGACCGCGGTTGGGAGCCCCGGTTGGCCGAGCGAATACCGCAGACGTCGATGACCTCGTTGTAGAAGGTCTTCCGCGATTTGACGTCGGCCAAGCTGAGGATGAACGAGACGGTGGCCCCATGCCAGTCCCAGACGAAGCGTTTCATTGGCTCGGGGTAGCCTGGAATCTGCTCGCGGAACCAGATCATGTTGCACTGGACCGGCAAGCACCGGGAGGCGCCGGCCGAGTTCTTCTGCATCTTCAACTTGACGCGGATGCCACCGTAGTCGGTGGCATCCAAGTCTTCGACGCGATACATGTAAATGCGGACGGTCGAAGCAAAGGGGATCGCCTTGCCGCCTACCACGTGATCTTGCTTGATACCCTGCTTGTTGACCGTCGGCTTCATGTGGTTGGTGGCGATCAGCGTGAACGGGAAGTCACGCATCAGCTTCGCCGGACCTTGCCGCATATAGCGCGAAATCAAGTTCGCCATCTGGGAGAAGCCGATCTTGGCGTGACCGCATTCCAGCGTGTCGTCGATATTGCTCTGCGTGTCAACGGCCGTGAGCGAATCGACGCCGAGTACGAACGGGACGGTACGCCCGATCTTGAGCTTCGGGTCGTCCATGCGGTCTCGCATATCCTTCATCGCGAAGGTGGTAGCGGCCTGCCACTCTTCCAGCGCATCGCACGGCGTTACGTGAACCCGCTGCTTAATCCAGCTCGGGTTCCATTCGAGGATGCCGTTACGCAACGTCGCGGCATCTTTGTTTTCGGTTTCGGAGATGTGCCCGCCGCCGCCGTAGATGCAGTGCCAACGGATAACCTCGTCGAGCAGCGAGGTTTTGCAGGAGCCTTCTTCTCCGGCCAGCTCCCAGGTACGACCGATCGGGAAGGCGTCGGTTCGGAACAACGCACGGGCCGCGAACGACGGCAGCGGTAGACCCATGAGCTGCCCGGTTGTCTCGTCCGACGGAATGCCGGCATTGGAGCGATTGGTCGCCTCCCGCAACCGTTCGCCGAAGCCGCCGAACATCGCGTCGATCATCGTCTCGCGACCATCCAGCGTCGCTTCTTTCTTAGACTTACGTGCCATAAGACCCTCAGCAAAAACAAACCCGGCCCGGCACTTGGGCCGGACCGGGTTCAGGGGTGATGATTACGAACTAGGACCGATTGGCCGCTTGGCGGGCACGCGCCAACGCGTTCTGGGCAACGCTACCGCCGCCCGGAGCTTGTTCGGCCGGCGGTTGCATCGACGGCTGTTGAGCCGTCGGCTGCGTACCTTGGGCCGCTTGGTTCGTGTCGAAGGGAGCGCCCGCGGTTTGCGGGATACCGCCTTGCGGCATCGAGCCGTCGACCGCGCCGCCGAAGCCCTGCTGGGCTCCGAAGCCTTGCTGCGGAGCACCGAACCCGGCAGCTTGAGCACCCGGGTTTTGCACCGGGGGCTGTTGCTGCGGGGCGCCGGCCGGAGCACCGAACCCGGCCGCGGGTTGACCGAAACCGGCCGCCGCTTGGGGATTGGTTTGCTGCGGCTGTTGCTGCTGGGTCGGTTGCTGTTGAGCACCGAAGCCAGCTTGCCCGGCACCCAGCTGCGGACCGCCCTGGCCGAAGCCCGGGGCCGGTTGTTGCTGGGCAGCGAAACCGCCAGCTTGAGCACCGAAGCCTTGTTGCGGGGCGCCGAAGCCGGCAGCTTGTCCGGCCGGAGCCGCGTAGCCGCCCGGCATACCTTGCGGACCCTGCGGCATGCCGTAGCCGCCCATGGCGACGTTGACCTGACCGACGGCCTTGGCACGCGTACCTTCCGGAATCCAATCCGGGAATTCCTGCCACGCGTACATGATCATTTGCGGCTGGAACCGGCTGGCGAGAATCGCGGCCTGCTCTTCCAACGTCGGGAAGCGGAGGATGTCGTCCCACAGACGGACCTTACGCTTGATCACTTCTTCGACCGGCGCGATCGAAGCACCGATCTGCCCGAAGTTCGGTTCGGTGTAGCAGCCGAAGCCGATGTCTTCGTTCTGTCCGCCACCACCGCCCTGACGCCCGCCTTGGCCGAACGCGGCCGCCGCGGTCATTTGGACGGATTGCCGCTGCTGACGCGGATCACCGTCTTTCAGCGCGTAGAACGTGACGTAGCGACCGTTTTGCGGGTCGACGATGTCGCCGCTCTGGAACATCGCGTTGTAATCTTCCGGCGGGCCGGTGTAGCCTTCCGTCAACGCATCGCAGAGATCGAGCAACGCCTTACCGGCCGAGTTGCCGAGTTCCATGATGACCAACTTGTCGTCGGTCGCACCGTAGAACGGCGACTTGATCTTCCCCTTGTGCTGCACGATGCAGCACTGCACGAGGTAGACTTCGCCCGGACGCGGCAGTTGAGCGCCGCGGTTGGCGCCGCCTTTGAGGTAACCGCCCCAGCCCGGATCGGACTTGGCGCTCACCGCGCGGTTCACGGCGTTGTAGAGCACCCAGGCCGGCGTCATTTCCAGCGAGATGCTGTCGTCGCCCGGGTCTTTGATGATGAACGTACAGCCCGGATCGCCCATCGAGCGGACGGCCGGGAATCGCCGAACCCAATCGCCGAAGAAGCGAGGCTCGGAGCTGATGCGGAACGGGTCCCATTCCGTCGGATTGTCCGGGTTCTTACCCGGGAAGATGCGGATGGTCGTCGGACCACCGTTGTAGCTCGGCTTCCAGACTTCGCCGCCGGCGCCTGACTGGAGCAAGAAGTTTCCGAAACGCTCGGAGGTTTCGGAGTGGCCGTGCGCTCCCATGCTGTAACGACGGCCGGACGGACGCTGTGCAGTCGACATACACAAACCTTTCAATGAAAAACTGAAACTGAAAACTAATCGCTGAATACTTGGTGGGGTTCTTCACGAACCGCGGGGGACATAATACCGGTGAACCAAGTTCTGTCCAGCACAAACGTATTTTGTAGATCGTGTCCCGGCGACCTACCACCGGTTGATTATTCGAGCGTCATGCCCGCCAGAACTAACACTTCACGAACCTGATGCCACGTCGGCGGCAGGTCAAACATGCAGAGTGGAACACCGTCTGCCATACACGCCGTACGCATCGCTGCGTCGGCATACATCGTAACATGCAGTGAGCCGAAACAGTGTTCGCCGATATACGTGTCGCAGTTCACGTATTCGTCGTTGTGGCCCGCAGTCGCATCGTAATTGTGCAGAAACTGCGGCGTACGCATGATTCCGCCCGCCGGCTTTGTTTCTAATAACTGGACCGGAGGCATCGCGTCGCCGAGCAGCACGACGCGGTTTCGTGGCTGCGTGGGCTGTGCGGGCATCGCCGCTGCCAGCTCGTCGATAATCGCGTCGAGTACGGGCTCCAAGTCCTGCGAGGCCTGGATAGGCGCCGGCGGATTGGCATACAGTTCTGCATCGTGCAGGTCCCACCAACCCGACGGCGTCAGACCTTCCCGCGACGCCTGGACAGCGTCATCAAACGCCCCGCGAGACGGAAAGTAGTAACCGTGCCCGATCGGACCAGGGATCGGGTCAGTGCCCGGCTGTTGCGTAGGTCGGCCGAGTAGTTTGATGGTGAAGGCCTCGCCTGTCTCGCTGTTGGTCATGCGATAGCAGGCCCAACAGTCGCCGTGCCGCCAGTCGTCTAAATTGGAGCGGGGTATAATCTGCTCTAGCTCGAGCAGGTAGCTCCGCTGCTCGTAATTTTCCGACACAAGCGTAGCCGCGATGTTCTGCCAGTATTGAAACTGCGGCAGAAAGATGTCGGCCTGCTCGTTCGCGATCACGACCGGCAACTCGGTACAGCGTACAAGCGATATCTGAAACACACGCCGAAGCCCGGCGACGATCGTATCGTAGCCGCCGACGTATATGGTGGCGTCGGTACGGCGGTTATGGGCGATAACCTTAGTCGGCGTACCGCGTTGCCCACTACGCCATGTGCCGCGGACAAGATGCACCGTCCAATCATCCGTAAAAGCCACGCGGCGGCTTTCGAGAATCTTCCCGTCGTACTTGCGGGAAACTGCGTTCCGGGCGTCTTTGAAGCGGCTGGCCATTAGTGATTCAACATCCACTCCGGCATGTTGTATTGCTTGGCTTCTTCCTCCGTAATGCCTTCACCCCAGTGGATGAACAGCTCGCGATCGATACCGAAGTGATACGGTTCCGGGACAACGATCGGCGTACCGTCCAGCCGGTGCGGCCAGAACGGAGCCTCGGCGACCATGAACTTGTAGAGCACTTCGTCATAGAGCTGCTTCGCGTGCTCGATCTTGCACATCAAGATGATGGCGTCGTGAATCTGCAGCACGAAGTGGAAATAGAACCCGTTCGGGTCTAGCGTCTTGCGATAGTCCCAGAGATTCGCCAGGGCGACCGACACGTTGTCAGCCACGCCGTTTTGAATCGGGAAGTTCTGGGCCTGTCGGTGCTGCTCACCGATCACGCCACGGTCGTTCGTTTGCGAGAACCGGCGGAGACTGCCGTAGCTGCCGCGGAGCCAGCGAGGGTCTTGGGACCGCATCCGGCACTCTTCCAGGAACACGGCCGTGCCGGGGTACTGGATGAAGTAGGCGTCGATCATCAGCTGGCAGTCGTGCTCGGTGACGTCGACGCCTTCTTCAGCACACTGCCGGGCGATAGCTTCCGCTGATCGCCCGTACGGAATACCGAAGTTCACGTTCTTGGCTGCCACACGAAGGCCGGGACAGCCTGCCGCCTTCATACCGCTCTTGGTCGGCACGACGTCGGTCAGGTTGAACGCCCGGACCGCCTGCTGCGAATGGATGTCGTAATGGTCCGGATGCTTCTCCGGCAACATCGACCGCCGCACGTGATCGATCATGTTGGGATCTTGCGAGAGCCATGCCAGCACGGCCAGCTCGGCGCCGACAAGGTCCGCTTCGATCCCCACGTAGCCCGGCGGCACCATCAGCATGGAACGGATCGGATGTTTGTGCCGATCCTTGCCGATGATCCGCTTGTAGTCGTCTTCGCGACGTTTCGAGAAGTTCTGCAGGTTCGGCCGGCGGCTAGCCAACCGAGCCGTTTCGAGCGTCTGGAACAGGTGGGTACGGATGATGCCGTCCCTGTTCATCAGCCCGGCGACGCCCTTCTCGTATTCGTAGTTATCGTTCTCGTCCGTGACGAATTCGCCCGACTCGTCGTCGGTTACCGGCGCCCGGAGCGTCGACTGCATGGCCTGGGCGATGAACTTGAAGTCCCGCAGCTTGCGAGCCGTGGGATTTTTGTGCCCGAGGATGCCCAGCACTTCCTTGTTCGTCGACGGCGTGTAGAACTCCGCCTCGCCGCGGTCGACCAACCGTTGCCAGAGCTTAGGACGCTTGCCCGTGCTCGTCAGCGGCGTCAAGCCGAGGCAGACCGCACCCGCCGGGCGGATCGGCAGGAAGTCGCCGGTGTTCTTATCCCGCTTACGGGCGTAGTGATCGCCGAACAGGGCGGCGATGACCTGGATGTTGCTCTTGGGATTGAAGTCCGGCCAGTTGAGTTCGAGCCGCAGCTCATTGAGCAACCGGGCCTGCGTCTCCATGAACAACGTCGTGAGGTAGTCGACGCGATCGCGGTCGACCACGAACCCGACCTGCTCCATCTCGTAGAACGCCATACTGGCGCGATGGTGCAGGTGATACGCTGGCCAGCAGTTGTTGCCGTACGGGTCGCTATCAAGCAGCCCGCCTTCCTTCGACAGCTTGTCGTTGATCCGCCACGTGGCGTCGACGTCGTAGTTGCCGTAAGGGTAGAGAATCTTACCGGGACACAGGCCGTAACCTTCGAGGTCGTCGGCTTTCAGCTTGTGTTCGGCACAGTAGCCCTTCTTCCACTCCTGCAGCTTGCCGTCCCAGCGCGGGACCGTCGGCAGCAGGCGTTGGGCGACTTCTTCCAACTTGAACCGCGTCGCCTCGTTGACGGCATGATACTTCAGGGCCGTATCCCAGCCGCCGCGTCGCGGGTCCGTCTTGTGCGGCTCGTACTGCTTGGTGACGTCCAAGCCTTCATGCTTCATCCGCGGCAAGTCGGAGCGGAAGAAGTGACCGCCGACCTTGCACCGCGTCTGCCGGCAGGGTTCACCGCCACGCATGCCCGAAGAACCGATGATGCGATCGGTATCCTCGTCCCACGGCAACGCCTCGCCGGTTTCGGTGTCGTTGCCGACCAGTCGCCGCAGCTGCCTGAAAGCCGCTTCGATCGACGGCTTGAACGCCGGTGCTCCACCTTCGTGTCGCAAGACGACGCAGCGTGCCCACTTCTCTTGGCACGAGAACTGAATCGTCCGCAGGTACTGATTCTCGTCCGTCTGGTGCTCGCCGTGCCATTCGGCGTCCATCGCCAGCGGAGCATTCTCACGCTTGGGGTCGAGCAGGATTTCGTCGACGACCTTCTTGAGCATCCGCTCGGTGTAGATTTCCTGGTGGTCGATATCGAGCTCGGCCGCACCAGGATCACCGCCGCCGACCAACTGCCAGAACTGGGCCAGCTGGCCCAGGAAGTCGTCGTAGGATTCGGGTCGATGGAACACGGCTGCCGGATGCAGCATGCCCATCACCTTGGCCGTGTGAATCTCCGGGCGTTCGCCGGGACCGTGGACCGGATAAGTGATCTGCATCACCTGCCCGGCGACGGCACTGACGTTGTACGCCTTGCCCATGATCTCTTTGATCGCCTCGGTCCCGAAGCACAGGATGTACTTCGGGCGAACGATTCGCAGCTCTTGGGCCAACAGCGGAGCACAGTCTTTGACCCAGTCCGACGGAATCGATCCGGAGTTCGGGTCGAGGTGCGGGAACCGCATCACGTTAGTGACGTACCAGTCCCCGTAGTCCGACTCGGCCAGACCCAGATCGCTGAAGGCCCGATAGAGGTCTTCGCTGGCCGGACCGCAGAAGTTGCGAAGCTGCTGCAGCTCGTCACGACCCGGATGCTTGCCGACGACCATCACGTCGCTGGGACGCGGACCGAAAGCGTTCTCCGTATCGGCGTCGCTCATGCCGGGGTTACCGGCAGCATTGAGCGGATGCCCGGCGAGATAGTTCGCCTGCATCCAGGTCCCCTTGTGGAAGACCTGCAGCATGAACCGCCGGTCGTACAACGCACGGCGATAGAGGTAATGCAGAAAGCGGCCGGGCTCGGTCAGCTGCGTGGTCTTGCCCTTGCCGGTGAACTGCGGCGTCTCACCCATCGCTGCGGCGACCCGCAGGAAGTTGGGGCCGGGTAGCGGCATCCCAGGAGACGTCAGCGGTACGAACGGGTACAGGGTGTCGATCTCGGGTGACGGTGCGCCGTCGAGAATACCCTGCAGCAGTCCTAGTTGGTTCTGTTCCACTGCGACTCCGTTACCAATCGATAATGTGCAGACCGCGTTGGTTGGCCGTATTGCGAATGAAGCCGGCCACTACGCTATGTTCAAAATCGGCGGGGTCAAACCCCTTTTGGAAGAAGATCGGTATCACGGTCTGATGACCGTCTTGCCGCAAGGCCGCTTCGATCGCTTGCCACTTTTCGAGCGACTCGGCCTCGACCATCAGAAAGATCGGCTTGCCGAGGCATTCACGGATCAGCTGACGTTGCGTTACCGAGATCGTATCGCCCAACAAGGCGACGCACGGCTCGCCGACACGCCACGCGCTGATAGCTCCTTCGCAGATGCACAGGAACGGCCAATGCTTGGCGATGTGCCAGTTATAGAGCATCAGGTTCTTGGGCATCCCCGGCAGATTGCAGTACCGCGGACGTCCGGGCAGGTCGCGATCGTCGGGCCAGCGACCCTGCCAACCGACCAACGCCCCGTCCATCTTGATCGGAATGTAGACCCGACCAAGCATCGTGCTTTTGGTGGTGTCCGTGATGTCCATCACCACGCCGACTTCGTAGTTCTTATCGAGCCAGTCGATATCGAACCCCCGGGTACCGGCAAGGTATGCCCGCGCGGCATTGTGCGGCGAGACCTGCGCGATCGGCATGATCTTCCCGGGCGGAGCCACCGGCGCCAGAATGTCGGCCGACTCGATGCCGTCGTTCAGCACGACGTTGCCGCGGATGTTTCTATTAACAAGCCCGAGCACGCTCTCGTAGAACTCGTTGCGATTGACCGGGTTATTCAGACAGCCCTTGTAGCAGACCGCGAGGTGCGTCTGCCGTCGGCCCGTATCGTCATTGGTGCCGTAGAGATGGTTCACCCACAGGTGGAAATTGCTATCGCCATGGACGCAGTATGGACAGCAGACTCGGTAGTATTCGCCCCAGGAACCGCGATCGGTCCCGATTCGCATTTCTCCCGTGCGCGTCGAGAACGCGGACGGAAATGCCGGCGACGGCTTCGTGCCGCGATTAGCGACGATAACGCGACCGAAGCGATGCTTCAGCGCGTTATAGAGCGTCGGGTTGATGACCCGTTCTTCCATCAGACTTACCCTTGCATGTCGGCGCCGATATCGTAGCGCTCCAGTCCGACCGGAACGCCGAGCGGAGCGGCCTCGGCACCCATCACGGCTTGAGCTTCCTGGGGATTGATGAACGTACGCGTAACGGTGTCGGGACGGTAGCGATCGCTGACGTCGTCGAAGCGGTAGAATTCTCCGTTGAGCATGATCACCGAGGGGGCGACCTCCAACCGGTTCAAATACCGCACCTTCGACCAGTTGAGCAGCTGGCACTTCGTATTCGGATCAGCGGCTCCGAGGCACATGACGGCCGCCATGTTTTCGCCGAAGTTGTGGGCTTCAGCCGCGTCGAGATCGGTCAACAGCGTCGTCGGACTACGCTTGCCCTGATCGCTGCCCATCTGGTGAGCAACCCAGGCCGTGCAGTTGTGACGGATCGCAACTTCTTGCCGGATGCGATCACCGAACGGACCAAGCTCGTGCCGGATACCGTCAGGCGACAGGCCACGGTCGGCCATGTAACGACGCACGATCAGACCCGCATAGTCGAACACGACTTGAGAGATACCCTTTTGACGCTCGTCCTGCAGACGGTTCAGCGTCGAAACGATTTCGGCCACGCCGCCGCGACCGGCATTGGGGTACTGTTCGCTGCCGGACATATCGAGGAACACGAAGTGTTGATTCAGCCAGTGCGTCATCTCTTCGTAGCGTTCCCGTTCGCCGTGTACGACGCCCCCGGCAGCAGCCACGGCCCGCCGGTGTTGTTCGTACGGCTTGAGGTTGTCGGCGGTTGAGAGCGCGCTCCAGTCGGTCATCTGGTCGAGCGTGCTCCAAGCAATTTCGGCCGCGTTGGACCAAATGCGACGCTGCAGCTTCGATTCGGCTTCTTCGTAGCTGAACATCACGGAGAGTTCAGCTTCTTCGCCGCGGAGGTAGGCTTCGAAGCACTGCCGCGCGTGGCGAATTGCCATGTGCATACAGAGCGTCGTCTTGCCGGCGCCGCGGATACCGAGCAGACCGTTACAGTCGCCACGGCGCTGACCCTGGATGTGGCGATCGATGTACGTGATGCCGGTCGGGCGTTTGATGACCGGCGGCGGCAACGGCGAACCGAACGCCGGAGCAGCCCCGCCGATCGGCACCTGTCGCACGGCGTCAATCCGCATGATGCGGGACTGGGCTTCGGAGACGAGCTGGGCGAAGTTCAGAGCATAGGCGTCGCCGTTTTGCCGCAGATGCCGCGTGAGCGGCTGAATGACCGTCCGCTCTTGGAGGAACTTACGGAGCAGCTCGCGGCCGTACTCCGGCATCAAATCTTCGACACGGACGGAGAACGTCGAGTGGACGATGCCTTGGTCGTCGGAACGCATGAGCGCGTCCCAGTACGGTGCCGGCATCGCAGACGGGTCTTGGCGTTGTCGCACGCTGATAGCGTGGGCAATGCTCTCGTACGTCCAGCCGCTGAACTGGGTGTCGAGATCGAGCAGGGTAGCCCAGAGCACGGCCCAGTGCGGTTCCCGCACACGATCAAACAGATTCACCGCAATGAGTTGCCGCCCTTCCAGAAACAGCTGGCGGCAACGCATGAGGTGGATGAACAAGCACGTCAGATCGGCATCGCCGATCGCGATCTGATAAGTCGCGGAGCCGGCATCGAGCACGCTGGGTTGGGGACGATCCTGTCGGGCCATAAAGTATCTCCTACGAGCTCAAAGCCAGCCGATGCGCGTCGGCCTCGGTACGCAGACCCGCGGGGATCTTCTCCCCCCAGGCCGCGTCGTAATCAAGTTTCTGGTACACGTAAATCACCAACGCCTCGTCGTGATAAACCTCGGCCACGTGGGCAAGATTCATCGCAAACGAGGCGCAATATCGGAACAACGGAGTCGTCGCGACGGCGGCCTGCGTATCCATCAGGGCCGTGATCGTCGCAGCGTCTTCGGTGATGTTCTTGGAGGTCGCCAGCAGAATGCGGCGACGGCCGTCGATCTCCAGGCACTGCCTGTCCCACGCGAACGTGAGTTCCTCGACGATGTGGTTTTTGTAGCGACGGTAGTCGTCCAGCAGGGCCGGCGTCTGCAACTGCGGCGGCGTCGGCGGACTGGGTTTACCGCGATAGGCGGCGAACGCATTTCGCACGTAAGCGAACGGGTCGATATCGTTCGCCAGCATGAACTCGGCCAGCTTCGGCCAAACCGGTTTGAACGTCCGACCGGAGCGATCCGAGCCGCCGTCCCAGCGTACGATCGGAAACTCTCCGTAGTCGTAGGCGTCCGGACGAGCCAACCGAAAGTGGAGGCAATAGAGTCGACGCAGCAGCCGCGCGACTACCTCGGGGTTCTGCAGATCGGGACCGCTCGGCGGCGTGTCCGGCGGCAGCTCACCCAAATTGACGACGCGATCACGCATTAGCCGCCCTCCCTGGATATTTGGCGATTGCCGACGGGCCAATCCTCGCCCCATCCGAGAGCACGGTAGCTCGCGCGGCGGCCCTTCGATTTCCTGAAGAGACCGTCGTCGAAAATGTCCATGGAGTCAATGAGACGTCCGGAATCCTTTCCGTCGAACACCCGGCTCGTACGTCCGGGGCCTTGAGAATCCAAGATATCGGAGTCGCGATCGTCGCAGCGTGCTACCACCGCGAGCTGCTCGAAGTCGACGCCCGTGGACCAGACGTCGGTAGCAATCACGCGTTTCAGCGTCCCGCGCTCGAAGTCGGTTTGCATCGCGATGACCTGCTTGCGGTCGACCGGTTCATAGTCTTCCGGCAACAGCCCGTGATGCTTGTATGACACGAGGTCGTCGTTCTTCATACTGCCGTAGACGAGCCGAAACTCGGGCAGCTGGGAGCCGAGATAGACGGCGTGCTCGACGTTCTCGACGAGCATCAGCACTTGGTCCGTCTGCGGCACTTCGCGGACAGCCGCAGCGAACAACGAATTGCGGTAGTCGTTCCGCCAAATGCCCCAGCGTTTCTTCGACGTCTCGCGACGTCCGGCCGCCGGGTTGTTCTGCATCCGGCATTGCAGCCAATGCACGTTGATCTGCACGACCAAACCGAGGGCTACAGCCTCTTGGTAGGTCATGTGGAAGATCATCGGCCCGCAGAAGCCGTCGAGCCGCGCGGAGCAGCCGTCCATACGGGCGTACGGCGTCGCCGAGAACCCGAAGTTGACGCTGAACAGATAGCGATTCGCCAGCTCGTGCGAATAGCCGTCACCCATCAGCACGTGAACTTCGTCGAGCAGCAGGATATCGCAATCGCCGTCGCTCTTGTGCAAGCTGTCGGCCGAGATCAGCGTGATCCGGCCGGTCGTATCTTCACCGTCGCCGATCTGGCCGACGTTGGGAAAGTATTGCAGCAAGCTACGGCGTAGCCGGGCCATGATCCCGCGCCCGCGAACCACGATGTGGATCTTCGCGAACGGAAAGAGCAGCCCGACGCAGGTCGCCGTCATCGACTTGCCGAAGCCGGTCGGAGCATTGATGACGCCGCCGCGGCGTTTCATGACGCCTTCGGCAATCGCGGCGATGCATTCCTGCTGCCGCGGCCGCCAGCGGATGACGTTCAGGGCTTCCCAGTGGGGCTCGAACGCCCGCGGGCGCGGCGGAGGCGGCGTGACGTCGAGCAGCCGGGGCGTATGCCCGTTGTGACGCAGCACGTCGGCCAGCTTGTCGATAAAGCCAGTCCCGGTCGTCAGTCGCCCTTCGAGAATCTGGCACAGATAGCGGGTATGAACCCGGACACTGACGCGTTCGCCGGTGTGCGGGTCGTAGGCCGCTGCACCACGGAGATGCTCCTTGAACCGGTAGGAGAGGTGCGGCGTCAGGAGATCGATAATGTGCTGCGGGGTCGGCGACCGGTGATCCGGGCCGAAGTCGATAATGTTCCCGTAGCGTCGTACGACGATATCCATCGCAACCCCATTAGTCGGTAGACACGGAGTTGCAATGCACAAGCTGTTGCGCTAGAATACGCAGCACCCAGGCACCCCATGCCTAACACCGGAGCCCGACAGCTCGCAACTGTCGGGCTCTTCTTATTTGTACGCGATTTTGTCGCGCGGGCGGTCATACTATAACCGCCCCGGAAGACTGTCAAACGGGCTCAGACGCCCGCAGCCAAGTGCTGCTTGAACGCTGCGATTTCCGCAGGCGATTTGAAGATCACGTCGAGGTCGAGCAGTCCGTCATTGACGGTCGACAACGCGTTGCGCCAGACGTGAAACAGAAAGAACGCAAAGTATTGCGACGCCCGAAGATCGCCCCGATCGCCGGCTTCACGATGAACACGCCACAGAAAATTTTCAGGGCGTTCGATGGCGACTCGGTCCGGCGGCTGCGTTTTCCAGCAGGATCGCACCAAGATGTACCGAGCCGTACGGGTGTTCTCGCTGTTATTACTAACAGCCGACTCGGGATCGAGGCCGAGATAGCGACGGAACCGCGCGATGCTGTCGGGTTTGTGCGGGGACACAAACCATCGCGGATCAAGCAAACCGCCAACCAGGGCCGCACAGCAAGCGACATCAAGCCCCGGGATGAAGCTCAACGGTCGCCAGACCGGATGCGACCGTAACAAACTCGCAGGACCGCGAGGCGTTGGTTCCGTTGCCCGCAGTGCGTGGGCAAGCTGGTAGCTGACGTAGTCAGCTTCGCTGAAGGCGTGCCAGCCGCCCAGGCCGGCCGGTAGCAAGCACTGACGCATCCGGAACAGCGTGATTTCCGGATCGCTCAGCTCTTGTTGCGTTTCACAGACTTGCGGGCCGGCCACTTCGAAGCGACCGACCCGCAGCTCCTTGCGATGTTCGTACAAACGGACCAACAGACCGGCATTGGCACGGGTGCCGAGCACCTGTACCGACACGACGTCCCGATCCCACATTTCGTGGGTGGTGAAGTTGGAAAGCGTCGTGCTGCTGCTACGCGGCTCGCAGTTGCCTGCTGCAAACCAGATGTTCCCATCCGGCGCCGTGTGCAGCTTGAGGGTTGTATCCTCAGCGTATCTCAAGCGATACCACTCGATCGAAAAGGGGTGCGAGTTCTTCTTCGTGCGTGATCATAAGGCACTGCAGGCCGCGTTGAGCCATCAGCTCACGCAGCCGTTCGAATAGCGGTCGGAAGGCCGCGATACTTTTCTTGTCCAGATAGGCCGTCGGCTCGTCGAGACCGATGAAATCGATCCCGGCGGCAAACCGGATGTTGACGACGATTCGGAACAGCAGGGCCAGCAGCACGCGTTGTCCGCCGGAGAGGCGTTTGGCGCGTTGCTTGCGTCCGCTGGGAAAGGTTGCCACGAACGAGAGCGTCTCGTCCGCACTGACGCGATAGATCGCTCCGCAGAGCGAAAGCAGATCGTTGACCGTAACTTCAAGCTGCCGCAGATTCGCTTGAGCAATCAGCTTCGGCAGCATCTTGAGTACCGACTTCACTTCTTCGGCGTCGGCCAACCATTCCCGCCGCTTATCCATCACGGCGATCCGTTGCTGCAGCTCGGCAATACGGGCTTCGAGCGACGTGATCGTACCGGTGACCGACGCTTCCTGGCGGTTCAGTTCGAGCAACTGCTGGAGTTTCTGTCCGCTGACGGCCAGCCGACCTTGTGCCTCCAGGGCGGCAGCCTTCGTGACGGTGTAAGTCGCCAGCTTGAGCACCAGCTGGGCGAGCTGCTCTTCCTTGCTGGCCTGGGAACCCTTGTAGGTCGCCAGCTTCGTCGTCGAGGTATTGATCACGGCCCGCAACGCCGCGGCACCCTGAACGTAGTCGTTCTGAGTCGCGATCGTTTCGTTGAGCTCCGCTTCGGTCGCCGTCACCGGCGTCGCCGTTGCCATGCCGGCCAGAGCCGCCTTGGTCTGATCGCGGCGACTTTCCAGTTGCCGCATGTTGCTTTCCCACAGCGATACGGCGCTGAGGTAAGCACGTTCGGCAGTAATCGCGTCGCCCAACGCCTTGGCCTTCGCACGGCGATCCGGCAATCCGGCCGCCAATTCCTTGGCCCGCTCGGCGATCGTCGGCGTCGGTGTACCGCAGGTCGGGCATTCGGCCAGCCCGGTGTCGTGGAACTGCTTAACGAACGCGGCATCGCGTGTGATAGCCGCATTCAGCTCGGTCATCTCCGCCCACGCCTTATCGACGTCGATCTGCTCGCCGACACGCTCCGGCTTCTTCAGAGCCAGCAGCGCAGCTTCGGTCGCCGCCAGATGCTGCTCATTGGTTTCCCGCAGCAACTGGGTCTGCCGGTAGTTGGTCAGATTCACGAGCGTCGCGCGGGCCTGATCGGTCGCCGGACCGTTGGTAGCGGCGGCGTCTTCCAGCACCTTGAGATCGGCTTCGTGCTGTGCCAGCTCGCCTTCGAGCTTGGTAATCGCTTGCTGCAGCACCAAGACGTCGTTGGACAGGTTGACCCGACTCTGCTCGTCGGCCTGCCAGTTAGCGTAGGCGTCGACGATCTTGCGATCGTCGGCAATGGACTGCTCGATGGCCTGCGGGTTATCGGCGCCGGCCAGCTGCAGCTTCACGGTTTGGAGTTGTTCACGGGCCGCGACCAGCTGCTGCTCGAGCGGCGGCAGTTGCGGTCGCAAGTCTTCAACGGCGATCCGGCTGTCGTGTGCAGTCACCGCGGCAACCAGTTCGTCGACGATCCCGGTATCGAACAACTTCTGGTAGGTCTTGGCCCGTACTTCCGGGCTCTCGTTCAGCACGCCGAAGAGATCGCCCTGTTCGACGAGCACGAACCGCTTCATGGCGGCGGCATCCATCTTGAGCCGCGTCGCCAGCAGGGCCACGACTTCCCGCTCGCCGCGGGCCTCGACCTTGCCGTTGATGGTCAGGGTCGACTTCTCTTTCTCGGGACGCAGCCACTTCTTGACGGCATATTCGTCGCCGCCGTGCGTGAACTTCAGCTCGCCCCAGGCCTTCTCGGTCGGGTCGGCTTCTTCGCAGATATTTTCCGCCTTATCACCGTCGTTCGGATTATCGCCGGTGAGCAACCAGCGGACGGCCCCAAAGGCGTTCGACTTACCGGACCCGTTGGGTCCGATGATGGCGGTCAGCCCGGGGGCGAATTCCATGAAGAATCGCCCGTGATGCTGACACCAGTTGAACGTCTCAAGAGTTCTTAATTGCATCGTTGTTTCCTAGAACCACAGTCCGTTGGTTTCGCGTACAGGTTGCCGCCAGCTCGACCGGCAGCGTGGCAGAAATCTGCCCGATCCATGATTGGTATTCGAAAATGTAGGCGACGCGCTGGTCGAGCTTAAACGTGTGACCTTGCTCGACGAAGCCTCGCCACACCATGGGCGGCAGTGCCGCCACCATACCCAGCATCGACTCCCAGGTCAGGCGACCGGGCGTATTGCAGTAGGTGCATTTACCGTCGCGAAACGATAGCCCACAGTCGCCGCAGAACACAAACGACGGCGAGTTGTCGCTTTCAAGCCCTTTGCCGACTTCTGCCATCTCGGCTGGTCGCGAGACACACTCGACGGCACCAAGCGAGCAGAACACTGACGGCGGAACGTGTTCCGCTTTGACGTCATTGAATCGCCCGCACAGTTTCGTGTGTGGCCACGGACGGTTATGGCTGTGCAGAGCGAAGGTTGCCACGTAGCTCAGAGGTCGAAGATGCTCCTTCCACATGGTCTTGCTGAAATCGAGCGCAAGCCCGAAATCCTTATAATCAAGACCCTCCAGCGACATCTCGGACCCGCCGGCAAACACGCCGATATGGTAAAGGTGCACGATATCGGACGCACCTGCCCGTAGCCCGAAGCCGTGACAGCGATCGCTGACATGGATACCCGGCGCAACAAAGCAGGTAAAACCGCTCTTCTCGAACCGCGTGGCGACAGCAGCTTGCTGCTCGCTATCAAGGTGCGGCGTCAGCTCGGCAATAACCGGAACAATCCGCGACTTGACGGTCACGGTTGGGGTTTCAACCCGTGCGTTGAGCACGGTTCGATACTTGTCGAAGAAGCTCATGCGACATGCTTCGCGAAAAGCTGCTGCCAATACTCGGTCGCACCCTTCTTATCGGTCTGGGCCAGCAGCCCCTGAACCTTGGTCAGCACGGCGGCGTTGTCGGTTACGACCGATTCGGCGCACTTACTCATGACCTGCCCGGGCGTACCGCCCTGGGCCGTCAGAATCACTTCTTCGGCGACCTCGACGGTTTCGTCGTAGACCGGCTGCGGGTCGTAGAACACGTGAGCGCGTTCGCCGATCGCGGCGTCGAGTCGGGACTTCCATTCGGGTACGTCCATCCGGACACGGATCGTCCAGATCGGACGGCGGTCGGGATCACGACGTTGCACGTGTTCGACCGACTTGATGAAGTCGACGAGCGACTCTTCGGTCGGAATCTCGATACCCGCCGCCAACTCTCGGTTGATGATCGGCTGCGAGAAGAACTGCTGCCCGTCGTAGATGAAGATCCGCTTGGGGTACTCTTCGTTGATCGCGCGGAGGTGCGTCGAGCCGGTCGAAACGACGGTCTTGTTGCCGACCTGGATAATCCGGTGGGCGTGAAAGTCGCCGGTCAGCACGAAGCGGACGTTGGCAGGGATTTCGTTGATGCTGCCGTCGGTGGCGCACATCGATCCCATGAATTCTTCCCAGACCTGATGGCAGCAGAGAAACTCCACGTCGGCCGGAATCTCCCGCAGAGCTTCCTGCAGCTCGCCACGGGGCAGCCAGTCGAGACCCCAGAACTTGCGGCCGGCGATTTCGAAGCCGCGGCGATTCATGTGCTGAGGCCAACCGTGGATTTCGGCCCAGATGACGGAGCCCCGGTTCAGCTCGTGCTGGCCCTGGGTGACATACACCGGGACACGCGACCGCTCCATCTGGTCCATCAGATTCGTAAAGCAGGCAACCGCTTCCGGTTCGGGTCGCTTGGTGTTGAACAGGTCGCCCAGGATCAGCAGCGGGACTTCCTGGATGATCGCGTAATCAACGATCTGCTGCGCCGCCCGGAAGCTGTCACCAAAGATCAGCGGACGGTCGGCCCAGATGTAGTTCGAGAGATGCCAGTCGGAGGATTGAACGAACATCAGGTTTCTTCTTCCGGGAGATCAGAAAGGTGCGGTAGCTCGCCGCCGATGGCGACCATGAGCAGCGTGCCGTGGGGAATGTGTCCGTGCGAGGCACGAACACGCATCCGATTACGGCGGGCCGTTAGCATCAGCCGGCTATGGAATTCGTCGTACAGCTCGTCGAGGTTTGCGGCATGTCGCTTGGCATCCAGCGGGCTGCACTGCAACGCGTTCATGAGCCGACCCGCATAGCCGGCAAGCACATGTTCGCGCTGCATCGCTTGTCGATAAAGATCGTCGAACAGTTTGCTCATTAGCGTCCCGCGAGGCTCGTCGTGCTGAAGCCGGCGACCATCGGAGCGTACAACACGTCGCCGCCGTTCTTGGCGACGATATCCGCTTCGACAAGTCCCTTGTTTTCGTACTCGGCCCCCTTCACGTAGAGGTCGACCTTGAGGAGTTCCAGCAGCGTCCGCACGTGATCATCCTGCATCAGGTGGATCGCGTCGGCAAACGGCTCCAGAAGCTGCCCCCGAATACTTTCGGTCACAATCGGTCGCCCGTCACCCTTCAGCCGCCGTACGCTGGCATCGCTGTTATACGCAACGATTAGGTGCGTGCCGAGCCGCCGGGCGTAGCGCAGCGTTTCGACGTGGCCCGGGTGCATCAGGTCGAAGCAACCGTTGGTGAACACGATCTTGGGGTGACCGGTCCGCCGCAGACGTTGCACATAGTCGATCAGCGCGTGCTGATTCATGTGCTTCGACTGCGGTTGGTTCTTTCGGTAGACGTGGTCGAGAACCTCGTCCCGGCTGACGACGGCCGTCAGCGGCTTCTGGACCGCCAAGCCAGCGGCCAGATTGGCGTCGTGTACCCAGCTATGCGACATAACGCAATGCGAATCAGTAGACAAACGCGACGCAACAAGCGCCGCCAAAAACGTATCACCAGCACCAACAGCACAGACGGACGGCTTCGCCGTGGTCGTGACGAACTTGGGCTTTTCGCAGACGGTATGGGCGTAGGCCGCACCGTGTTCACGGCAGGTCACGATACAGGTAACACCCAGCAGCTGTCGAATCGCCGCGGCAGCGTCGAGTGCCTGCGTCGGCTTGTCGTCCGACATGTTCGCCGGGCTGATATGACCACGTGACCGTAAGTACGCCAACGCCTCGGCCAGATTCGGCGTCAGTGTGATGTCGTAATCCCCGCCCGGCGCACCGTACTCGGAAAACTGGTCGGGCTTCGTGTCAATCACGAGCTTCTTACGCGAGCAGAGTTTCAGTAACTCCTGCCGCACGCAATCCAACGTGCCCTTGTCGTAGTCCGAAATCGCGACAATCTCGACCTCGGCGTCGTGGAGGGCCGCGTCAACCGTGCTGAGCAGTCCTGCAGGGTCCACCTTATACGGTATCTCGTCATCCACACGGAGTAATTGCTGAGAATCGGACATCACCCGCGTCTTGACGATCGTCGACTTCCCGCCGATCAGCAGCCGCGGCCAGATGGGATACTTCTTCTGGGCGTCGACAAGCAGGTTGTGTACGCGCTTGCCGGCTTCGTCGTTGGAGACGACGCCGATCAGTTGCGTCTGCACGCCCATCGCCGCCAGATTCAGGGCGACGTTCGCCGCCCCGCCGGGAAAGTCCTGAATCTCGCGAGAACGCACGATCGGCGTTCCTGCCTCGGCCGCGACCTTGGACGCTTCGCCCAGGATATATCGGTCGAGCAGTACGTCTCCTACAACCAAACAGCTCTTCATTGCTATCGATCCGACTCCGCAGACACGTTAGAACTTGAAAACGCTACCGCAGCGGCTGGAACCGCTGCGGCAGCAGGAACCACCTATTACGGAGGCGGAACCATGCCAGATCATAAGGCAGCAGCGCGCGATCGTGCACGCAGAAAATCGCGGATCGCAGCCGGTCTTTGCGGAAATTGCGGGAAGAACCCAATAACCGACAAGGTCACGTGTCAAAGCTGTTTGAACGTCATCGCGACTCGCGTTGCGAAACTAAAACAGCAAAAGGCGTGCATACAGTGCGCGCGTCCGCGCAAGCACGGGGTGTACTGCAAAGCGTGCCAACAGAAACGTAATGCACGAGTACAGACACTAAAGCGACAGGCCGAGCAGGCCGCAAAGTGCAACGTATGCAGAAAGGCGACACCGACACGCGGGCTAAAAACATGCAGACGTTGCCGCAAACGCGGCATCAAAAATACAGTTACCTGGAAAACCAATAAGCTAGTCGCAGGTCTGTGCGCAATTTGCGGTAGTGGAAAACTGCACGACAAATCGCGGTGTCAGAAATGCATCAATAAGCAGGGCGACAAGCGGCGACAGCTTCGCGAAGCCGTTCTGGACGCATACGGACGCGTTTGCCGCTGCTGCGGCGAGACTGAAGAAGCATTTCTCCAGATCGACCACATTCGCGGCGGCGGACGACAACACTTAAAGCAAATAGGTACCGCCTTTTATGCGTGGCTAAAACGTCACAACTTCCCTGACGGCTTCCAGACGCTGTGCTGCAACTGCAATTTTGCCAAAGCACAACGCGGCATCTGCCCGCATCAGCTTAATCGCCCCAGTTGAAGCCAATGTTGACGCCGTGAACGGTAACCGCCTTCGGAAGCTGGAACTCCCCATTCACGAAGTGCGTATGTTTAGAGATCGGCGGCGATTCCGCAATCAGATCGCCCTGCTCGCCGAGCACGAAGATATCGAGGTAAGGCTGCGGCTGGCCGTTGACGACGCTGGCATGTACCGTCCCGACGCCCGGCAACGGCATCTTCTTGGTGATCAGCACTTCGGCGAGGTCCAACGCCACCGGCGCGTCGAGCTGCAGCCACGTCAGTACCTGACCGCGTTCCGAAGCCGTAAACGAGATCGTGACATGAATCTGGTCGGGCGGTAACGCTTGGGTGCCGTGCGGGACTTCCGGCGCCGCGGGCTCCGGCGGCGGAGCGTCCGCCTTGGGCGGCTTGTCGGCCTTCTTGGTACGGGTTTTCTTGGCCTTCGGCTCCGGTACCGGCTTCCCGTTCGCCTTGAGGTCTTCGACCAAAATGTCGGCCAGCGGCACCAGCGGCGCCCCGGGAGTTTCGAGCCCCATGTACGTAACGTACAGGTCCAGCGCGGCGACCCGCTCCGTCGGCGTGAAAGCGGTATCGCCCTTGGTCGGCATATAGAAGTTAAGCACCTCCAACGCCGTCGGAGCGTCGAAGCGTTGTGCCTTCCGCTCCAAATACAGAGCGAACGTCAGGTCCGGCGCAAACCGGACGATGTCGATATAGTCGGCCAGCAGATCGAGTTGCTGCGGGACCGTCAGGGCGAACTTGGAGACAAACTGCTGCAGCAGATCGGAGTTAGTGACTTGGCTCATCGGCCTCAATTCCAGGGAAGTAGTTACGCATGGTCCCGGTCGACGCCCACATGCGGCGTCCGGCCCGAGCATTCAAGTAAGCCGCCGTCAGGCCGTGGTCGCCCAGCAGCAGACGCTGCGGATAAGCAAACGTGCGGCGTATCGCCAGCGATACGGCCTTGGCGTTGACGTTGTCATACGTCCGGATCACGCCTTCGGTACGCTCCTGCACTTCAGCCGGTAGCGTATAGTCTTCGCGGACGATGAAAAGCTGCCGGTGTTCGAGATGCCAGCACCGCTCCCACGGTTCGACCGTGGTGTACAGCACCGAACCGAGCGGCTGAATCTTCTCCACCGTCTCGCGGCGTTTCTCGCACATCTTGGCCAGTACGCCCTGCAACCGGGTCGTGATCGCCAGCATTTGCTGGGGCGGGCGACGCTGAAACACGTCTGTCAGCGTGAGCACGCCGTGGTCCGGAACCTTGCGGGTCGCCGCTTCGTAGCACTCCGGAGTATCGAGCAGCGGGACGTTGAACTCGTGGCGACGTTCGATCAGCCGCACCGCCGCGGTCACCTGCCGTCCGTCGAGATCAAGGCGTACGGTTCGCCGCCGACCCCTACGCGGCTCAGCCTCGTTGACCACTTCATGGCTGAGGTCGATCTCCGTCTGCGGTGCTTCATCGAGCAAATTCAGCCGACCCAGCAGGTTGGTGTAAAGCGTGGCAATCCGGCGTGCGTAGCAGTACGGACAGATCAGCGTCTGCTTGCAGAACATCGTCTGCTGGGCGACTTCCGCGAATGGCGGCCGGCAATTGAGCAAGAACCGCAACCGCTCCCGGGCAACTTCTTCCAGCGGCGAATTATGCGGCCGCCAGCCGTGCTCGAAGAGCTGCTCGGCAGCGTGTCGCCAGCGTACAGCCAGCAAGTTCATCGCATCATAGAGTTCGCGATCGGAGCTGACCGGCCGCGTCGTCGGCGACAATACGGCTTCGCGAGCCGTCATGATCGCCGCCGCCCGATAGGGTCGACGGTACGTGAATTTAACGGCAGGGATCATTTGTTGTAGATTTCCAGTACGCGGCCACGCGGATGAGCCCGACGTTCGTCGGACTCGCCGAGGAGGTTACCGCACATAATTGACTGCGCGGCATCCTCGGCGTCATCCGCCGTGAACTGCCAGCCGATCACCTGTTCGAGCTGCTCGCGGGGAACAGGAACATCGGAGAGCCGCACAAAATAGGTACCCTGACCCAGATTCGATAGCACGCCGCCGAGGATCGGCACCACGTGCCGCAGTAACTCCGGCGGCAGTTCGACGGCGGTAATCCGCAGCACGTCGAAGAACATGATGGGCGGTACGACGCCCTCTCTAATGATCGATTGCGTTACCGAGTAGAAATCGGGCCAGAGCTTCGCCACGCATTTATCCGGCTCGATTCCGGCGATCATCGCCTGGGTACCGAGAAAGCGCTCGCAGGCGATGATGCCGGCGAATTCCTTCGGATAATCGGCGTCGGGAGTGTCGGCGTAGCCGACGTTCACCGTAATGTTCTGCAAGAGACCGCTGTCGCTCATCCGCATGGGGAGCGGATACGACGCGTGCAATACGACATAGGCCATGAGGCGCTACCGATGTTATTGGAAACAGGTAATCAGCTTGCACAAAGCAAAACTGGCCTTTAGGTTTTCCCGGGTCGAAGATCGTCCATGCTAGCACACAGGAGCAAATTGCCCATGACCACCGCTGCGAATTCCACTAGCCTGAAACCCGCTGCACGTCCGACGCGTGTGTACGTCATCGGCGACATCGAGGAAGCCAAGATCAGTGCGGGTATCTTGTCGAAAGAAGGCTACGCAGCGCGTGCCGTCGACGGCGAGTTGTCCGCAGACGAGTTGGCCTGGGTAGACGCCGCCGACGCGATCATGCTCGTCTTCGGTGACTACGACACGGCCGCGATCGAAGCACTGGGCGTGCCCTGCTACAACGACCTCGGAGATTTGCGACGCGAACACGGCCCGACGCTGGAAGGCGACCCCCGCTTCTACGGCATCCTGCGTGAGATGGGCCAGCTGCACGCCAAGAAGAACCGCGATTACGGAACCGATCACGACCCCCTGGCCAACGTCCGCGCCGCCGAACAGTACATGATCCCGGCGTGGATCGCCGCCCTCAACCGCGAGCACGACAAAACCGTCCGTCTGCAGAGCTTCATCCGGAAGCGAACCTTGGCGAACGAGGGCGTGGAAGACTCCCTGGTCGACAAGGCGAATTACTCGGTTATCGCCCTAATCCTGTTCAGGGAGTGCAAGGATGCACCGTTCGCGATCCAAGACGCGGCCCGAGATGCACGTGGTCCTCAGTGACCAGCATATTCCGTATCACGACAAGACCATCGAAGCGATGACCTTGTCTTTCATCAAGGAGCACCGCCCGGCAGCTATCCACCTGCTGGGCGATATCCTTGACTTCTACCAGCTGAGCCGGTTCGACAAAGACCCGGCACGCGTCACACAGGTCGCCAGCGACTTGGAAGACGCCCAGTTGTACTTCAATCGGATCCGCAAAGTCGCCCCGCGGACGCCGATCATCTACAGCCTCGGCAACCACGAGATTCGGTTTCGGCGTTTTCTGCACGCCAACGCCAAGGAACTCGCCGGGCTGGATTGCTTGGACTTCAAGCAGCTGCTGAACCTGCAGCACTTCAACATCAAGCTCGTCGACGAGATGCACCCGTACTACGTCGGGAAGCTCCTCTTCACGCACGGCGAGGTCGTCCGCAAGTGGTCGGCGGCCTCGGCCCGCGGCAACTACGAGAAGTTCGGCGGCAACGTCATCTGCGGACACGTGCATCGCCTGGGAGCCTTCTATCACACGACGATGGAAGGCAGCTACGGTGCTTGGGAAAACGGCTGCCTCTGCACGCTGAAGCCCGAGTACATGATCGCCCCTGACTGGCAGAACGGATGGTCGGTGGTTTGGAAGATGCCCAACGGCTACTTCCACGTCGACCAAATCTGCGTGGTCAAGAACCAGTACGTCTACCAAGGGAAGCTGAAGCGAGCGAAGCGCATCATTCGCTAGGAGGCGGCGATGCGGATCAAGCTGTTCGAGCGGTACTGGAATCTTGTGAAGGTTCACATGCCGACCAAATTCGGTCTTTGTGATCCGCCCGATAAGCCCGGGAAGAAAATCCGTATCTGCCGGTCGCTACGCGGCAAAGACGAATTGGAGATTCTCATTCACGAGATGCTCCACGCCTGCGACTTCCACAAAGACGAGCCGTGGGTGAAGACCACCGCCAACGATATCAGCAACGTGCTTTGGCGGCTCGGCTACCG
>CAZWRK010000001.1:121959-123026 GCA_964635875.1 uncultured Aquaspirillum sp.
CTCGGCTTCATCGTCGTCGAGCACCTTGGGAGCCCACTCGCGGATCACCGCCATTTCTTCTTTCGTTTCGACCAGATCGAGAAACTCGTGCTCGTAACGGTCGTGGTGCCAGCCGTCAAAGCTACTGCGAAAATCCACACGGTTAAGTTCGGCCGCGCGCTTATCGGCTGCTTCTTCGCTGTAGAACAGTTCGATGCTGCCGTAACCGTCGTTTGTGTAGGCACCCTCGTCGCTATTATCGATCGCCGGGCTGCTGACCATGTAGACGGTCTTGGGCGTCGGCATCTGGAGCCGATCCTCGGGCAACACCACGCCGGCGAGCTCTGCCGCGCGGGCCTCGAACGCACCCCATGTCAGAAACGTACCCAGGCCGCCGAGAAAGCCTCGGCGGCCTTGCTTCATTTGCTTAGCCATCAGTCGGAAACCTTTTCCATCGGCTGAAGGACGATCATGCCGCCGACGTAGGCGACAAGTTGGTAACCGCGTCCGGCGGCATGCATGATGATCTCCTGTCCGTCGAGATCGCGGGCAGGCGGTTCCACCGCCGTCATTTCGGGACGGATCGCCGATGGTGGGCGGCCTTGCCCATTCATGAAGGGGGCGAGGGACATGCACCCAATGTAGTCTTGCAGCGTAGGAATGTGGCCCCCGAAATCCTCTCGGCAGTGCTGCTCTCCGATATCGCGAACTGATACTTCCTTGCCGTCACTGTTCGTGATCGTTTTGCCGAAGACCTTCTCGAGGATGCCGTCGGGGCCGATTGCAAACGCATGATGGTACAGCACGCGGTGCCGATTGTCGGCAATCACGCTCTTCGAAGAGTCGAGAAATTCGTGCAAAGCTAGATAGTCGGACGCCTTGCCGCCGAAACGGCGGGCACTACTTTCTGCGTGGACAGTAGCCTTCGACATTCATTAAGTCCTAATGTCCGGAGAACCACGCGCTCGCCAGATGACGAGCGCTGCTTTGTAGAAAGTCTCGTAGGTCGTGTATCGCAACACGCCCCACGTCTTCTCGTCCGTGTCACGAAGCCAGCCGTCCAGCTCGATCACGTCCGGGATAGTCGG
>CAZWRK010000002.1:0-13166 GCA_964635875.1 uncultured Aquaspirillum sp.
CCCTTGGCGTACCGCTCCATCAGGGTGCCGTCCTGCTCGGCGTGGCCGAAGTAGCGGATCTGCACGGGCACCTCGGCCCAGCCCATCTCCACGGCGGCGTCCCGTCGGTGGTTGCCCTCCCAGATGCGGATCGGCTCGCCGGGTTCGATGCAGATGAAGATCCCGTTGTGCATCCCGTTGGCGGTGAGGTCGGCCTTGAAGTCCTCCCAGACCTTGCCGTGCTTGTTGCGATGCGCTCCGGGCACCTCGCCACACTGGCCGGGCATGTGCTCCAGCACCTTGGTCGGGATGGTTCCCCGCTCTTCCATCGTGGGGTGGTCGCGCCTGCCGTACCTGCCGCCCTCCTTCCAGGCCACGCTCAGGGCTGCCTGCCGCTGGGAACGCTTGCGGCGAAGCACCTCGCGCTGATCCAACTCCACCACCTTCCGCACGATGCGAGCAGAGGGCGAGGTCACCGATCCGGCGATGGAGTTGGGGTGTTCGGTCACGCCCCCCACGGGCTCCACCTCGTAGACGTACACCTTGCGTACCCCAGGTGCATTGGTCGCCGCCCAGACGCCCCACTGTTCCGCCCACTCCTGATCGTGGGACATCCAGACCACGGTGGGGTCGAACGAACCGTCCTCGTAGTCCCAGTTCGGGTCGATCCCCGCCTCGTCTGCCCCCATGAGCACGGTGCCGTCGGGGAGGTCGTAGATCGTGCCGTGGAAGTAGGTCGCTGCTGCCGTCCTGGACGACACGAAGCCGATGCCGGGCTCGCTCACGCCGGGGTGGCTCGCCTTGTACGCGTCCCACCACGCCTGCCCCTGCTCGGTCCAAGGGGTCACGTCGATGTATGGGTACGTCTGGGCCAGGCGCTCCCACAGGGCCGTCGCCACGCCCCGCCGTTGGAAGTTCGGGTAGACGCGGATCATGCCGACATGGGCCGACATGGGGGAGATCTCCTTGTGGATGATCTCCCCGGCCTTCTTGCCGTCCACCAGGGCAACCAGGCGTCGGCCACCGCGGGCCACCCCTACCATCGGCACGTTCTTCTCCAGCCGGAACTCAACCGGCGTGCCGTCGGGGAGGGTGATGGCTGACGCCCCCAGCTTGACCTGAGGGAACCGCTCCCTGATCTTCCCGGCAATCTCACGCATCCCATCGGGTCCGAAGTAGTCCTCCGCGCCCTGGGGATCATCCCGGAACCAGTCAGCGAACTCCTGAGCCACCTTCGCCCGGTCGGCCATGTGGGTGTCGGGCATGACCTCCACGACCCTAATCTTGGAAGGCTTCACCACCAGGGAGATCGACCCGGCATCCTCAAAGTCGTTGGTGTAGGCCACAGCATCTACGCCGTCGGGGAACCGGAAGCTGAGGCTGCCCGCTTCGCCGTCATCGAACAAGCCGGGGTGGATACGGGTGGACGGGTCCAGGCGCAGGCGGTAGATCCGGGCCGAGATGAGGCCAGGGAACTCGGTGGGCGGTTCCCAGCCGTTCGGATCGGTGCGCTGCTCTGCCGCCTTGTAGGTGCCAACGTGGATGGTCGCCCCACCCTCGGGGCGCTCGCCTCCGTGGAACCAGTCCTGGGCGAGTAGCTGCTGGATCTCCTTTGCTGGCAGCTTCCTGGTGATGGCTGCCGTCTTCGCCATCTTCGTGTGGCCCACCTGACGGACGATGGTGGCCCTGCGGCAGCGGTAGTCACCCGTGATCGGGGACAGATCATCCGGTCCCCAGTCGGTGCCGGTGGGCTCCACCTCGTAGACGAAGATGTCCTTGCTCTCAGGGCGCATGAAGGCGGGGGCCTGCTCGTAGAGGATCTCCAGGAACATGCTCGCCTGGTCCGCGGTGGGGCTGATCCACACCCAGTTGCGCCGGTCCTTCTCGGTGGCGTACAGCACGGGGAAGTTGCCCTTGTGCCCCCGTTCGCTGGCCGGGGTGAGGATGGTGCCGACGGGAAGCTCCACGAGGGAGGCGTGGAACCACGGCCCCGGCTCGTCGGGCTTGCGGTAGCGACCGGCCTGCATGGTGAGCCCGGCCCCTACCTCAAACGAGTCCAGCGGGTAGCCACGGGCGTCGGTGATCTCCACCTGGATACCCACCACGTCCACCTTGGCCCCAGGGCGCAGGGTCACCTCTTCCTCGGCGGCGAAGGCCATCGGCAGGTCGTCCAGCGACACGTTCTGGCCGGGACGGCGCAGCACGTCTGCCTCGGCCACCCTGCCCTCCAGGATGACCCCCAGGCGCACGGGAGCCTCGGTGCGGGGCATGTCCCCCGTGTAGCTCCCCAGAGCCTCTCCGATGGCGAACTGGCGGGCCATGCCCTCCCGCTCGGTCCAGTAGACCCCCACCCGCTTGTCTCGGACCTTGGCCCGCACGAGGTTGAGGATGTCGGCCTCGCTGTAGACGGCCTTCACGGCGTCATCGAACGACGGCCACCACCCCATGAAGAGCCCCCGCCAGATCGACTCGTCACGGGCAGCCTGCACGGAAGAACGGCAACGGAGCCTGGGGAGGACGGCGGGGATCATTCGGTCACCGTCCAGCCCTGGGGGTAGCGGTTCTCCATCAGGGCGTTCACGTCAGCCAGCGAGAGGCGTCCCGGCAAGGCCACGTCGGCGTAGCCACCGTTCGCCGTGTCCCTCACCATCTCCACCGCTTCCAGGTCGTCGCCCTCGCACTCGTCCAGAGCGTAGACGTACTCCTTCTTCACCCATGCCACGATCCGGTCGAACTCGTCGTAGGTCAAGCTCGTGGCCGCACCCACCCGCTGACTCCACGCCCTGCCGTCTGAGGTGAGGTCGTCGGAGTGGACGATGGTGCCGAGGTGCTGCCGGGCGAACTCCAGCATGAAGCGAGCCACACCCCTGCGGCGGTACTCAGGCTCCACGCCGACCCAGTGGATCTGGTAGCCCTCACCGCCCCACGGACGGCTACGCAGGGTCAGGAGGCCGATCTGGTTGCCCTGGCCGTCGTCGGCCTCCACATGCGCCCGCTGCCTGGAGTCTGGCCCCCAGACCTTGTAGCGGTAGCCGTTGCCGTCCCGTTCGATGCTGATGGGCTCTCTGGCACCCGCCTTGGAGGCCACCGCCCTGCTCCACGCTCGGCCATCGGGGGTGAGGTCTCGGGAGTGGCGCACGTCGCCCAGATCCCTGCGAGCACGGGCGAGCAGGGCCGATGCCACCCCACGTCGCCGCCACTGGCTGTTCACGATGATCTGGTCGATCGTGTAGTAGCCGTCCTCGTGGTGCATGAGGGCCAGGTAGCCGATCTCCCCCTCGGGGGTGTCCACCGAAGCATGGTCGGGATGCCACGCCTCGTAGATCACCTCGCCCCACGGGTAGCTGTGGGTGGTGATGACCATGCCGTTCGGGCCACGCTTGGCCCCCACCTTCTCGCTCCACGCCTCACCGTCGCCTGTGAGCATCGTGGAGTGGACGATGGGGTAGTCCACGAGGGACCGGGCCACCTCCAGCATCCGGGTGGCGATGCCTTGGCGTCGGTAGGCCGAGTGGACCTCCACTCCTTCGACGATGGCGGTGCCGTTGCCCTCCCGATCCATGAACAGGAGCGTGCCCACCAGGAGGCTTCCGTCGTAGACCTCGACCACACCAGAGAGGCCCGTGTCGGCCATCGAGAAGGCGTAGGTGAGGTAGCCGTCCTTCTCGATGATGGCGTCCGGGTGCGGGCGGGCTGCCGTGGGCTTGATGCGTCCACCTCGGGGGCCGACCTCAGCGATGATCCGAGCCTGGGGAGCCACCCAGCACCCGGAACTGCCGATGGGGCCGTCGTAGTCGCCCTTGGGAAAGGCAGGTGGCTGCCAGCACTCTCCGATGGGTTCGACCTCGTAGATGTGGCCGGGGTGACGGGTGGTGGTCTTGCCGTCGTCGTTCCAGGTGTAGTGCTCGCCCCACCCCTTGGCTCCGGCCACGGTGTCGGCCATCCACACGAACTTGTGTCGTCCCTGGTGTCCTCCCACCTCCAGGGTGCCGTCGGGTCCACCGGGCACCAGGATCGTCCCGATGGGCAGGGCGTGGGGCGTGCCGTGGAACAGGCGGGCGGGGACGCTGGCCGTCTTGGGCAGACTCACCTCCCGGATGATGCGAGCCTGCGGGGCGCGGTAGGAGAACTCATTGAACCGCCACGGCTGCACGTCACCGATGGGTTCCACCTCGTAGACGTGGCCCACGGGTCCGTGATCCACCGAGAAGTCCATCGCCCTGCCGATGTCGGTGGTGAAGTAGACCCCCTTCACCCCTCCCCGTCGGTGGTGGTCAGACGAGAGGATGGTGCCATCAGGAAGGTCGGCGCTGGAGCCGTGGTAGTAGGTGGTCTTGGAGGCAGCCACCGTCTTGCTCCACGCCCTGCCCATGTCGGTGAAGTCGTCGGACAGGCCGATGCGGTAGGTGACGGCCTTGCGCGCCTCGGCCAGCATCCGGGTGGCGAGGCCCTGGCGGCGGTGGGTGGGCTTCACCCAGATGTAGGAGATCTCGGTGTCCTCGCCCGGTCCCGGCACGATCCAGGTGAGCGACCCCACCTGCTCTCCCCCGTCGGTGGCGGTGATGGCGGCGTAGGTGTCGCCGTCGTGCTCGTAGCCGGTGTGGAACTGGAAGGTGATGGTCTCGGACGAACCCACCTTCTCGCTCCAGGCCCGGCCATCGCTGGACAGGACGTTGGAGTGGTAGATGGAGCCGGGCCAGTTGGCTCGGGCGACCTCCAGCATCTTGGTGGCGATGCCCTTGCGCCGGGCTCGTTCCTCCACGAACACGGAGTCGATGACGGCCTCGCCCAGATCCCGATCCAGCACCCACAGGAGGTCGCCCACCATCCCCTCGCTGTCGTAGGCCACCACCTCGCCCACGGTCTCCTTGGCGTTGGTGCCGTAGCTGTAGTGGATGCCTCCCACGGTGAGGTCGGTCGCGTTGATGCGGTGACGGAGGAAGGGCTCGGTGAAGGTCTCCGTCCACGTCGGCACGCTGGCCGTCCGAGCACTCCAGCGGCCACGCCGCCTCTCCCACTCGCGCTCTTCCTTCTCCCGCCGCTGGCGCTGCTCGTCCTCGTACTGCTTCTCACGGCGGAAGGCGTCGTCTACGCCGAGGGGGTTCCAGCCGATGATGCTCAGGCACTTGGGGCAGACCTTCACCTTGGTCTTCTTGCCGTCCCGCATGGCGTAGCCGTCCACGAGCCAGACGATCGGGGTGCGGTCGTAGTCCTTGGTGCCCAGCCGGGTCGCCCCGCAGAAGGCGCGGTCGGTCTGGTAGCGGTTGACGTGGACCTGCCCCTGCCCCTGCCGGTAGGTCCACAGCCTCCAGGTGCCCCAGCCGTCGAAGGACTGGCGCTCGGGCGGCATCTTGTCGCCATCGGTGAGGGCGTCCACCACCTTGGCGAACTCGGACAGGGTCCAGGTCTTGCCCGGCTTGCCGTTGGTGATCTCGCAGACCATCCGCACCCGGTCGATGGGGATGGGGGCGTCGAACCCGATCCCTGCACCGATGTCGGGGTAGAACAGGCCCGACGTGGGGTTGGCCTTGTCGATCTCCCACGACCGGCTGCCCCAATCGCTGTCAGCGGAGCGGTTCTTGCCGTTCCACGGCCCAGACAGCGAGTGGAACTCCAGCCCTCGCACGTCGAAGGCCACCATGCCGACGAACTGGTACTGACGGCCCTGGGATGCCCTCAGCACGTCCCTGGCGGTCCCTGCGGCCTGGGTCTCGCCCTCGTGGCTCCGCACCACGAACGAACCGTCAGAACGCCACGAGCCCGCCCTGAGGGCCGTCCTCGCCTCGTCCCAGCTTCCAAAGCCCCTCCAGGCCAGCACGGGGCCGTTGGAGCGGCTCACGGTGCCCTTCACGCCCCTCGTGTGGGTGCGCTTGAGGTCTTCCACCCGGATGCCGAGGTTCACGGCCTCCCGGCGCATGGCGATGGGACGCAACCGAAGAGGCCACTCGTTCGGGTCCAACTGCCCCACCGCACGCGTCACCACCGCTTCATCGACAACCCACTCGCTCTGGCCGTAGAACCCAGCGTCCTGCTTGCGGGGCGACCCCTTCGGCTCAACTTCGTAGAGGTACACGACCGGATGCTTCCCGGCTCCGATCACCACCGCCCAGTTGTTCGCCTGCCTCATGCCCTTCGACAGATACACGAAGTCGCTCTTGCTGTTGCCAGGGGCGAAGTTGGACGAAGCACCACCAGCGATCAGCTTGGTGCCCACCGGCAACTGGTGGGGTGAGACATGGAGCCACTGGCCTGCCGCCCCCTCTGCCGTCATGGTCGCCGCCCCAGAGCAGTCCGGGCAGGTCTTCATGGCCTCTTCGATGTTGCGGAGCGCACCGTTGGCGAGGGAGCGCATGTGCTCGCGCCGGGACTCCTTCTCCTGGTTCATGGCGTCCCAGAGCATCCGCTCTGCGGCCTGGACCTTCTCCGGGTGCTGGTAGCGACAGGACATCAGCAGTCAACGCAGGGGATCACGGTGGCGATCCAGGAGAGGATCTCCCCGTCCAGGTCGGTCACGGGCACGGCCACGGCCTCCACCATCGTCACCTGCTTGGTGGTGGGGTGGAGGTAGCGGTACACCATCGGGCCGAACTCACGCTTGGCTGCCACGCAGTCGTACCATTCGGTGAACACGCGCCTCTGGTCATCGGGGTGGACGGCTCGCACCCACCCGTCGCCGCTCAGTTCGGTCTGGGTCATGCCCAGGAGCTTCATGGCGGCAGGGTTGGCGAAGATCAGGGCTCCACCGGGCTCGGTCTTGAGGATCGGCTTGTCCTGGGTCTTCACCACGGCAGCCACCATCACGCCGTTCTCGGTGAGCTTGGCGTCCAGGCGCTTGAGGGTGGTGTGCAGGCCGTTGTCCAGGTGGGCGTTCACCTTGTCGGCAACAGCGTCGGACCTCTGCTCCACCGAACTGGTGAGAGTGTGGGTCTGGGCTGCGAGTTGGGCCTTGATGCCCTTGTAGGCGAGCCACCCGCCGATCACCGCCCCTGTGGTGGTGATGGTGGTGATGGTGATGGCGGTGCCATCCAGGGCGAGGATCATCGCTGGCTCCATGCTCATGCCCCCGGCCAGAGGTAGCCGAGGCGGTAGTTCGAAGCCGTTTCGCGATCGTGCTTCGTTCGTACTTCGTTCTTCCTCGAACTTCCCGCCGTGCCGAGGGTGCGGATGGTGATCTGATCCAGGCCCCCGCCCATGCCCTGCATCATCAGCCAGCCCAGCATCCCGCCCCTCATGGCCTCGGCCTCCCGCTCGGTGAGGGGGCGGGTGTTCTTGGGGATCTCGCCCTTCCAGACCTTCTTGAGCAGGGCGGTGCCTGCCGGGGATCGGTTGCCGGTGGGCTTGAGCCCCGGTTCGACCTGGAGGGCCTTGGCGACCAGTTCGGTGGCGATGCCCAGGCGTCGGGCCGTGGGGTCCACGCCCACCAGTTCGATGGTCTTGTCCGTCTTGTCCCAGGTGATGAAGCCCAGGGGCATCTGGATCTCCCCTGACTGGACGTAGGCCATGATCGCTCGGGTGCTGGAGACCTCGGAGACATCGACCTCGGCGTAGTGGACCTGGCCGAAGCTCTTGAAGGTGGCGGCGGTCTTGGCCGTGGTCACCTTGGGGTGATCCTTGTAGCCGTACTGACTGGCCGAGAAGTCCACATAGACCTCCCCGCGGTGACCGTTCGGCCACACATCGTTGGGCCAACTCTCCGGTGGGTAGATGGCGGCGACGGTGTGTTCGAAGTAGAAGAAGGTATTGCCGCCCGGAGGCTTGCCCCTCGTCCGGTAGTTCATCTCCCGCCGATCGGTATCAGTCGCATACGCCTTGAAGCCTCGGGCCTTGGCGAACTCCACGAACTGTTCGGTGATGACCTGGCACATGCCGAACGAACGAGCGCCATCCATGAGGTCGCGCACGGTGCCAGCGCCCTCACCCCAGTCACGCTCGGCCAGCGACTCGTCCAGGAACTCTTCGATCAGGCGGTCCACCTCGGGGATGCCCGAACGATCAGCCATCGCCATCTTGCGGCGGGCGTGGGCGTTCATCTCGTCCAGGGTGGGGCCACAGGAGGTGCAGCCACGGGTGCGGAGGGAGGCGTGGACGGCAGCCTGGGGAGCGCCCCACTCGGCGGCGAAGTCGTTGCTCATCGCCAGCAGGCTGATGATGTCGCAGTTGATCCGCCAGATCGTCATCTTGTAGTCGCCCGCCTGGCCGTCGGAGTAGTCGGCGGCGACGTTGGCTGCCCAGCGGTGGTGGCCGTCCACGATGTAGTCGTCGTCGGACACGAAGATCGGCTCGTCCCCGAGGGAGCCGCCTTCCTCCAACTTCTGCGTCATCCCGGCGATCTTCCCGCCGTCCAACTGGTTCTGGGTGGCCTTGAGGTTGGCGGCGACCTCCTGGGTCTCTTCGGCGGTGTAGCCCTGGTCCTTGAGGTGCTGGAGGAAGAGCGGCTGGAGGTCGATCTCGCCCTTCTCGCTGACGGGGAGCCCCTCGCGCACCGCCCTGGAGTCGGGGGCGAACTTGGAAGCCTTCACCTTCAACTGGGGCATCTTGATGCGCGGGATGCCCTTCGACTCGGTGCAGAACAGGTTGGTGCCCTGCACGGTCACGTTGCACAGGTCGATGTTGAAGTCCTCACCAGACGCCTTGGCCGCGTCCACCTGCTCCTTGAGCTTGTCCAGGAGCGTGGAGACCGTCTTGGGCTGATCCAGTTCGACGTGGAGCCCAAGCTGGAGGGCCACCGCGGCGTCCTCCACGTTGGAGGTCTTCACGGGGTCGTTCTTGGAGCCGATGCCGGTGGTGGAAGGGTCGGGCTTGTGGGCCATCAACGCCTGGAGCACCTCGGGCTTCAAGTCCTTCGGCGGGGGCGGCGGGGTGTCGTCATCGACCGTGCCGGTGTCCCCCTCGGTGTCCGGGGCCTTGTCCTTGCCTCCACCCCCGCTGGGCTGGGCCTTCGTGGTCTCGGGGGCCTTCTTGTCCCCTCCGGTGTCCGTCCCCTTGTCCTTGGGCTTGTCCCCCTTGGAGGGAGTGCTGCCGCCGCCCGGCTTCTTGGAGAACTGCCCCTTGTTCTTGGGGTTGCCACCGCGCTGGTGCTTCTTCTCGTCGTAGGGAGTGCGACCCTCCACCCGCACGGAGAGCTTGAAGGCCCGGACCTGCTGGCGGTCCACCACGCGCCGGGCTGCCTGCTCGGCCCGATCCATGCGGGTCTCGGGGCCTCCGCTGGCGATCTCGGTGCCCACGAAGTCCTCGTCGTAGCGCATCACCTCCCACCACCAGCCGCCGTTGCTCTGGCTGAGGACGATCTGGAAGTGGGGCTCGCCGTCGGGGGCGTCCTGCCACCACCACGTCTGGTCGGGCACGCCGGGGTCGTGCGTCCACTCCAGGTAGCCAGCGGTCACGGGGTCTCGTTGCACGTCCGGGGCCTTTCTGGCGACGGGAGCAGATGGGAAGCATGTGGTACACGCCTTGGTGCCGAAGGTAGCCACGAGGCCCTCTTCGGTGAGGTCATCCACGGCGAAGGACTCCACCATCCCGCCGCCGATGTGGGGGCAGTTCATGGAGCGGTGGATCATGCCGGTGGAGCGAGTCCTCCAGACGGAGCCGTTGAACGGTGGCATGGGACTACTCCAGCCGGAGAGCGCCGTCGGGCCACCTGCTGCCTTGGCGGCGGCTCCTGATCCGGTGGGCCTTCGCCTGAGGCCGAAGATCCAGGAGCTTCATCGGCATGGTGGGGCTGCCCAGCGCCCGGTACATGGCGGCACGGTGATTGCCGTCGATGACCACCCGACGCCCATCGGGGGCGATGACGACGTGGGGGTCGTAGCCCGCCCGGAAGGCTTCGCCGCCCAGGACCACCTTGTTGATGGACGACGACGAAACCATCGCCTCGGAGGCCCACAGCGGGTCGCTGGTGGACACGGGGATCGACGGGAGGTTGTCCCAGCCCGTGAACGCCTGGGCCTCCTTGAACCACGCCTCGTCGGTCACGGAGGGGTCGTACTGGAGGCCGAACGAGGTGATGGGGGTGTCCAGCCTGCCCGCAGCGGTCTTGGACGAGTGGGTCTTCTTGTGACAGGAGTTGCACAGCCACTCCACGTCCAGGGGCTTGTCGTAGTCGGAGTGGTGGCCGTTGATCTGCCCACCCTTGCCGCACCGGGAGCACTTCTTCGGCTTCTTCTTCTTCCCGTCGCGCACGGCGTTGTTGAGTTCGGTGTGGGCGTCGTAAGCCTTCGTGCCGGGCTCGGTCCACGCCGTCTTCGCAGCCGTGCGGGGGAAGACCCACCAGCCGTCGCGGCCGTAGCGGTTGGCCCAGACCACCCGGTAGCTGGAGGGCTCCATGATCTGCGCCGCGGGGAGGTCGTAGCCGGGATCTCGCACGAAGGAGGTGGTGATGGCTGCGAGCGCCTCTTCACGAGGCCACAGGAACGACGCTGGGGTGGCCGAGGCATTGTCGCCGTAGATGATCGGGCGGTTGTCGGTGTCCACGAGGTAGACCCGGCCCTCGCCCTGGGCCATCCACTCGGACTCGTCGCCGTAGCCAGCGGCCTTCGCAGCCGTCTTGCGGCCCTGGGCCACGAGGTCGTCGCCGCTCTCCACGCCGAGGAAGAAGGCGGTGGGGTCGGCGGGCTCTTCGACCAGGAGCGAGTTCTCAAAGAACGAGAGGCCGTAGCAGATCTCCCGCACGAGCACGTCCTCCTGGGCTCCGGTGGCGGCGTTCTTGCGCCGGATGCGCTGGCCCTTGTTCCGCTTGACGTGCTGGCAGTAGTCCAGGGGCGTCACGGCCTTGTTCCCGCAGAACGAGCACTTGGAGTAGGCCACGTCACAGCCCATGCTCGTGCGGTCGATCTCTCCGGCGAGGATGGCTCGGGCGAGCTTGGGGAAGTTGATGGCATCGACCTCCATCAGCACTTCGACCCAGGTGTCCGGGGTGCCGTCCGGGTTCACGTCCTCGTGGAGCGCAGCGTCCACGATCACGCCTCGGGCGCGGCGGTGGTTCTCGTTGTGGTGGTTCACGAACACCGGCTTGCCCACGAAGGTCCGGTACGCCTGCTTGATCTCTTCGGCGGGGAACTCATCGAAGTTGTCGTTGCAGCGCGACGAGATCGCCCGAGAGCGGACGTAGAGGTAGCCCGGCCTCGGCGTGTAGAGGAACTCGTGCCGATGGGCGTCCTTCATCAGACCGTGGCCGGTCTGGGCGGTACGGGCTGAGAGGATGGCGAAGGAGGCGAACTTGAGCATCTCACCTCTTAGGTGGTCTCACCCCCAGGTGGACAGGCTCAGGTGCGGATCTTCCTGCGCCTTCCGTCGGGCTCCCAGACCGTCACCTGACGCCCCTTGCCCTCGGCCCTGCGGACGTGGGCCAGGGCCTCTTCCAGATCGGCCAGGTCGTACCTCCAGGCCCTCCTGTTTCGGAGGACATCGGCGGTGCCATCGGGCTCAAGGCGGATGATGTATGCGTTCACCGTCCACCGCCGATCGGAAGGCACGACTGGTGGTATCGCTTGCGGGCGCGGCGGGTCGTGTGGATCGCCTCAGGCGTAGGGATCAGCGTGGTCATCGTCCACCGCCGATCTGTGCGGCCACGTCATCGGGCAGCACGAACACGCCTTGCTTGCCCTTGCACGGGATCGGATCGCACGGCTGCGGGTCGGACAGCAGCCAGCCCCAGCGGCCAGGCGTGAAGTCGCCCAGGGGAAGCTGCGGGTCAAGGTCCGGATCACGCCGTCCACCAACCACCGTGCGCTCGTTGAGCATCGGATGGCGCGATGCCGCCGACCACCTGCGCTGACCCATAACGGGCGTGAACTTCCACCACATGAGGTGGCCGTCTGTCGTCGGGGTCAGGTGGTCGTGGGGCGGGTCCGTCATCGGCACAACGATCGGCAGGGCGTCGTCCACGGTGACCGTGCACACCACCGCACCGAGGGGCAGCGGGAGGGCGGCCTGGCCCACGTCGGCCCTAGACAGCCACCCAGGCCCCTGCGCCCCCGCCACGATGGCGATGCGCTCACCTGGCGTGAAGTCGGGGCAGGCCATTCCGCCCTCGGCGTGGTAGCGCATGGGGCGATCACACTTCGGGCAGGACTCGTTGGTGTACCCGCTCGGTCCTTGGGGGAACGGATCGAAGTCGGTGGTGAGGATCGTCTTGTGGCCGAGAGCGATCAGCGTCGCCTCCACCGGATCGACGGTGACGGCCTTCACATCGCCGCTCATCCCAGATCGCCCTGCACCGAGACCTGGATGGACGGGGAGAGGGCGTAGAAGTGGTCCTCGCAGACCTCCACCCGAACCCTGGTCAGGTCCGGGAGGGCGGCGAACTGCACCTGGGCCTCCACGAACGCAGCGGGCACCACAGGGTTGCGGCACCCGAAGATCCCGCACCGCTTATGCGGCACACCGTCGAATCCCTCTTCGAAGCTCACGAGTGGTACCCCCTCATGTAGTCGCGCACCAGGGCCACCCCGGACGCCTTGCCCTTGAGCCTGGCGACCACGAGCGGGTCGTCCCCGGCCTTCTCCGCCATCTGATCCAGGTTGGCCTCTGCGATCTCAGCCCGGTCAGCGAGGTCGGTCCAGTTCGCCGTCAGCCGCTCCACCCGCTCCAGCGTTTCGTCAACCCTGTGGTTGAGTCGCCGGGCAACGGCAGCCTCGGCGTCACGATCAGAGATCAGCCGCCCCACGGCCTCCAGGGAACTGGCTGCCTTGGATGACCCAAGGCAGCCAGGCGACCCGAGCGCCTCGTGCAGCTTGTCCCACTCGGCCAAGACCTCCATCGCCTCGGCCTTCCAGCGACGGAGTTGGTCAAGCTCCACATCCTCGGGGGAGAACCCCTCATCCCGTGTTCCCATGTCAGACATCCTCTCTCAGTTGCCGTGCCTCGTGGTACAGGTGCCAGTTGGCGGTGTGGTACTTCTTCATCACATGCCCGAGCCAGGCGTACCAGCCGTAGCCGGTGTCGAAGTGCCAACGCCCCTTGGCCCCGCAGGAGCAACGCCAGCGGTACTCGTTATCAGGCCACCTCTGCTCTTCTCCATCGAAGGTGTGCGAGCCGATGGCGAAGCCCTCGCGGTCAGCCATCAGTACCTCCCCCACCCATCGAACCATCGACCGAGCTTCGCCAGCCGGTTGAAGCCCCGGATGGTGAACCGCTCCATCGGAGGAAGCCCCCATCGGATGAGCGACCCCAGCGGGTAGTAGAGCTTG
>CAZWRK010000002.1:13266-16716 GCA_964635875.1 uncultured Aquaspirillum sp.
CTCCATCGGAGGAAGCCCCCATCGGATGAGCGACCCCAGCGGGTAGTAGAGCTTGTTGGGCCAGCCATCGACCACCACCGACCGGGCGAGACAGAAGACCGCCCTCGGCAGAGACTCGGCGTATCCAGCGTTCCAGGGGTCGGTGCCTCCAGGCCCGAAGAGCCACCACCAGGGGCGACCGTGAGGGGCAAGGATGTTGCCGTCCTCATCCTCCATCACGTCAGGTCCGGGGTCGCAGGTCGGCATCTTGGCGATCTGAACTTCCAGCGCCCCGCCGAACAAGGACCAGTCGATCAGGTCTCGCTCACCCATCTTCGTCCTCCCCGTCGGCGCGCAGGAAGAACTCGCCGTCCTCCCAGCCCCAGGTGCCGCCCTCGGTGGCCTCGTTCAGCGCCGCCTCGGCCTTGTCTGCCACCTCCACGCACGCCTCGGTGTGCGGGTTGCCGATGTCCCAGACGCCCCCAGGACCGATCGACCCTGCGAGAGAGCCGTCGTTGGCCTTGGGGAAGTCCTGGGAGAGCTTGAGGCCGAGCATCCGATCGGCCAGCGTGACGACGGCGGCGAGGCCGTACTGCCCGGTGTGGCCGTCGATGTAGCAGCCAGGGATGACCGGGACGCCCTTGATGGTCGGGTGGTTCATCAGATCTCCAGTCCCGCTCGGCGCAGTTGGGCGATCGTGTTCTTGTTCGATCGCGAGTCGGACGGGGTGGAGGGCGAGAAGACGAACCCCTTGCCCGACGGGGGCACCCACTTGAGGTGGCTCCCGCCTGTCTTCGTCACCGACCACCCCTTCTTCATGGCGATGCGAGCGATCTTGCAAAGCTCGCGATCGGGGGTGAGCTTGCTCGGGTCCACCCGCCTCGGGATGCCGCCCCCGCTCATGCGTTGCCCCGGTAGCTCTTGCCGAGGCTGATGAGGAACTGGCTCACCGGCACGGCGTCGGAGATGGACGGCAGCCACTTCTCCTGGACGTAGCTGGGCACCTGATAGCCCGGCACGTTCACGGGGTAGCACTTGCCCATCAGCGGGAACGAGAGGATGTGGGTGTTGCCCACGAGGCTCGCCCCAGCCTCGGAGAGCGGGGTGATGACCATGACGTAGCGGGTGCCGTTGCCAGGCTGGAGGTCGATGACCAGCGCCCGATCCGGGTCGGCCAGGAGGTTGGCGGCAGCGGCCTGGGCCGCTTCGTCCACCTTGTCGCTGTCGTAGTGGTCGATGGGGCTGCCCTGGTACTCGGTGACGATGGTGCTCATGGTGCTGGGATGCTCCTTGGTTGCTGGGATCAGGGATTGACGTACTCGGTGGAGGGGTCGCCGTTCTCTCGGCGTCGTCCGGTGCGAGGGTGGCGGTGCCAGCCTTCCGGCTCACCAGTACCGTCCCACCGTGACGCTGCGGCGATGGCTTCCCTGGCGCTGTGGTAGCACCAACGGTCTTCGTAGCCCCACGCGTCATCGGTGTAGCCCCAGATGACGGCGTGGGTGAACAGGAGGGGCAGGATGCCGACGTAGCGCCGGTCGTCCAGCCGACGCACAAGCATCTTCTCGCCCCGGTCGTCCCACCAGACCCAGAGGCTCGTGTCCTCGGGCAGTTGCGGGAGGATGGAGATGGTCTGGACGTGAGCCAGAGAGTCGGGCAGATCGGTGTGCTCCATGCTCATCCGAACATCTCCCCGCACGCCCCGCACCGCTCCTGGTGACCCTGGAGGTTGTCCCGGAAGACGACCTTCGGGAAGTCGTCGCTGTCGAAGGTGGTCTCGTCCATCCGGTCGATGCCGAAGGCCGTGGCGATCTCGTTGAGGTTGTCCTCGGTGGGCATCACCGGACGGAGACCCTGGACCGGCGAAAGCTGCCAGCCGTCGAAACGGGTGTCGTTCTCCACCGCCTCGTTGATGCACTCGGGGCAGTAGCGGTCGGCCTTGAAGTCGTAGGCCACGATGTCGGTCGCGTGGGCCATCAGCCCCATCCCTTCTCGGCGCACTTGGGGCCGATGCCGACCTTGCGCCAGTCGCTCGTGAGCCCTCGGTTGCACACGCCGCACCGTTCGAACTCCACGCCGTAGAGCTTGGCGGCGGCGAGGGAGTCCTCAGCGATCTTCGCCACGATGGCCTCGGCGGCGTGGGGCTGGACGAGGATCTCGTTGTCGGAGGCCATGACGTACACCTGGCCCTCGTGACAGTGGTAGAAGCGCACCTCGCCCTCGTGGGTGATGGCGTAGCGCCCCTCGGGGAAGGGGAAGTCGGTCTGGCAGGGACCGTCGTGGTAGACGACCCACTTGCCCTCGTCGTTCTTCTCCAGGAGCCCGGCCTCTTCGGGAACCTGCCGTCCGCAGAGGTCGCACTTCTGGGCGTACTTGTTGCGGCGCTGGCGCTGGGGCTGGGGCTGGGGCTGGGGCTGGGGAGCTTCCTCAGCGACCTCGGGCACCTCGGGGCAGACCGAGTGCTGGACGGTCCACTTGCCGTCCACCCTGGGGCCGAGCAACCCGGCCTCGGCGTCGATCCAGACCCCACAGTGGAGGCACTTGCCGCCGTAGCGGTTCGGCTTGCCGGTGCGGGCGGTCGCCGGAGCGAAGGTAGCCGGGGCCGGGGCCGGGGTGCTGGTCACCGTCTGGGTGACCAGCAGGACTACCGATGGCCCCCGGTCCTGCCGGAGATCCGCATAGCTGGAGATGGTGCTCAGGTCGCTCACGGGAACGACTCTATCGGGAAGCTGGCGGGCGTGCAAGCATCCCTTGTGTGCCTGCCACGTCCTAGATCTAGGTCAGGGCGTCCTAGATCTAGGTCAGAGGGTCACCGCCACCGTGATCTGGACCTGATCGCCCGATCGCAGGGTGACAGGGTAGTCCAGCAGGGTTTCGAACACCAGGACGCCGCTCGTGGCGTCGTTGAAGACACCGACCTTGTTGATCGTGACCGTCTGGTCCGAGGTGAAGGTCTTGGTCAGCGTGTAGATGTCCGTGCCCGAGGTGTGGGCGTAGACGCCCTGAGCCCGGACCAGCGTGCCCGAGTCGATCTCACCGGCCAGCGTGGTGTTGCCAGCCGCAGGGGCGTTGGCATCGGCGGTGAGGCCGATGTAGCAGGCCGGGGCGTAGTCGCCCGTGCCATCGGAGCCGGTGTCGCCCATCACCGCTGCCTGGAAGTCGCGTCCTGCGTCGGTCCTCATCGGCCTTCTCCCTGTCCCCACCCTGCCGGGCGTCGGTTCGATCGTGCGCTGATGCCGAGGTGCTCCAGGAGCATCCGCTGGAGCGAGGCGTCCTCGGCCTTGACCCAGACGGCGGGCTCGCCGGGCCGGATGTGCCGAGGGAGCAGATCCTTGATGGACAGGAACGCCTCGGTGGTCCCCAGCCCATCAGGGATGCGGATCTTGGTGGTCCGCTGACCCTCCCGGCCATCCACCCCGGCCTCATGGCCGATCTCAACGAGGGTCGTCGCCATCAGAGGTCGGCCACCACGAG
>CAZWRK010000002.1:16816-28281 GCA_964635875.1 uncultured Aquaspirillum sp.
GCCTCGTTGTAATACTGCGAGTGGTCGTCGCGGGTGTCGTCTTCGATGTGCTTGTTGGCCTCGCGGTAGTCCAGGGCGACGGCGACGTGCTCCACCTGGGCTCCGTGATCGTGGGCGTAGCCGACGTTGGGGCCGGTCTCGGTGCCGTCGAAGCCGCGCTGCACCTCCATCTCGGTGGCGGTGTAGCTCGTGACGAGCATGGCCTCTTCGGTCGCCGTGCCACGATCGACGGCGATCGTGAACGGGGCGGTGGGGAAGTCAGCCGTGGAGACCACAGGGATGGTGGTCTGCGAGGCGTCGATGCCCACGCCGACGTTGTTGATGCTCGTCGGCTGGGCGGTGTTGGAGTAGTAGCGAAGGGCCATCTGCTGTCCTTACCAGAGAGAGTCGTCGGTCAGAGAGGCTTCCAGGGCCTCGTAGTGAGTCCCCTTGATGTCCAGGGAACCGAGGTTAGACGCCGTGACGCCCTCGCCCTCGTTGATGATCTCCTGCTGCTCTGCGGGAGAGAACACCTTGCCTGCCTGAGCCTGGATGGACGGAGGCTTGCCGGTGGCGAGGAACTGGCGGGCGGCAGCGGCGATGTCGCCCGAGTCCGTGGACGCAGGGGCACGAAGCCACTCCAGGCCCGCATAGCCGTGGGGAGGGGCGAGACCGGCAGCGGCCTGGGCACTCCTGAGCGCAGTCTCCACGGCAGGATCTTCATCCTCGCTGCCGAGGGCGACCGGCAAGGCGGGCTCGGGCTCGTCGTGGAGCACCGCCGCAGCCTCCAGGGTGCCTTCCCCGAGATCGCCCTCGCCCATCGTGTAGTAGGTCCAGTCGGAGCCGCAGGCGACGAAGAAGGTGTCGAAGTCGAAGTCCCCGCTGGCCCCCGCAGGAACCTCGGGCACCTCAGGGTGGTCGTCCTGGTAGGCAACGGTGAGGTGAGGGGTGAAGCCGTGGTTGTTCGGCACTTCGATCCCAGCATCGCCCAGCCACTCCATGAGCCGGGCTCGCCACTCGTCTAGCCCTGGGATGTCCATGAGGGCCACGAGCACCTTGCCGTTGGGGTTGTCGAACACCCCCATGCCGCCGACCCGCCCGGTGAGCCTCTTGGCACCGAAGGAGAAGGCTGCCATCAGTTGATGGAGGGCATCGACGTTGATGTCTGCGGCCTTGCCGAGATAGGCGACGGTGACGTGCATGTTCTCCACGTCCTCGCCACCGGCCTGGGCGAGCGCACCGCAGACGGCATCCGGGGGCCGGAGGGCGATCATGCAGCCATCCATGTCCGGGCCGTCGGCAGAGATCACCCGGAGCGAGGCGATGCGCTCCTGCTCCACCCGCTCCTGGATGTGCTGGGCGATGGGGGCGCAGTCGATCTGCTCGGAGCCAGCCAGCCACCCGCCGTTCCCGTCCGGGTAGGGAGGCAGGGCAAGCTCACCGAGAAGCTGGTACAGCCCCTCTTCGGTGAAGGTGATGTTCGATTCCGAAGCGATGGCCGAAGCGAGCGACGGGGCCAGCGACCGATCCAGTGAGGCAGGACGGAGGTACCGCTTCTGGACGGGGTACTCCAGCACGTCCGGTGGGATCTCCACCTTGTCCCAGTGGGCCGTCATCAGGTCGAAGAGTTCCTGCCTCCGAGCCTTCGGGGTGGCCGGTGCCCGGAACTCTTCGTACATCTTGTGGAGCGTCTTCTGCTTGAGTTCCAGCGACTCCTTGGTGTGGAACTGCAACTCGAAACGGAAGTCGGCGGGGGTGGCGATGACGTAGGAGAGGTCAGAGTACGGGTCGCCCCGGAGCCACGAGTTCTCTTCCTTCACGATCTCGTAGTTGGCCTCCTGGAGACCGAAGAGGACATCCTGCACCTGGGCGGCGTAGTCGGCAGGGTGGAAGACGATCGTGTAGCGGAGGGAGTCGTCCAGGACCATGCGGGGGTCGGAGCCCAGGCGCGGGTCGAAGTTCTTGCGGACGAGCTTGTCCTTGATCTTGCCCTGCTCCTTGAGCCGGTACTGGAGCCCTTCGACGGTGCCGCCGTTCTCTCGGGCCAGGCGGTTGATGAGCGGGGTGGTGAAGGTGTCCTCCCGCTTGGCGGTCGCTGCGTACCAGGCGGCGATCTCTTCGATCGTCGGGTTGGCCTTGATGGCGGGCATGGCCTCGGCCTGGAGCCCGGCCTTGCGCTTGCGCTTGGTCGGCCCCTTCGTCCAGGAGGGAGAACGCCCAGGAGTGCTCTGCTGGGCGTCACCGAAGCCCGGCCCCTCCTTGATGGTGCCGCCCATCCACTCCTGGGCCTGGGCCTCGTAGGTGAGGGCGAGGGCGTGCGAGCACATCCTCCCCTCGTACTTCTTCCAGCGACCCGAGCGGCCCCAGGAGTAGGTGGCCCACTTGCAGCCGCACTCCCACATGGCGACCGCCGACGACCCGGCCATCCGCTGCAACCGGGTCTCGTAGGTGTTGGTGTCGCCCTGCACCTCAGCGACGATGTAGGTGCCCGCCACGGAGATGACCTTGACGCCGCTCTTCTCCCGGATGCGCTTCGCCTTCTGCTGGACATCCCGCCACGAAGCGGTGACGTGGAAGCGGAAGGAGTCATCCTCCAAGGAGGTGGAGATCAGGTCGGCCACGGCCACGAGGTCGCCAGCGGCTTCCTCAATCCGAGATCCGGTCCTGACGGGGCCGGGTCGCCCTTCACGTTGACCTCCCTGCGAGTAGGGGATGGTCGCGTCGGTGTAGGAGGGGTTCTCGCCGCTGTTGGGGCCGGGCTCGGAGATGGAGCAACCCTTCTGACCCTCCCAGGTGCCCAGGGTGCAGAACCCGCGGTCCTGAGGCACCCAGATGGCACGGCCCTCAGCGATCGTGGCTGGCTCGTCCAGGCCCGACGGGTAGTAGCACCGCTCGTCGCGCCGGAACCGGCACCAGTCGTAGCTCCAGCGCCCCCTGCCGTCGTCCCGGACGCTCTCGGGGAGGGCGTTGTTGATCCTGTCGGCCAGCCAGTCTCCGGGACCGGCGACCGACCTGATGCCCACGGGGGTCTCGGTGAGGGAGGCCCGGAAGTCCCCCATCGGGTACTCCTTGCCGACGGAAAGCTGGTTGCCGCCAGAGGCCCAGCCGTCCCAGCCTTCGGGCTCGGTGTAGCTCTGGACGCTCACCTCGCCCCCGGTGGTCGCCGCCAGTTCGTCCCTCTTGTCCTTGGCGTCGAAGCTGTCGCTCACGGGGCCGTAGAGGATGTTGCCCCGATCGTCGGTGACGATCCACGAGGCGCTCCGTCGGCTGGCTGCGACAGAGATGGAGCCCTCCAGCGGAGGACGATCCACGAGGATGTCCTCAAGCTCGGGGTAGTCCTCCGAGGCGACGTGGAGCCCGCCCTCCACCGCTGCGGCGGTGGCGAGGTCGCCTGAGGGGTTTGCCTCCAGGAGAACGCCGGAGTCCACGAGGGAATAGAGCGACCGCTCATCACCTTCGGGCCAGAGGATCTCGGCGGTGTAGATCCCGCTCTCGCCCTGATCCATCCACTTGACGCTGACCGTGCCGAAGTGCTCCTGGAAGAAGCCCCAGGGGTCGGACGATCGGAAGCGGACCAGCATGGTGGTCGCCGCCGCCTCGGTGGAGATCGACGCCTGGGAGGCGATCTCACCGCCTACGAGAGCAAGCTGGCTGGCGCTGTAGTGGCCCCCGCCCAGGGAGCCGTCCAGAGAGACCTCGTAGACCTCCGAGCCGCCGCCAGGGCCGTCCAGGACGGCCTGGACGGTCCCGAGGATGCCATCGACAGTCTTCACCCGCTGACCGGGCTGGAACTCCCAGTAGGCCGAGGCATCGAAGCCTGCGGCCTTGCGGGAAGCACGGGTGTCGTGGCGAGGGCTCATCTCACTTCTTAGGAGGACTCAGAGACACCTGGACAGGATCAGCCGTCATCTTCGGGGAGCGGGATGTCCCTGCTCACCTTGGCGTACCGACGCATCCCCACCGAACTCGGGCCGTGCGTGATGGTGCCGATGAGGGGCCTGCCGGTGCTGTCGGTGACCATCTGCGAGGGCTCGGTGACGTTCCCTTCATCGTCGTGGACGGCCTTCGTGTAGATCAGGGGCTCCACTTCGCCCCAGCCCATCCGGGCAGCGGCCACCGGCATGTTGGCCCGCTGCTCGTCGCTCTCGGGCGGGCGGTGGCGCTGGGGGTCGGTGGCACGGTTGCGTGCCGGGCCGACGGAGCGCGGTGCCATCTGGCCGTTGTCCTGCTGCCGCTGGGCGATGTCCTGCTCGGTCGGGACCAGGGCCGGGTGGGGGTCGTCGGACTCCAGGGTGTCCAGGGCAGCCGAGGGGGTCGGGGTGACCACCGCTGAGGCCCCACCGGGGGCGTTCTGCGCCTTGGGGCCGAAGTCGTTGGCGAGATCCTCGGGGATGGGGAGGCGGCGGGCGACCAGGGCCTTGTAGACCTCCTGCCGGGTCTCCTGCTCTGCGATGGCAGCGGCGACCTGCTCGTCCTGGACGGCGGCTCGCTCTTCCTCCAGGTCCACGGGGATGTTGGTGAAGCGGGTCTTCTGGGAGATCGGCACACCGGCAGCGACCGCCGCTTCGATGAAGTCCCGGATCTCCTTCTCCCGGCTGAGGTCCATCGCCTTGATCTGGAGTTCGGGGACCAACAGCTTGGGCTGCTCCACGATGCGCTGCTCGCCGGTCTCTTCATCGACCTCCAGCACCTCTTCCATGACGGGGTACCGCTTGCCGCCACGGACCTCGTAGTCGTAGTGCTCTTGAGCCTCGGCCACCACGAGCATCCGCTCGCGGGTGAACCTCTTGATGAGGCGCTGGGCCGAGGTGAGCAACTGGCTCACGAGGTCTCGGTTGAGGGCGTCCCCGGCGTAGGTCTCCCCGCTGGACGAGCCCGAGAGCATCGTCTTGGAGAGACCGAAGACCTGCAACTGGCGCTCGGAGAGCCGGTCGAAGTCAGCCGTGAAGTCGGGCATGATCTCCCTGCCGAAGACGTGGCTGATGTCCAGGCCGAAGTGGTGGGTCAGCACGCGGAAGTCGGCGGCGAGCGCAGCGTCCAGGTGGGTCTCAAACTCCTGGAGATCGCCCTCGGTGGGAATCCAGGCCGTGCCCGTGCCCAGGTCGGTGGCCGATGCACCGAGCTTGGCGAGGATGAGGGGCGTGGACAGCCGATCTGCGATGGCGTCCTGGGCGGCGTTGAGCATCTCTTCCTGGACGATGGAGCGCATCCCTCGCAGGAGGATCGGGACGCCTCGGGGGTGGAAGGTGTGGGCCTTGAAGGCGAGGTGGTGCAGCAAGACGTTGCTCACCGGCATGTAGCTGTCTTCGCCCATGAAGTGACGAAGCTCGGGGTACGCCTGGAGCAGAGCGTTGTATTCCCAGACCGGCTCACGGTTCTTGAGGATGTTGCGGAGGGTCTCGGGGAGCTTCATCTCAAACCGAGGCTGGAGGTGGAAGGCGCTCTTGATGACCCGCACGTCGTCGGGGTTCATCAACTCGTCGTCCTCCCAGACGCCGAGGGTCTCGTTGAAGCTGCCGAACGGGAACGCCTCACCGACGCTCCAGTATTCGCGCAGCACCATGACGAGGAACTCTTCGTAGTTCAACTGATCCAGGAAGAGGTCCGAGTAGAACTCGGTGAGGGCCGAGTCCTTGCAGACGAACTCCAACCCGGTCAGCGGGTACTTGGAGTAGATGTCGATGGCGCTCGCGACGATGGGGTGGGTGAGGTAGAGCAGGCGGCAGTAGTTCCTGATCTTGGACAGTTCCTCTTCGCTGTCCACCCGGTAGGGCAGGTTGTTCTGCTGCCAGTAGAACATGGGGTCACGAGGCCGAGGCGAGGCGACCGTGAGCGAGCCGCCGCCACGCTGGGCAGCAGCGAGGCGCTGGCTCCGCATCTCCCTGGCGGTGGGGTCTTCGGCGGTGCCAGCCCGGCCACGGGCCAGGGCGCGTCGAACTTCCTCGTCCAGCCCAGCCGTGGAGGGACGACCGACAGGCGACGAGCCGCCGCCAGGAACCCAGAGTCCGTCGGTCACCGAGAGGCCCTGACCTGTTCGATCACGGACGGGGGATCGTCAGCGTGCCGAATAGCCAGATGCGCCACGAACGAGTCGAAGGGGATGGCGACCCCCGCATGGGTGATGAACCTGGCCGTGCGGAACCGCTCCAGCCCGCCGCCCGAGGGAGGGGCAGCCACGCCGCCGCCATCCACACGGAACTGCTCCAGGCCCGTACCTCCCGTAGCTCCCGTATCCGGGAGCGGGCTACCGCCGATGGGGGCGGGGGCTCCGGCAGCCGGGACAGGGTCGTCGCTGATCCGTGCGCTGCCGGGGATGTCGTAGGGCTGGCCGTTGACCGTCTGAGGCATCGACGGGTGGACGGGCTGGGCGAAGACCTTGAAGACGAACTCGCAGAAGCCACAGGTGATGCTGCCGTCGGAGCCTCCGGTGATGCTGCCCGAGCCGCACCGCGGACAGTGGTGCAGCGGCTCTTCGCCCTCGGTGGGGGCAGGGGGAGGGGGAGCCCCGACGGCGGCGTCAGGCGGGAAGGCGGCAGTCCTCTGGGTGCGCCACATCGTTCACTCCCGTCCGAAGGCGTCTTGCAGCAGCGCCACAGTAGCAAGGGCGACGAGATCATCGCCGTCCTCGTCGTCCAGTTGGGCGAGAACCTCACGGATGGAAGGGTCCGTGCGAATCCTCGCCGCCACGAGCCCCATCGCTTCCTCAGCAATGGCCTCCAGCCCGCCCAGGTGGCCCCGGTCGTTGAGTTCGTCCAGGAGGCCACGGGCACCTGCCCGAGCCTGGACCTCGGCCACGGAGAAGGTGACGATCCGCCCGGAGAAGGAGTCGGTGTCCGTCACCGTGGATGCCGTCGCAGCGATCTCCATGTGACCCATCTCGTCGTAGAGGCCCGCCCGAACGCCAGACATCCAGCGGACGTGCGAGGCCGTGTTGCCAGCGGACACGACGATGCCGACATCCCCGATGGCGGGGGTGTCGGGTGATGGATCACCGACGAAGGAGACCTTCTGGCCGTCGGCGTACATCAGCGGCTACCGGCCACCTTCGGGAAGCGGCGCAGGGTCTCCTTGGCGATGGCGGTCGCCATGTGATGCTCCATGCCGGGGTTGCTCGCCAGGATGTCCCGGACGATCGACGCCTCCTTCGCTCCGGTGCCGGTGGCACCAGCCGGAGAGGTGGCCCGAGACCCACAGCGGGGGCACTCGGGGACGGAGGCGTTGGGCTTCGAAGCCTCGTAGCGGAACTCGGCCATGCAGGAAGAGCACCGAGCGGTCTCGGCCAGGGAGACCACGTTGTTCGACGGCCCGAAGGGGGCGTTGACCTCTTCGATGGCCGACGAGGTGTGCTGGTTCCTCCAGACGGACTGCGCCTCTTCGCTCATCTCTTCCCAGAGGACGTTCTGATCGGAGTGGCCGTCCTTGTAGTGGACGATGTAGGTGCCAACCTCGTCGCCCACGAGCACGGAGTAGATGTTCTCGGAGGGAGCCGCCCCAGCCACCTTCCCCGCCTTGTGGCCTCGCATGTGCTCCCTCGCCGCATTGGCCTCGGCGCTGGTCCTCACAGACTGGTACTTGCCGCACTCCGGGCACCAGAACCCGTTGGGACCGGCAGCGGTGCGCTGCCCGTACTGCATGGCGTACTGCTCGGCCTTCTCCATCCGGCGACCGTTGATGACCGCCTCCTGCACCCACAGCCCCATGTTCTCTCCGTAGGGGGCGAAGGTGCGCTTCCACTCCACCGCTGCGATGCGGCGAGCCTCACGCTCGTTCTTGGTGAAGTCGTCCTCGGTGTAGCCACACTGGGCGCAGAGCCCGGCCACTGGGTTGAACTGGGCGGTGCCGCAGTTCGGGCACATGGTCTTCTTCGGCTCACCGATGTCGGTGGGCTGCTGGAGGGTGCTGGCCTTGTTCAGCAGGCGGAAGGCGGCGTCGGACATCTGAGCGAGGGACATGGCACCGAAGCGAGCCTTGTTGCTCTCGCTGAGGGCGTCGTACACCTGGACGATGGCCGAGGCCGAGAAGGTGTCCAGACCGTTGGCGCGGTCGAAGGTCCGGGTCCGCACGACCTCTCGGGCGATGGCGATGTTCGGAGGATCGACGGCGGCGGTGCGGGGACGGCTGAACCGGCTGAACCGGCTGATGCTGCTGGCGCTGTCCAGGTCCACCACGTCATCGAAGCCAGCGGAGATGAGAGCCTCCTGGAGCCCGAGGATGCCCGCCTGGAGGTTGCCGCCCGTGCCCGAAGCGATCGGGGGCTGGTCCCCGTCCATGTCGGCGTAGACCTCCCAGAGCAGCGGCTCGTAGTCGCCGTAGACGAGTCGCCAGTGGTCCCCGTAGTAGCTCGTGGAGGCACCGGCAGCCTTCTGCTGCGCCGCTGCGATGCGGCGAGCCTCACGCTCGTTCTTGGTGAAGTCGTCCTCGGTGTAGCCACACTGGGCGCAGAGCCCGGCCACTGGGTTGAACTGGGCGGTGCCGCAGTTCGGGCACATGGTCTTCTTCGGCTCACCGATGTCGGTGGGCTGCTGGAGGGTGCTGGCCTTGTTCAGCAGGCGGAAGGCGGCGTCGGACATCTGAGCGAGGGACATGGCACCGAAGCGAGCCTTGTTGCTCTCGCTGAGGGCGTCGTACACCTGGACGATGGCCGAGGCCGAGAAGGTGTCCAGACCGTTGGCGCGGTCGAAGGTCCGGGTCCGCACGACCTCTCGGGCGATGGCGATGTTCGGAGGATCGACGGCGGCGGTGCGGGGACGGCTGAACCGGCTGAACCGGCTGATGCTGCTGGCGCTGTCCAGGTCCACCACGTCATCGAAGCCAGCGGAGATGAGAGCCTCCTGGAGCCCGAGGATGCCCGCCTGGAGGTTGCCGCCCGTGCCCGAAGCGATCGGGGGCTGGTCCCCGTCCATGTCGGCGTAGACCTCCCAGAGCAGCGGCTCGTAGTCGCCGTAGACGAGTCGCCAGTGGTCCCCGTAGTAGCTCGTGGAGGCACCGGCAGCCTTCTGCTGCGCCGCGCTGGGCTTGGCGCTGTGGAAGGCGTTGTGGCAGAAGCCCCGACCGATGCGGAACCGGGGGCGGTCCTTCTCTTCGTTGCAGTCGGGGCAGACGGCCTTGGCCTGACGACGAGATGCCATGAACTCGTTGCGGGCGACGGCCTCGGCGTTGGCCTTGGCGTCCTCCAGGGTCTTGCTGGTCCCGCTGATGATCTGGCCCGGATCGCCACCCGGATCTACCAGATACTCGTAGGGCTCGTCGTAGCCGGTCTGCACCTCCAGCGTGATCCCGCCGTAGTTGGCCGACCAGAACCCGGAAACCTCACGGTCCTGGACCCAGTTGGCCTCAGACTGGGCCGTGCGGCGGGAGGCGTCCTTCTCGTCCCACCCATCGTCGGCGTCGATGTCGGTGGAGGCACACCGGGGGCAGCGGCCCTCGGAGAGCACCTGGGCAGCCGTCCGCTGGAAGCGGTGCTGACACCCGTGACAGATGATGCGGATCATCAGTAGTCCTTGCCCTCGGCCTTGAGCTTGTCCAGGTACTTGTCGATGAAGGCCACCGCCTCGTGGAGATCGGCCACGGTCAGTTCGCCGCGGTCGATTCCTTCGATGAACGCCTGCGCCGTGAAGTGCTCGCCGTCGGCATCGTTGCGGATCTCGTCCAGGGACGGGGAGCCACCTGCACCGAAGCTGTGGTCGATGTCGGCACGGTCACCAAGGGCTGCGAGCGCCTCGGCCAGACCCCAGGCGACCTCCATCGCGGACCCCCACTCGTCGTGGGAGTCCCAGTTGTCGATCCAGGCGTCCACCTTGGCGGGCATCCCCGGAGCCGAACGCGCGCCCCGGACCCGACGGGCGATGCGGCGGCGGCGAGCGGGGACCAGGGAGTTGCGGATGCGACCGGCGCTGCGGGCGCTCCGCTTGTCCAGCCACGCCTGCTGCTCGGGGGTGAGGTCGCCCCGGAGCGGGATGCCGTCGGGGAAGAGATCCTCGGGGACGCCCGAGTGCGGCCCCCGGCTGTGGGGCGTGGTCCAGTAGACGTTCTCTTCGAACCAGACAGGCCCCTTGGCGGTCTCCCAGCCCTCCCCCGCGGTCTTGGGGAGGATGGCGACCAGGCCGTTGCCGAGGTCGATGGTGGCCTGACGACGGCTGACGGAGGGGAGCAGGCCCGTTGCGACCGACAGGAGATCGGCCCCGATGGTGGTGGTGGAACCATCGCTCCAAGCCACCCGGAAGGCGTCGGTGGCGAATCCCATGTTGGGGGCAGCCTCCACGATGCGACCCTCACGGGCACCATCGGTCACCACGGTCCCAGGGATCAGGCTGCGAGGATCGGCGGCGGTGCGACGGGTGGCCTGACGGCGACGGCGGCGGGACTTCTTGGCGAACGGGTTGGAGGGCTTGTCCTCGTCCTCGTCGTCGTCTTCCTCGTCGGCGGGCTCGGCCTCGGGGTCGTCCTCGGTCTCGCCCTCGTCGCCGGAGGCGAACGGGTTGGTGGAGGGGGCAGCGCCGTCCTCAGCGGGGGCGGCGGGAGCACCGGCACCGGGAAGGGTCTGCACCTGCTCGGTCTTGGGCACCCGCAGGTCCATCGGCTCGGTGCCGTCCTTGGTCACCGACAGGAGGACGGTCTCGCCCTCGTCGGCCACGGTGTTCACCGTGAAGGTGGTCACCTTGTCGCCAGCGGCCTCCAGGATCGTGTCGCCCTCGGCCACCTGCTCCACCGGGGTTCCACCGGCACCACCGGCAGGAGCGGTCTGGGGATCTTGGGCGATGACGGGCTCGGTGGTGGCGTTGGGGTCGTCGGGACGGACGGTGCCACCCTGCTCCCCATCGTCCTTCGGGGGCCAGGCGTTCTCGTCGGCGGCGGTGCGACGGGAGGCGGTGAAGCCCCGGTCCTGGAGCACCCGCATCAGCCGAAGGTAGGTGGTGGTCCGCAGGGGGTGTTCCCCGTACTTCTCGTTCGCCCGCATCAGGTACTTGATCTCAGCGAGGATGTCCTCGCTGGAGAACGCATCCGGGTCGGTCTGAGGGGAGGGGTCTCCGACACGCGCCCTGGCGGGGCTGTAGTCCGAGCGCCCCGTGGGGATGGCAGCCGTGCGACGGCTGGAGGACTTCCAGTTGTCGTGGGCTTCGGGGAGATGGATCTCGTAGGAACCGCAGTCGGGACACTGGCGCTTGTTGCCGAGGCCGAAGGTGGTGTTGTCGCCCTTCTTGCCACACCCGTAGCACTCCAACTCGTAGGCCGCTGCGCTACGGCTGGAGGTGCGGGACGAAGCTGCCTGCCGGATCTCTTCGGCCATGTCCAGGACGGTCTGGGAGAGGCCGGTGGGGTCGGTCCACCCCCTGCCGTTGGAGTAGCCGTCGTGGGACGGGTGGGTCGCCCAGGCGTGCATGTACGCCTCGTAGAGATCCTGTCCGATGACGCCCTGGCGGTACCAGTTGTCCACCTCGTCCAGCGTCTTGTTCGCGAGATCCCTCGGGGCGATGGCAGCCGTGCGG
>CAZWRK010000002.1:28381-33675 GCA_964635875.1 uncultured Aquaspirillum sp.
CACCTCGTCCAGCGTCTTGTTCGCGAGATCCCTCGGGGCGATGGCAGCCGTGCGGCGGCGTGCCGTGGAGATGGCAGCCATGCGACGGCTGGAGGTGCGGGACGAAGCTGCCTGCCGGATCTCTTCGGCCATGTCCAGGACGGTCTGGGAGAGGCCGGTGGGGTCGGTCCACCCCCTGCCGTTGGAGTAGCCGTCGTGGGACGGGTGGGTCGCCCAGGCGTGCATGTACGCCTCGTAGAGATCCTGTCCGATGACGCCCTGGCGGTACCAGTTGTCCACCTCGTCCAGCGTCTTGTTCGCGAGATCCCTCGGGGCGATGGCAGCCGTGCGGGACGAGAAGACGCCGCCTCCGTAGGCTTCGTCAGTGGAGCGGACGGGGAACCAGTCCTTCGGTCCCTCCCGGAACCGCTCGGGGAGGATGCCGTCCCTGACCCACTCCTGCCACTCGGTCGCCCCAAGCTGCATCCAGACATCCCGACGGAGCGCCCGCCCCTCCGGGGTGTCGTCGTCGGGGATGATGCCCGCCGTCTTGGAGCCCACCTTGCGGTAGGCATCGTCCAGGGCCAGGAGGGCGTCCATCGTGGAGAAGACGTGCCCGGCATCTCGGGCGAGCTTCTGGAGGGCCGTGGCAACGTCCATGCGGTCCAGGGCGTAGGCCACGGTGGTCTCGCGGTGCTCCGACAGGAGGTGGTTGCCGGTGAGGGCGAAGTAGGCGTTGGTCAGGAGCCGGTGGTCGTCGGCGGTGTAGGCCACCTTGCTGGAGGTCACGCCGTAGAACTGCTCGTAGGAGCCGAGGTCCGAGAAGCGGGGGCCGAAGGCGATGGGGGCCACTTCGATGACCCTGCGGCTGCCGTCGGGGAGTCGGACGATGCCGACCTTCGGGGGGTCGCCGCTCATCATGTCCTGCTGGATCTTGGAGGCCCCAAGCTCCAGGGTGTCGGCCTGCACCTCGGGTGCCCAGCCAGCGGTCTTCGTGGCCTTCTTGAAGTTGGGGAGGCGCTCCCAGCCGAAGCTGGCGCAGCCCCAGGCCCGGCCACCGATGACGATGATGTCGCCCACCGAGAGGCTCCGGTTGCGATCGGCCCGGTAGGCACGGGCCAGCGGCCCCTCACCGATGTTGAACTCCTGGAACGCCTGATCGCAGATGTCCTCGTCGGAGGAACTGGCCGGGGCGTCGTAGGAGATGGCCTTGACGTAGTTGAGGTCGTTCACCGAGTCGGGGCGCAGGCGGAAGCTGCTGTTGTGCCAGGCGCTCACCTCGTCGTACAGCTTGTGGGTCGGGTCGTTGAGGATGCGGTTGACCTCGTTGGAACTCCAGTCCTTGCCGCCCACGGACTCCGGGGGCTGCAACAGGTAGACCGTGACCTTCTGGGTCTCGGCGGCGGTGCGGCGAGCAGTCGGCCCGTACAGACCCACCGGGCCACGGATGTTGAAGCCGCCGTTGGGGGTCCGCTCGTAGGTGTAGCGAGACCCTCCATCGTCACCGATCTCTGCCAGCCTGACGTAGCCGGTCGAACCGGCGAAGAGGCGGTTCGCCATCAGCATGGCGCTCACACCGTTGAGGTCCGCGGTGGAGACATCCACCTCCACCTCGTAGCCCTCGGACTCGTCGTAGAGGTACGCCTTCACCGCCTGCTTGCGGGCAGCAGCACGCCGGGCAGCCCGAGGGGCGTTGCGGCGCTGGGCCTCGGCCTGGCGGTGGGCGAAGGCCGTCTGCCACTGGTCGTGCATCTGCTCGGGGAGCTTCGCCACCACCGTCATGTAGTCGGGCGAGCCCTCGGGAGCCACGGAGGCGGCGACGGCGTGGATGCGATCCTCCATCAGCGCCAGACGGTTGCCGAAGTCCGCGCTGGACTCCGAGGCGAGCATGAAGGCCGTGATCTGCGCTGCGCCGACCGACGCAGCCGACAGAAGCTCAAGCTCACGGTCGGCACGGTGGTCGGCGCTGGCGCTCTCCCAGAGCCCATCGGTGTAGGTGGTCACGTTGGGATCTCCTAGATCATCTGGTTGCCGAGGAAGAGGTCGCCCTCAACGTAGGTGAGCATGGAACCGTCCGGGGCCTGGAGGCACCAGAGGTACGGGGCGTCGATCTGCACGGACTTCCACCCAGCGTCGAAGAGGGCGTCCATCAGGTCGTCGCCGTCGCCTCCGGCGAAGAAGCCGTCGCCCTGGCTTCCCCCGCCGAAGATCGCGACGACCTCCTGGGCCGACTTCGCCTTCCGGGCCGCAGCGAGACCGGCATCGACGGACTCCCAGAAGCCATCCAGGCCACCAGCGGTGCGGCGGCGGGCGGTGACGTTCTTGAGGGCGGCGGGGGCGGTCACCACGTTGCCGTCGGCGTCGATCTTGAACGAGCCGCCCCGGCTGCCGTCCATGTAGTAGATGCTGCCGACGATGGAGCCGTCGGCCTGCTCACGCCCGGTCTCCCAGAACGCCTGGCCCCGAGGGGTCGAAAAGACGTTCTGCTGGCCGCTCTGCTCCAGGCAGAACTTCACCCAGGCGTCCAGCACCCGACCGGCTGCCTGCGTGCAGGACCAGCCCGCCGTGCGGCGGGAAGCGAGGGCCTGGGGGTTCATCAGGTAGTCGCCGTCGGGGCCGACCACCGGGATGCTCTTGGACGATGCGTAGGCGAGGGCGGCATCGGTGGCCGACTGGAGCGAGCCCCCACGCAGCACGTCCTCCATGTAGGACTCGGAGAGGATCGCCACGGCGTCGTAGTCGTACTGGGCCATCGGGCTGCGATTGCCACGGCGCACCACCACGCAGGGGACGGGGTACTTGCCGTCCACGATCGCGCTGCCAGCCGTGCGGCGGGAGGCCGTCGGCTGGGGGTAGCCCGACTCACCACCGGGAGTGGGAACGGAGGCCACGTCGGCAGCGCCCTGGCCGATGGCCGGAGCAGCGCCGTCGGCGGGAAGCTCCCACGGGGCGAAGGGCTCGGTGATGTCGTCCGCGATGGGCAGCGCCGACTCGGCCTCACCCGACTGGTCCTGCGGATCGGTGCCCGCGGTGTAGGCCCCCATCTGGGGCACGGCCTTGAGGTTCGGCTCGCGGGCCATGATCTCTTCGGCCTCGGTGCCCCAGACGTGGGTGTAGACGACCACGCCGGTCCTCTCGTCCCGAAGGGCGTAGGAGGTGTTCGGGTCCAGGGCGGCGAGGCGACGACGTGCATCGACATGGCGGGACTGGAAGATCTCGGTGCCCGTGTCGGCATCGCGGTGCGACGTGTAGCCGGGATCGTGCTTGACGTGCGGGTAGTTGCCGTAGCCACCGTCGCCGCCGTCGATCAGCGGATGCTGGCCCGAGTTGTCGCAGTAGGTGTTGCCGCCGCGGTCGTACCAGCCGTCACCGAGGTACTGGATGTCGGAGCCGCAGGTGCCGCAGGTCTCCATCTCGCCGTACTCGGCGGCGGTGCGACGCGAGGCGGTCCTGCCACTCCACTCGGCATACGCCTTCTCCACGGCCTCCTTGGCGTCATCTGCGCTGTCCAGGCCGTCGCGAGGGCCGAACGGGTCGCCGTTGGCCCCGTCGAACTGCACGAGCGGGAGGGCGTTGGGGTTCGGGCCGTTGATCTGCCAGAGCCATCCACCGATCACGTTGTAGACCCGGAGTTCACCCTCGGGGACCTTGGCGACGTACTCCATCGGGATGGTGCCGTTCGGCGTGGTCGCGATGTCACCGTCGTCCGTCACCCAGTTGGGCTCCGAGTGGGTGAGGGTCCAGTTGGCAGCGGTACGGCGGAAGCCGGTGATGCCCATCTGCTTGCGCTCGGCGTCAGCGTCCGCGTCGTAGAGGGGAAGGGGGGTTCCCCACTCGTCGGTGATGAACCAGATGCCATCGACATCATCGGTGTTGCCGCAGTTGGAGCAGGTGTCCTCGGGATCACCCTGCCACTCAGCGCCACACCTCATGCACTCCACGATCGGCCCCCGGTAGGCGGTGCGGCGGCTGGTCTCCATCGTGAAGCCGCTCTGGTTGTCCACGATGCCGAGGGCGATTTCCTCGGCCTCATCCCGGTCGGCTGCCTGACCGTGCTTGTTGCGGGGGCCGTTGATCCCGTTGCCGGTCACGCTCCAGGCCCACCAGCCCGGCTCACCCTCACCATCTCGCAGAGCGCGAACGTCGATGTCGTAGCCGTCCACGTTGGCCTTGAAGAACTCGGCTCCCGAGGGGGCGACTCCCTGCTGCCAGTTGATGTGGGTGCGAGCGGCCTCCTTGGAGTCGCTGCCGGGCTTGGCCTCGTGGTCATGGCTGGTGCCGTTGGTGTGGTGCCAGGTGCGGTTGCTCTCGCCCTCGGGGTCGCGGGCGATGGAGTCGCCACAGGTGGCGCAGGTCTGGCCGTCGGCGGCGGTGCGGGCCTGGGCGGCTCGCTGGCTGGCGGTGAGGAAGCCCCAGAGGGGGGCGTCGATGGAGCGCATCCCGGCCTTCACGGCGTCGGTCACGGGCTCGCCCGCACCGGGCATGGGGGTGCGCTCGCCCTCGCCAGCGGCAGCCGACTGGTTCTCGGGGGCCACCTCGGGGGCGAAGTTGTCGAAGGCCCCGTCGTAGCCCTCCACCGGGACGGTGGGAGGCAAGCCGGTCTCGGCGTAGCCCGCCTGCTCGTTGGCCGGGTAGGGGTTGATGTCGGCGGCGGTGCGGCGGTTGAGGAACAGGGCGTGGCGCAGGAAGGTGCTGCGGGCCACGTCGATCAGAGGGGCGTGGGCACCGGCCAGGGTGGTGGCAGCCCCCTCGGCCTGGATGCGGTACTCGTCACGGTCGGCCTTCACCTCGGGGGCGGTCCTGGAGAACCACGCCGAAGCTGCCGCCGTCATGTTGCGCTGCACCAGGGCCACGTCCGGGTTGCCCGCTGCCTCGTCCAGCCAGTCCGACTCCTTCGTGTGGAAGGCGGCGGTCACCACGGGGGTCAGGGTGTTGCGGACCACGGCACCGCCGAAGTCGATCTCGCGCTCGGCCATGCGAGCCTCGTGGCGAGCCCGCTGGATCTGATCCAGTTGGGCGGCGATCTGGCGCTGGCGGTCCAGGGTGGCTCCGGGCATCTCGGCCAGGAGCGCGGCCTCGGTCTTGCGGTCCATCGGGGTCTCCTTGCGGGAGAGGCGGCTCTCCCATCCGGGGGTCTCACGGGCGTCGTAGGCGGTGCCGGGACGGGTGTAGTGATCGTTGGCCTGCTCGGCTGCCTTCTCGGCGGCACGCTTCGCCGCCTCCAGGGTGGAGGCGTGGCCGGTGTCAAACAACTCGGGCCACTCGCTGCCCTTGCTGTTGGCCTTCACATCCCAGTCCCAGCCGGTCTTGCCGGG
>CAZWRK010000002.1:33775-63942 GCA_964635875.1 uncultured Aquaspirillum sp.
CGATCCCGTAGCCGTCGGCCAGCCGGATGTTGGAGAGGTCGATCGAAGCCGTGCGCTGCTGGGCGATCTGGCGTCGGACCTTCTTGTCGTCGGCAGAGAGCGACGAGCGCCCCGGACCACGGGGAGCCATCGGCTCTCGGGTCGCCGCCTGATCGAAGCCCTGCCCCTTCTTGGGCTTGGCTCCTTCGACGTGGAATCCGATCTGCACGGTGAGGTTCTCCCTGTGGACGAAACGCCTCTTGCACTTCTTAGGGAGTGCTCACCCCCGGCAGGACAGGCTCTAGGGCAAGATTTCTTCAATCCTGGTGATGCAGGAGAGATCGCCAGATCCTCCGGGGCATCCCATGACACTGGACCTGACTAGATGTTCTGAACTCCCCAGTGGCCGTGATGTACCCCTGGGACTTTGCCCAGGTGAAGACCGGGCCGATGGCCCTGGCCTCCCTGGGACGGTCCAGTCCCCGCTCCCACAAGTCATCAGCAGTAATGGTCTCCATGTCTCTGGCTGCATCGACCAAGGCGTCCCTAGCCCTCTGCCTCCATTCTGGGTCTGCCGCAGCATCGACCCTCATCTGGGCCTCTCTCCCTGCCTCCACGGCTGCACTCGTGCCAGCCACCAGCGAAGGCTCAACATCATCGCTATCTGGAGCCGACCTACGAGCGATCTCGTTCGCCATCGCCACAAGCTCGGCCCGCTCGCTCTTCTGCTGGGCCTTGGTCTTGCGGCGGGGCGGTGGCGGGGGCGGCGGGACGTAGGACTCGTTCAGCCAGGGCACGAGGCTCCAGTCCACCATCGCCTCGTGGAACTCGTGCCGGTCGTCCTCGTTGAGCACGCAGGGGCCATGCTCGGGATGGACGGCGGGGCACCTCACTCCCCGAGACCTCCGAAGTCATCACCCAGCCGTTCGATGTCCTCGGCCTCCTGGAGCATGGAGTCGCGCACCTGGGTCATCAACCCGGCGAGGCTGTTGCTCAGGATCATCGGATGGGGCCAGGGGGTGTGAGCCCGTTCGCAGTTCACGACGTAGGAGTGGAGGGCGTAGAAGCCGAAGACGACCCCCCGCCACACTTCCTCGTCCTGGATGTCCACTCCGATGGTGCGGACAAGCTCGCGGTGGGAGGCCACGCTCAGGTCGTGCATCGGCCCCGAAGGAAGGTCATCCGACCGTCCCAGGCCCTCCACCATCTCCAGGTACTCGTTGAAGAACTGGGTCTGGGACTCGTCGGGGAAGGGCGGTGAATAGCCGCCGAAGTCCTCGTCGTCCCGGTCGAAGTCCTCGTGGTCGCGGTCGGCCCGACCCTCATCCTCGTAGGGGCAGGTGCGGCCCCCGGCGTGGTAGCGGAGCCAGTGGGTGAAGGTCCGAACGGCGAAGGTCACCTGGAGGTGGTGGAGGGGGATGATCCTCCGGTTGTTCCGGGTCTCCACCATGAGGGCCGCACGGATGCCGTTGGCCTCCATGATGGAGTCGATGCCGAGCCAGGTGGCGATGACGATGTAGATCCGCTTGACCAGCTTGAGGATCACGAGATGTCTCCCAGGGTGACGATGGGCGGGATGAGGACACAGACGCCGATGACCATGATGGCAACGGAGAACGCCGCCGTGACGATCTCTTCGTCTGAGCGGAAGTAGCGCCAGAGGTAGAAGGAGCGGGTGAGCGATCCCGTGCCGAAGCACAGGAGGATCACCCCGAGGATGGCTGCCCGCATCACTTCCGCTTCCTCGCCTTCGCCTCGTGCTCGGCCATGACCTCTTCGACCGTCTGGCCCCGCTTGTGGGCGAGGGCGGCGGCGAGGTACTCGGCCTGGGGCATGTAGAGGTCGGTGGCGTAGCCGAAGACCAGCACGTTCTGGAGCATGTCGGTCAGTTGCACCGATGCCGTCCGCTCGGTCTTGATGACTGGACCCTGGCCGGGCTCGCCCGTGCGGTAGCTGCGCTCGCGGAGCGGCTGACCGTCGGGCTGGGTGATGGCCTTGGCAGCCTTGGCCGCTGCCTTGGCGTCCTTCTCGGCCTGGCGTGCCGCCTGTTCGGCCTCGGAGTAGCGGGCCAGGCTGGAGGTGCCGTCCCCGAAGCCCTTGTAGGTGGGGGCGGCGGGGAAGCAAACCGTACAGGCCATCTCGCCGTACTGGGCCACCATCTCGTCTTCGTCGCAGTCGGCCAGGTCCACCAGCCAGACGTACTGGGTGGTGGGGTAGCAGGTGGAGCAGGCCATGTCCCGATGGACGTGGCCGTTCGTGTTGTTCACGAGGAAGTAGCGGTGCCAGTGGCCGTTCGCCGCCCAGGTCTCGTTGAGGGCGTCGATCTCGTCCTTGGCCGCAGCGATGTCGTGGACGGCATGGGCGTACTTGGCCTTGGCCTCAGCGATGGCCCGCTGCTCCCAGGTGGGGACCGGAGCTTCGAACTCCAGCACCTCTTCCGTCGTCATCTTCCAGGGGCCGGAGAACCGGGCCTGCCGGGTGTCACCGACAGCGCCGTGCAGTTCGTCCAGCGCCCGATCCTTGCGCTGCTCTGCCCTGGCCCTCTCTTCGAAGACCTCGGCCAGCCGGGTGTCGGTCTCAACGGCGATCTGCCGTCGATCCGTGGTGGTGGGGGTGTCGCTCACGCCATGAGCTTAGGCCAGGACTGGCGGATCGTGCAAGCATCCTTGGGAGGGTGCTAGGTGCGATCCACCACCTCGGGAGAGACCGTGAACCCACGTCCCTCCAGCGCCGAGATGACGGCCTCGGTGAGTCCGTGGGCGCTGAACGTGTTGATCCCGGCGCTGATGGTCTCTTCCAAGACCTCCTGCCACGAGATCTGGGAGTCGCGCCTCTCGCACACCTGGCAGATCTTGAGGTTGAAGAAGTCGATGGCCTGCTCGTCCACGCCCATCGTGTCTGCCTCGGAGGGAACCCTCGGGCACCCATCTCGGGTGTGGAAGACGTTGGGGCGTCCACGGGTGGGCTTCACCATGAAGCGGTAGGGACTCTCCATCCCGGCGATCACGGCCCGGTCTGCCTCGGGGACTTCGATGGGGATGTCCGGGGCTGCGATGGGAACCCCGGCGACGGAGGCCCCCACGGGGGGAGGCGATCCGAGGCGCTCGGGCTCGGGCTGGCCGGGGTGGGCGAAGGGCTCCGGCTGCACATGCGGCGGTGCCAGGTGGGAGAGGGCCATCTCACCCTCGGTCGGAGCCTCCTGCATCTGGGACACGACCGTCCCCTGCCGCTCGGGGAAGACATACGCCTTCACGCCGTTGTCGTGGCGCAGGACCGTCAGGCGGATCATCTCGCCATCGGGGGTGGAGACCCGGTCTCCAGACTCCACGGTGGCGTCGAAGTCCTCCCCGTCCTGGTGGACGCGGATGAGAGTGACACCCGCAAGGGGGTCGTACTGGGACATCGCCCCAGTATTGCCCCCACAAGGCTGCCTGTCAAAGATGCCAGCGGCTCAGGGGAGGTCGGCCACCCAGATGGTCAGCGGCGAGGTGAACTCGTCCGTGGGGCCGTAGAAGTAGTGGTCGGCCTCCATCTTGTCAAGGGTCACTCTTCGCCACTGGAGCGGGCCGTAGACGGCCTCCACGGCAGCCTTCGCCTCATCCAGCCGAGGGCGGTTGGCGAAGGGGTGGCCCCCGACGTGGATCTCAAACTGCTTCCGGCTGCTGGCCCCTCCCTCCGACGAGATGGTCACGTCGAACTGGGTCCAGTAGGGCTCGGCCACCATCGGACGCCACGAGGTCGGCAGGGCCGTCCTGCCCCACATCCTGCTCACCAGACGGAACCCCATCAGTACCAGACCTTCCCGTGGTTGCCTCGCTCTGGGTACCTGGCCCGGAAGTCCTCCCAGAGCGTTCCGGCGCGTGGGTCCACGACCCTCCCCCAGTCCACCTCGGCGTCAGGCCAACGGTCGTAGACCTCCTGGACGAGCTTGCGCCCGAGACCGCCTCCCCGATGGGTGTCCCTGACGCGCATGTAGGCGATGAAGATCTGACCGCCCTGGTTCTGGATGAAGCCATCCAGGTAGGCAACGAGGCCGGGCTGGGCGAACGGCCCGAGCACCTGCTTGCCCTTCGGCCCGCTCTTGGTCAGATCTGGAGGGACGCCGGGCTCGCTGATCGTCAGGGAGAACGGCGTGCCCCAGTAGGGGTAGTCGCCGCGAGGGTGCTGGGTGTCATCGTGGTACTGGACGGAGCCCGAGGCGAGCTTGACGCTGCCATCCCACGGACCCCAGTGACCCGAGCGCACGGACGCAGAGGCCATCTCGGTGAAGGTGTAGGTGGCATCCACCTGGGCGTTGAAGTAGCCCTTGAAGACATCCTCGGGGAGCGACGTGTCGGAGATCACGTCATACCAGGCCCCGCTCGGGAAGATCACCCAGGCGTGCCCGATCCGGGGGTGGCCGAAGCCCTGGATGGACCCGTGGACGAGGGTGCAGTCGTGGTGCCGCATGACGTACTTGCCCGCAAGCTCGTAGCAGCGACCGAGCCGATCCTGGAAGGTGAGCCCATCTTCACGGGCGAGGAACTCGTCGTCACGAGAGGCGACGATCTCTCCCCAGCGACGTTGGATGTGCTTCACGACCGACCTCCACCTCTTAGGTAGGACTCACCTCCAAGGGAACAGGATGTCGCCCCCAGATCTCGCATCACCAGGACGAGATCTGGGGGAGGCTGCGCCTGCGGGGAAGGAGGACGGGGGTTGCAGCCCCCGGAGGGTCGCCGCCGTGAAGAAGCGCACCCTCAAGCCCGCGGCCATCCTTGTGCAGCCTTACGACTCCCCGAAGGGTAGATCCTTGCTGTCGTAGATCTGGCCGTCCCACCCGGCCCACACCGCCTGGTGAAGCTCTCGGATCAGACCGGCCACGGACTCCTTCCTGTCCGGGGGAGCCCCGAAGTTCTCCACGGACCTCTGGACGATGGCCTCCCGTCGGCCAGCGCCGATGTCGGCCTCGCAGCAGGGACAGATCGCCCAGTCCTCGCTGTGGAGGATCTCCATCGTGCCGCCCTCGCTCAAGAGCCCGGTGGAGATGGGACGGACCCTGATCTCCCTCCCCCAGCGACCCTTGGCACCGCACAGATCACACTGGTAGGAGTCGTCGGAGGGCGACGAGGTCGCATGGATGACGCCATCGTCCATGACGCACCCGACCGATCCGGTGGCAGCGTGGTACAGGCCCATCCCCAACTGGACGAGGACACCGCCGCAGCCGTCGCAGACCATGTTCCCGTTCACGAGATCTCGCCTCCACAGTGGGCGCACACCTCGTAGTCCTCCAGGTTGCCGGTGTGGTCGAAGGCCACCAGCCCCCACCCGTCCGATCCGGGCCAGCGGTTCGTGGCGAAGGTGTTGCGCTCATCGTGGACCGGGTTCGTGGGATCGACCACGCACTTCCGGCAGAGCACGTCACCGTCGTCCATCACGGCGAACACCCCGTAGCCCCCGGCGTCGGGAACGAGCGAGGCGTCCCGAGCGAAGGGGTTGTCAGTGAGCCGCGAGCAGCCCTCGCCGTGGGTGCCCACCCCGTCGCACACAGGACAGGGCTCCGGCATCTCGGGCATGTCCACCTCGTCCTCGGGTGCCTGCCAGCGATCCTCAGGAGGGGTGGTGAGCCAGCGATCAAAGGGGGTCGTCATCAGTACCGTCCCTTCAAGGGAAGCCGGTCGATCCCGCCACCGTCCACGTTGGCGCAGAACCAGCAGATCTCCACCTCCACCACGCCGTCCCACGGGTTGACCACCCGCTCGGAGGGCTGGCCCCGACGGGCCTTGCCACAGTTGTCGCAGACGAACGAGGACGTGGTGCAGCGCCCACGATGCCCCTTGTCCATCGTGCAGGGGCCGGTGCTCATCTTGCGTCCGCAGAGTTCCCCCGGCATCAGGCCCCCTCTCCGAGCCGGGCGGCGAGAGCGTCGGCCAGCTTCTCCAGGTCGGTCAGGTAGAAGATGACCTTGCCGTTCGAACCGCCCTTGAGGATCGACTCCCGCTCGTAGTCACGGAAGAGAAGGTCGTCACCGAGGATCTTGTCCAGACGATCCAGGACTGCCGCCCCGCGAAGCGCCCGGTCGTTCTGGCGATCCTTCTGGGCCTTCGCCGCAGCAGCGTGGTCCTGCTTCCGCTTCTCCACCCAGGCGGCGTAGTCGCCCGCCTCCATGCGAATGCTCCGCAGGGGAACGAGGTGGGCATCGGCGGTGCCGTCGCCCCAGTTCTTGATCGTGCCATCAGCCTCGCAGCGGAGGACGAGGACGGCGGGAGCGCCACCCTCCGAGAGACCGTAGCGCCACTGGTACTGCGTCTTCTGGCCGGGCGAGGCGTCCACGACCTTGACGTAGCCGTCGTTGGTGTACGGGCTCAGATCCTTGCTTCGCTCGGTGACGTAGACCTTGCCGACTTCCAGGTCTGCTCTCTTCATCGGGGGGTTCCTTCCTTGGGGGAGTCGCTCACGGTGCCGAGTGTAATGGCATCTGGCGTCCCTTGCAAGGAACCTTGGATTCCCGCTAGACGAGCTTCAAGAAGGTGACGAGCCACTCGCTCTCGGCCCGAGCTTCTCGGTTGGCCCCCTGGCCGTTGCGGCGGGTCTTCACCGGAGCCCGGTGGCTGAGGGTGAACCCGATCTTGGTGATCGTGTCGGCGTGCCAACCGACGACATCGACCTCGTCGTGCTTGCGGATGTGGTTGGAGATGTTGAGGACGAAGCATCCCCCAGGACGGAGCACCCGCCACACCTCCTGCCACGCCTGGACGTGGAGATCTCGGTAGCGAGGCCCCCAGTTCATCCGCCCGGCGTTGCGCTCGTGGAGCGGGCGGTCCTCCGGCAGCGAGTGGCGGTAGGTGTGGCGCTTCCACTGACGGCGACCGGCACCTCCGCACTTCTCGCACGCCAAGTCCACCAGGGGGAGGCTCTCGCCCTCCCGGTTGACGAGGCCGAGCCCGCCACACGCCTTGCAGATCTCCTTGGCCTCGTGGTGGTCGGACATCCGGTTGCCATAGACCGGGGAGGTCACGACCGCATCGAAGATGCCGTCGGAGAAGGGGAGGTTGGTCGCATCACCGATGATCGTGCGAGGGTGCATCACGGCACCTTCGGGTTCGATCTCCACACCCCAGGTGTCCCACTGTTCGAAGGAGTGGATCTTGCCGGTCCCGGCGAACGGGTCAAGGACTCGGGAGCCAGGAGCGATCGGCACCTTGGCGATCTCCTGGAGGACCGGCTCCGAGAAGGTGGCCGGGTGCGCGGTCCAGGGCTGGATCACTTCTTCACCTTCTTGCGGGCGCTCTGGGTCCAGCCGGGGCAGTCGCAGCCGAAGGCGCAGCAGGGGCCACCCTTCTCTCCGGGTTCATCCGGCCTGCCTCGGTGGGCGGGGTGGAAGGATCGGGCATGGTTGCAGCGCGAGCACGTCTTCCTCTTGGACCGACGGCCCTTCACATCCTCAGCCATCTCTAGTGACCTTCCTTGGGTAGCTTGGGGGGAAGCCTAGTTGGGCTACGGAGGGTGGGCAACCGGCCCCAGATAGCACGCAACCCACCTCCGGGGGCGACAGGAGGTGGGTCGTCATGCCGGGATGAGAGCGATGTTGCGCCGCCAGGCTGCTTGTCGTCCTGCTCGTGTTGCCCCGAGCGATCCCTGTGGGCGTCATCCTAATCATCCCTGGGGGTGCCACGCCAGACTCATCTCGGAGCCCTCCGGCGTGGCTGGACCCGCTGGGTTGACCTCTGCCCGAGCGAACTCAGGGCAGAGAAGACCTGATCGTCACGGGGGCCACCCGGCGAGCCCTTGGACAAGGGGACGCCCCCCGCCTGAGACCCGCTCACGGAGAGCTTGCCGAGCCTCTCCCGGAGGAAGACGCCCATCTGTTCCCCGATGAGAGAGTAGACCACGTTGAACATGGCGTCGGCCACGTCCTTGGTCTGCACCGGCCCAGAGGTCTGGTGATCGACCTTCTGGTTGGCTGTGAGTTGCAGGAACCGAAGCTCAAGCTCGGCAAGCTCGTAGTACGGCGCGTGGACGAGGCCCATGTTGAGCGCCGTCTTGAAGGTCTCGGCCAGCTTCCAGTTGAAGGGGGCGGTGGCCGTGACCTCGTAGACCGAGGTTCGCCGGGGGAGCTTCATCCGGTCCAGGCCGATCTGGATGCGCTGGATCATGCCCGCAGAGTTGAACTGGTCGAAGGTGAGGTCGCTTGGCATGAAGGCCCTGGCGATCTCCAGGATCTCTTCTTCGATCTGGATGTAGTCGATCCGGGAGTCCTCGTAGTCGCTCGGATGCCAGGCGTGGATCTTGTCGAAGACGACGTGGTACATGCCGTTCTCGTCTGGACCCTCCCGATGGGCGACGGCGAAGCCGAAGTTCGCCCCGCTCTTGGAGGGGTCGCCGTGGGCGACGTAGGTGCGCGAGAGGATGCCCTGGCTCTGCATGGTCAGGGTCTCGCCCTGCCACGGGCCGAACATCTCTTCGATCTGGGCGGCATTGAGGTAGGCGTCCATCGCCGCCGCCCACTGGCTCAGGCGCTCCACCCGGAAGGTGTCCGGGTTGGCCTTCTCCAGACGCCGCATCTGCTCGTCGTACTCCTGGATGGCACCCTGGATCGGGTTGTAGAACTCCGGCTCCCCCTCGGGTGCATCCTTGCCCTGGGCGTAGGAGCTTCGACGCAGAAGCTCCACCTCGTAGAGCGGGGAGTCCTTCACCTTCTCCCATCCGACGACGGTGATGAGGCCGTTCCTGGTCTCGCTCCAGTAGGGGCCGATCTCCGGGGGCTGGGCCAGAGCGATCTTGCGGGAGAAGGTCTGCCCCTTGTCCCCTGGGGCCATCGGGATCTTGTCTGCGATCTGCCAGTCCTCGTAGAGCCCCCAGGAGGGAAGCTGGAGCATGAGCATCTCAGGGCGCAAGGGCTCCTTGGTGATGGGGTCCACCGCCAGGGCTTGCAGGTAGTTCTCGTACAACTGCCCAGTCATCTGCCAGGGCGACGAGCCCTCGTAGATGAAGCCGTCGGTGCCGAACTGATCCAAGGCCGGTGTGGCTGCCTGGTACACCTCTTCGGCGCTCCGGTTGGCACCCGTGGCGACGACGTGGCCCATCTCGTCGTAGAACTGCATGAAGCTGGTCGGGCCACGACCGGCCATGAGCGTGGACTCCTTCGGCACGATGCGGAAGGTCGCCATGTCCATCGTCGTGTCGATGCCAGCCTCGGCAAGCTCAAGGATGCGCTTCGCATCGGAGGGGGCGAAGACCGACAGGCTCTCCCCGAGGGAGAACGAGATGAACGGGTGGAAGCAGGGCGCACCGCGGATGATGCTCACCAAGTCCTTCCACTGGTTCTCCTTGGCCTGCTGCATCTTGCCTGCGAAGACGATCCCGAGCAGGGTCTTGTCTCGGTCGATCCCGTAGTAGCCCTGGGGGTCTTCCTTGCAGATGTAGTGCCAGAGCACCGTAGAGCCGCAGATGCCTCCGATGTGGCCCTTGGAGCCACGTCGCCCGAGGATCGGAACGATCTCTCGGAACCACGGTCTGCCCTCCCTCTGGCAGATCTTCATCCGCTCGTACCAGTCGGGTTGGATGCCCACCGCCATCCCGCCCTGGGCCTCGTAGCGGTACCAGGCGTTGCTATCGACATCGGGGTTCTTCGCCTCGCCGGGCTCGGGGAGGCGGAACCCCTCGGACCACTCTCCGAGCACGTCGTAGTCGTACTGGGTCAGGAGGTCGTCGCGGAGAAAGATGGCCTTGAGCAGCGTGGCCTGGCGTGGGTAGAGGACGCCGCCTCGGTTGAGGTACCTGTCGCTCACCACGAACTCCATGATGTCGGGGGCGAAGAGGGGATCTTGAAGCTCCCCCATCGCCACCGACATCGCCGGGGCGTTCTTGATGAACGCCGCAGTACCCACGGCCTCAGCCTGGGGTCCAGAGGTTGCCCTTGATGGCCCCGCCCTCGCCGGTCCCGAGCAGATCGTTCACGACCTCATGGGCCTGGCGCTCGTGGTCGAACTCGTGGCGCTCCACGCGACCGATCATCTCCACCGTCGGCTGCTGGTAGGTCGGGTCCAGGAGGTCTTCCTCCCACTTCGTCACCTTGGCGACGATGCCGATCTCAGCGAACCGCCCTTCGACCTCTCGTTCGAAGTTGTCCCGCACGCGGGGCCAGTCGTCCTTGAGGTAGGTCTTCCCGATGCTCTGGCTGAGGGCGGCGAGGACGCCTTCGATGAGCGGGATCTCGTGGTCGTAGGGGACGAACTCGGGAACGGGAGGCGTGGCCGGGGGAGGGAGGATCAGGCCCCTCCGGCGTGCGGAGTCCTCGGCCTCCCTTCGGGCAGAGGCGATGGCCTCGGCCAACTCGGCTTCGGTGGCGAGTTCGTGTTCCTTGGGGTCGCGCATCAGTGGCCTCCGAGAGCGGACTGGCAGCGGGGGCAGCGGGCGGCGTGGTCGCTGATGACGAACCCTCCGGCCTGCTCCAGCTTGCGGCGGGCGTTGGGCTTCTCCACGGTGCCGGGCAGGTTGGCGATGTTGGTCACGACGTTCACGACATCGAAGAGGGTCGCATCGGCGGGGTCTTCCACGAGGGCTGGAACCCGCTCCAGCATCTTGGTGAGGGCCGAAGCCGAGAACCCCCGCTCCCGCTGGAGCCGGATGAGCATCTGCTCGGCATCCCCGACCTTCTTGTTCCTCAGGTCGTAGAAGGCGGCGATCTCGGTCTCCACCCGATCGAAGGCCAGCCGGGCGGCAAGCTCAAGCTCGCCCATCGCCTCGGAGATCGACTGGCGAAGGCTGACCGGAGATCCGACCTGAGGGTGCTCCATCCCGTTCGTGCAGACGAGGCGGAAGAGGAAGGGGGCCACCCAGGGGGCCAGGCGGTGCTTGGTGTCCTGCCCGAACCGGAGCCCACCCTTGGTGATGTCGTTCACCTTGGGGTCTCCACCGATGGCGTAGTCCGAGCCGTCCCGGACCACCACGTCGAAGCGGTACTCGGTGGCGTCGCGCCAGCCGTCGATCACCTGGGCGTCGTCACCGACGACTCGGGCCGCAACGTCGATGACGGCTCGGGGGTCGATCCTCTCCATGCCGGGGGAGCGGATCTCCTGGATGGTCCCCGACTTGCCCACGCCCACGACGAAGTCGCCGGGCTTGCGCCCCATCAGGAGGTTGAGGATCGTGTCCTGCACGTCGGCGTCCTGGCGGCTGATGAAGGGGGCCGGTACGCCGAGCCAACCGGCGAAGTGGTTGAGCGCCCCATCCAGGGCCACCTCCACCTCCTTGGAGCTTCCGCCCTCCTTGGGCTTGAAGCGGACGACGCCGCTGCCAGCGGCATCGAACGTGACCTCGCTGGAGTCCACGAGCACGTCCCGCACCTGCTCCTGCTCGTACATCTTCCGCAGATCTGCGACAGAGAGGTCGGGGATGGTCCGAAGGGAGTAGTCGGTCATGGCCTTCTTCCTGGAGTTGCTGGGAGTCGGCAGGCTATCTCAGCCCGCCAGATAGTTCTAGGGACCGATCGACCGCTGCTCGGATTCGACCTTCTGCAACGCCTGGAAAGCTGCGACGATCGCCGGGTCGGCCTGGATGTCTGCCATGAGGAAGGGCATGGTCTCTTCGGGGACGTACTTCCGCACCGCTGCGATGAAGGCGACGATCCCCTCCTGGAAGACCTTGGCGTACCCGCCGTCCATCTCACTGGTGAGCTTGAGGTCAAGCTCTGCGAACCGGGCCACGTCGCTGGGCTTGAAGGTCATCCTGCCCTTCTGCATGTCCTGGTAGGCGCGGGTGAGCCCCTCCTTGATGAGCGTGATCCCGCTGACGATCTCTTCCGAGATGCCGTCCCCTGCGATCTCTGCTGCCGCCTCGCGGATCGCCTTGGCCTGAGCCGCCGTGATGGCGTTGTGGCCGGTCTCGGGGTGTTCGTGGCGGTGGAACCGAGAGAGGATCGTCTTCTTGCACACGGGCCTGCCGGTGCCGTCCCTCGTCGTCAGGACGGGCGAGTCGCTGGAGAGCGCCCGGATGGTCTGGGGGATCGTGTAGCCGAGCCACCGAAGGGACTCCACCGTGACGCGGTCGGGGGAGTTACAGATGATGCAGTTGTCCACCTTGCCGACCACGACCTCCTGGCCGAGCACCTCCATGATCTCCACGGAGCGGTGCCGGTTGTCCGGGTCGGGTGACTCTTCTTCGGTCACGTTGTCGGTCACGATCCCTCCACGAAGTTCCTGAGGCTGATGGTTCGGTCTGTCTGGGGGACACGGGTTCGGCCCATGCCGCCGCCGACCCCTTCGATGGAGTTGAGGTGTGGTGCCTGAGGATTCGCCGCCCGCTCGTACATCCCCCGCCTCTGGGAAGGGTCGATCGTCCCTCGCTGGGCGTAGACCTCACGGCTCCGGCGCTGCTGTTCCTTCCAAGGGGTGAGGATGTCCCTCTTGGCAGAGTGGCTCTTGATGCCCTCGTAGGACTGGCGGATCAGTTCGTCCGCAGCCGCCTCCAGGATCGGGTTGACCCCGTGCCTCATCCGAGCCATTCACGCCACCCCTGTTGATCGCGATGGGTAGATCTGCCCTGCGTCGATGAGGGCGCAGAGTGCCTTGATGCCGTTGGTCGCGTACATCCCGACCGGGTTGGTCGGTGAGAGCCCCATCCTGATGGCCGTGTCCTGCTCCTTGAGCCCTTCGATCAGGTAGAGGCGGATGGCCTCTGCCTGGCGGTGCGGGATCAGTGGGAGCCCACGGTCCAGGAGTAGCTCAATGTCCCAGATCGACCACTCCGACCCGTCGGGGCAGCAGATGACCTCAATGAGACCTGACGCCTCATGGGTGGCACGCCAGTCTTGGAGGTGCCGAAGCAACTCTCGCAGGGTGGCTACGCGTGGATCGCTCGCTGCCAACGCCTACTTCACCGGGCATCCCATCTCTGACCCTCACGGACATCGGACCCCTACAGTCGGGGTGGTCTGCGACCCACGGGAAGATTACCAGCGATCCGGCCCTGTCAAAGTGATGGCGAGTCCCGGCCCCCTGAGGGTCAGGTCTCCAGCGTGTCCTTGAGGCGCTGGGCGAGCAGAGACATGACCCGCACGATCCCCTCGGCCTTGCGGGAGTAGAGGGTGAGGAAGATGGCGAAGTACCGCTCTTCGGCTGCACCGATCTTCGCCCTCGCCGTGCGGTCTTCGATCGTCCCAGTGGCCGGGGCGTCGTAGTCGATGGCGAAGCGTTCCTCCCACTGGGCCTTGGCGAACATGGCCTCGCCCCAGGCGTCGGCAGAGCGAAGCTCCCAGGAGAAGAGGCGGGTGGTGATCTGGAAGAGGAAGTCCTCCTTGGCCTGACGGGACAGGGCAGACCAGTCCTCTTCCCACCCACCGCTCGGCGTGCGCTTCCACTCGGGCCAGCCGTAGGCGTCGCGCTTGATCTCCCCCGTATCGGGGTCGTGCTCGGCCACCCGGACGATGATGAAGAGGTCGTGCATGATCTGGTAGGCGTCGGTGAAGGTGGCCTGGATGCGATCGTTCACGGCCTTCTGGGCGGTCCTGACGATCTGCTCGTCGGGTCCGTTCCAGGTGAACCTCATCCGGCTGAACCCCGGCGTGCGGAAGAGCGACAGGGGGCTCTCCTGGCCGGGGTTCTCTTCCAGGCCCTTCTCGGCCTCATCGAACTGATCTCGGGAGACCTCTTCGGCCTGGGTGAGCCCCGACTTCCTCACGGTCCTGCCATCTGCCATCAGACTTCCCTTTCCAGTTCGATGACGCCGAGTGCCACGGCGTCGCGTACATCGCTGTTCCAGGCCGGGGTGGTCACGCCCGGCAGGTGGGGGAACAGTTGCTCCAGAGCCACCTTCATCGCCGCCTTGGAGGCGTTCGGATCGCCCACGATCCTCTTCTTCGCCCGCTGCGCCTGCACCATGAGGACAGGGACGCCCACCCTGCTCGCTGCGTTCCTGACGGCGACAGCAGCAGAGAGGCTGGAGGTTCCACCCCCAACGACGAGCGAGCCGATGGGGGGTTCCTCGTGGACGATGGCATCGCACTTCGACATCGTGAGCATCTGGCAGATCCGCTCGTAGATCTGGACGGCCCGCTGGAGGTCGCTCTCGTGGCCCGTGCCGACCGCCTTGGTTCGGATGGTCCCGGTGGCGAAGACGAACGGGTGACGCCCCCTGACGACTGCCCAGCCGGTGCTGGCGAGGCTCTGGTCGAAGCACAGGAGGCTCCGGTTGCTGAGGGGGGTGAACGGCTCCTGCACCCAGGGCTCAACCTTCCGGCGCTCACGAAGGGCGTCCAGGGCCTCCAGGGCTCCCATCAGGCCATCCCCACGGGGCAGACGGCCCGAGCCGGGCACGACTTCGCCTCCTTCGACCCTGGACCGCAGCACGGAGGCGGCATGTGCCCGGTCTTCACGAACTCGCGCACCTCCAGGTACTTGTCTCGGGTGTCCCGCTGGAAGGCGGTGTTGGCCGGGATGTGGAACTCCTTGAGGTTCCAGGGGAACCCCATCTCCATGAAGAGGATGATGGAGTAGGCCATCCCGGTCATGCGGAGGTACTCCTGGGCCTGGGCGTAATACTCGGGCCAGGTCGCCATGAAGGCAGCAAGGTCCAGGTCGTCCACCTTGGCGAGCTTCCTGCCGTTGCTGGTCTTGAACTCAAAGAGGTGGAACTCGTGCTCGGGTGCCTGGGGCAGCACGATGTTCTTGAGTACGCCGTCGCCGTGACCGCGGCTGAGGGTCTCGGGGTCGCTGAACGACGGCTCCCCGTTCTCCGGGTTCACGGTGAAGCCGAGCGCCACAAGCTCTTCTGGTCCCAGGAGGACGCCGATGTGCTTGAGGCAGACTTCGATGAAGGAGTGGACCGCCGTGCCCATCGTGACGGCCAGCGTGTTCATGTAGGCCATCTTCTCGGGGATCATGGCCTTGGGCTGGGTGACGAGGAACCAGAGCATCCTGGCGGGCCAGAGCGGGTGCTCGCTGGGATGGAACCACCCGTCGGGCTCTCGGCTGACGGCCCCCCTCTTGAACCTGACGGAGAAGTCCTCCGGCCACTCGGCGTCGTAGAGGTAGTTGTGGATCAGCGGCTTGAGGACGAGCCCCTTGGCGGCGTCGTTGGCGATGCCACGGAAGACGGAGGCAGAGTCGGCCACTAGCCCTCCAGTTCGCTGAGTCGTCGGGACCGATCCAGAAGCTCCAGGAGGTCGTCCTCGCGCAAGACCACCCAGTCCACGAACTCGGTGAGGCGGTCGTTCCCGTAGAAGCGGATCGGGAGGCCGGGGCGCTCTCCGTAAGCCTGCTCGGTGACCTTCTCCAGATCGTCCAGCTTGATGGAGATGGAGCGGGCTCGGGTGCTCTTCCCGTCCATCGCGAAGGCCACGGCCTCGGCCATCCGATGCCCTCGGGCGTCGGTCTGATCTCGGTACTGGTTGCCCGACCCTCGGGTCTGGCGCAGGCCGTAGACCTCAGCGATGTGGGCGTCGTGCTTGTCGCCCATCTTCTTGGCGAGGCTCATCGCCACGACTTCGGAGTGTTGATGATCTGGCTGACGCGCCTCGGTGAGATGCCATGCTCCAGGGCTACGACCGAGCGGGGAATCCCCAGATCCATCACCTGATGGACGATGAGCCTGTTCCTCTCTGCCTTGCGTCGATGGAGGGGAGGGCGGGAGGGAGGCCAGACGATCGGCTTCTCGCCCATCACTCGCTCCCTTCCGAGAGGATCTCGCCGGTCTCGGGATCGGCCAGGGGATCAGCCTCGTCCCCGACGATGATCTCGCCGGAGAGGGTGGCGAGGGTCCGGGTGCGGATGACTTCCAGAAGCTCGGGGTCTTCCCGGACGGCACCGACGACAGCCTCCCGTCCCTGCAACGCCGCATCGGCCCCCGGCAGCGTGTACCAGGCACCGCTCTGGGCGATCACTCCGGTCTTGATGCCCATCGTCACGGCATCGTCCACCCGGTCGATCCCAGGAGGGCCGTACTTCTCGGAGGCGGTGGTGAAGAGGACGAACTGGGCACGCTTGAAGGGAGGTGCCACCTTGTTGCGCTCGTTCATCACGACGACCTCGTGGCCCACCCGGACGGGGCCTGACTCACCCGGCAGGGGAGCCTTGAAGGGCTCGGTGCCGCTCCGGGAGAGCTTGAGCTTGCCGGTGGTCACATGCTTCAACGCGAACCCGCCACCCGTGGTGGTGTCGGCTCCGTAGCTGAGGTTGGCCCGAACTTGGTTGAGCATGATGACCACGACCCGGTTGGCGTCGGCCTCCACGGCGGCGATCTTCACCATCCTCGTGACGATCTTGGCCTGCTGCGCCATGACTGCCTTGTCGGCGTCCTTCTCCTTCTCGGCCTCGGGGATCATGGCCCCGATGGAGTCCAAGACGACCATCGACACGATGCCGGTGCGGATCAGATCCTTCACCTGATCCGCGACGTGCTCTGCGGACTCGGGGCGGATGATCCAGAGCCGCTCCAGGTCGATCCCGTGGACGAGAGCCCATGCCTTGTCGAAGGTGTGCTCCACGTCGATCCAGGCGACGATGCGATCCGGGTACTGGCGCTGGGCCTCCCGTGCTCCCTGCATGACGAAGGTGGTCTTGCCGATGGCATCGACGCCCCACACCTCGTAGAGCCGACCGAGGACGTACCCGCCGACACCCATTGAGTAGTCCACCGAGAGGCATCCGGTGGAGATCACCTCGTAGGGCTCCACGATCCCCGAGTTGTCCAGGGAGTCCTGGCCCCAGGAGTCCCGGAACGCCTCTTCCGCCCGCTGCAAGGCTGAGGTGGGCTTCTTCGCTGCGGCCTTCTTGGCTGCGGCCTTCTTGGGAGGCATGAGCTACTCCTGGGTGATGATGGGGACGAAGTCGGACAGGCTGATCCCTCGGGCGTTCTTGCGAACCACGGCGATGCCAAGCTGGCCCGCGACAAGGATGCTGTCCAGGGCGGCGAGCGTGTCCTTGAAGACCACCACGTCCAGGTCTGCGTCGATGCAGTCGATGGTCAGGAAGGCCATCTTCCCACTCCGGGGAGACTCGTGCTCCTTGCGCCGGGTGATGATGGCGGGGACTCGGTAGTCGCCGGTGAGCCCTGAGTCCACCTCCCGTCCCAGCTTGAGGTCAGCGATCGGACCCTCTGGGTACTTCGGGGTCGGGCGGTAGAAGATGTCGAAGGGCGTGCTGGACAGGTACACCCCGAGCAACTCGCGTTCGATGGAGCGAACCTGCTTCTCGGTGTAGTCCGGGAGGTCCGACAGGCTCGGGATGGACGGTGCGGTGTAGTTCCGGCACGCCTTGGAGCACTTCTTCGGAGGGCGAGGCTGGTTCTTGAGGGGCCTGCCGCTCTTGCCGAGCTTCTGGGGCTCCCCCGCCCAGTCGAAGGTGCAGGGGAGGCCGTGGGCATCGACATGGCCCTCAGGACCGGCGTGGATGCACTTGGCCGCATCCTCCGACGACTCCCACAGGAGGCGCTCCACGAGGGACCGGCGATGGGGGACGAGGGAGTCGAAGGCACCGACCTGGGCGAGCTTGTAGACCACCCCCCGGTTGGCAGCCGAGCCCTTCCTCTCCATGAAGTCATCGAAGGAGGTGTAGGGCTGCCCCTCCAGGATGGCCTCGGTCGCAGCAGCGCCGATCCCGTCGATGCCGTCGAAGCCGAAGCGGCAGCCGTCCTTCGTCATCGTGAACCCCTTGCCGGAGGTGTTGATGTCCGGGGGGAGGACGCCGTAGCTGTGCCTGCGAGCGTCGTTGATGAACTCGGGCACCCGCTCCTTCTTGACGGTGGAGAGGACGGCGGTGATGAACTCCAGTGGGTAGTGAACCTTGAACCAGGCGCACCAGTACCCCATCATCGCGTAGGCCCAGGCGTGCGAGCGGTTGAACGAATACTTGGCGAACTCCCCAAGCTGGTCCCAGAGGGCCGAGGCAGCCGCCCGATCCATGCCTCCGGCCACGCAGCGGGCCACGAACTCCTGCCCGGCAGCCTCAACCTTCTCGGTCTTCTTCTTGCCCAGGATCTTCCTGAGCCCCTCGGCCTCGGGCAGCGAGTACCCGGCGAGGATCTGGGCGGTCTTCATCACCTGCTCCTGGTAGATGATGCACCCCTGGCTCGGGGCGAGCACCTCGGCCAGCCGATCGTCGGGGACCGTCACCGCCTCCAGGCCGTCACGGCGACGAAGGTAGGAAGCGGTCAGGCCGCTCTTCTTCGGCCCAGGACGGACGAGGGTGATGACATCCGAGAGGTCGGAGATCGACCGGGGCTGGACCTGCCGGGCGAGCTTCGTACACTCAGCCGTTTCGATCTGGAACATGCCGAGGGTGTCACCCGAGCAGATGGCGTCCCAGACGCGGGTGTCGCCGTACTCGTCGCGCCAGGAGTAGATGTCGATGGTCTGGCCGGTGGACTCCCGGATGAGGTCGATGCACCACTGAATCGTGTCCAGGGTCCGCAGGGTGAGAAGGTCGAACTTGATGTACCCCATCTCGGCCAGGGAGTCCATGTCGAACTGGCTGATGGGCTGGGCGTCGTCGGACGAGCGCATGGGGAGGTTGTCGGTCAGCACCTCGTCGGGGCTGATGACCATCCCGGCAGGGTGCTTCCCGTAGCTCTTGAGCCTGCCGTAGAAGCGTTCGGCCAGTTCGAAGATCTCGGGGTACTTCTCCCGGTACTCATCGAACTCGTCGCCGTGCTGATCCATGAGTTCGTCCCAGGTCAGGCCCTTGCCCGAGGTGTGGGATTCGGCGGCGGTGATGATCTTCGACATCTGGGCGAAGTCACCGAACTGGACATCAGAGCGGAAGACCCGAGAGAGATCCTGGAGCACGCCCTTGGCCTTGAGCCTCAGGTGGGTGCCCACCCGCATGGTGTGTTCGACGCCCCACCGCTCCGAGCAGAAGTCCTGCATCATCTCCCGAGCCGATGCCGGGTAGTCCACGTCGAAGTCCGGGGGGTCTTCCCGGCCTTCGGAGAGGAAGCGTTCGAAGAGCAGGTCGGCCTCCACGGGGTCGATCTCCGTGATGCCGATGAGGTAGGCGACGAGGCAGCCGCCTCCCGACCCACGACCGGGGCCGACGAGGATGCCGTTGTCCTTCGCGTACTTCACCTGCTCTGCCACCATGAGGAAGTAGCCGCAGAAGCCCTTGTCCACGAGCAGGCGCATCTCGCGCTCGTATCGCTCCATGTAGACGCTCATGGGGATGGGGTTCCCGCTGGAGTCCTTCTTGCCCTGGCAGCGGCGGATGAAGTTGGCGAAGCCGTCGTCCTTCGTCCCGAGGGCGAGTTCGGCCAGACGCCGGATGTCTGCCGCCTCGCGCTGCTTCACGTCCCCGACGATGGGCCTGGAGTAGAGCGGCATGGAAGGGTTGGAGCGGAGCCCGGCGCTGCACCTGTCGGCCACGGAGACCGTGTTGGAGATGGCCTCTTCGACCTTGCCTTCGGGAAGGTAGGACAGGGACTTGCGGACCTCTTCCGCAGTCATCAGGTGGTAGTCCTGGTGGCCCTGGAACATGCCGGTCTCGTCGGCCAGTTCCTTGTTGGTCGCCGCCGAGAGCCAGACCTTATGGGCGTGGGCGTCGTCGGCGCACGGGTAGTGGGAGTCCACCACGGCGATGGTGGGGATGCCGTACTCGTCGGCCAGGCGGATGATCTCGGTATTGGCCCGGCGCTGCTCTTCCAGGCCGTTCGTGTGGATCTCGGCGTAGAGGTTCTCGTCCCCGAAGATCTCCAGGAGGCGTCCGAGGTTCGACCTCGCCTGCTGCTCGTCTTCGTTGAGGATCGGGACGGCGAGAGGGCCTCGGAGGCAGGCCGTGGAACACATGACGCCCTCGCTGTAGCGAGCCAGGAGATCCCAGTCGATGCGGGGCTTGCCGTAGAAGCCGTCCAGATAGGAGGCCGTGCTCATGGCCCAGAGGTTGCGGAGCCCGGCGTCGTTCTTCGCCCAGAGGATGATGTGCTGGTAGTCCTTCGCCCTCTTCTGGGCGGCGGCGTGCTCGGAGGTGAGGCGCTCGCGCTCTTCCTCGTACCGGCCCACCGCCTCGTGGAACCTGGCCGAGTTCTGCTCCGGGGTTCCGCCCGTGAAGTCGCGGGCTCGGGGCTGCTCGGTCGGCAGGACGAGCTTGCCGACGCCTCGGGCGGTGCGATCGGCCACGAAGTAGCCCTCCAGCCCGAAGATGGGCTTGATGCCCGCCCGGTCGGCAGCCTTCTGCAACTCGGGGTGGGCAGAGCAGACGCCGTGGTCGGTGACGGCGATGGCGGGCTGATCGTCGGCCACGGCCAGGTCCACCATCTCCTGCACCGTGCTGAGTCCGTCCAGAGGGGAGAACTCGGAGTGGGCGTGGAGGTGGACGAACTGGTTGGAGCCAGAGGACATGAGGGGATCGGGGAGGGACGCCAGCGCCCGGTAGCTCCAGTCGGTGCCAACCGGAACTTCGGCGGCAGCGGACAGGGAGACCTCAATCTCCAGGGTGGACCGGATCTCGGTGACGAACGGGTGGGTCACCCGCTCGGCGGGCATCCAGCGATCCGGGCTGCCGACGATGATGATCCCGGAGACCCCCGCCAACTGCGCCCGCACCCACGCCGAAGAGGGGATGCGGTTGGAGTTGGCGATCAAGTACCGGATCGCGTCATCGTCGTCTTCGACCAAGCAGAGGGTCGGGAGGGTCTGCCCACGGACGCTCATGGCGTCGGTGGTGAAGGACTCAACCAGTGAGTAGCGCATGGGATGTAGTTCGGGGGCCGGAGCCTGCCGCGGCGGATCGGCGGCTCCGGCCCCCGAGAACCCTACTGGATGGTCTGGAGCGAGCCGTCGGCGGGCGGGGCGTAGTCCACGACGCGCTGCTGCATCGCAGCGATCTCGTCGGCGCTGGCGTCCGAGGCGGGCTTCGCCTGCTCGGGCTCGGTGGACGACGCCTCGGTCACCTCGGGGACGTAGCTGGCGTCCCAGCGGCGGCGCTGGTAGTCCAGGGACGCCTCACGGACGAGCATCGCACCCAGGTCCACGTCGGTCTCGTAGAGGGAGCGGGCCTCGGGGTCGCGGAGGTCCAGCATCTTCCGGCTGCCGTCCGGGTTGAGGATCGGCTGGCCGTCGGCGGTGGGGAACGGGACCGGGTCGCACGGGATGATGCGGTAGTCGGTCTCCAGGCCCTCACCGATCCGGGTGATCTCGTAGTCGCGGTCCAGGATGGTGCCGTAGCGGTTGCCGTAGCCGACCAACTGCGACCAGAAGTTGCTGAACGCGTACTTCGCGATCACGATGTCCTTCTCCACGACGGTCTTGCCGTCGTCCTCCACCTCCCGGAGCTTGTCCTTGTAGGAGATGGGCTGGCCGGGGTTGCGGACCTCTTCCCGGACGCAGCAGAGGGCGATCTGGCGGGCGGCGGTGCCGTAGGGCTTGCCCTTGGCGTCACGCCAGTTGTTGCAGACGTAGCAGCCCTCGTAGCTGCTGTCGGGCAGCACCCGCCACAGTTCGCCGCCGTTCGCCGCCTTCGTCTTGCGGCAGACGCAGGACTGGCGGGAGGCCCAGGTGCGGCCCTCGGGCAGCCAGTCCGGGCGGGGGATCACCGGGATCATGTTGTGGTAGTCCACCTGGATGATGGACGGGACGTGGGGGTTGATCGGCCCGTTGGGGCCGACGAGGTTCTCGTACTCGTAGAGGAAGCGGACGACCACCGTGTCCTTGTCGGACTTGAGGGCGCTGCTGAGGAAGTGGCTCTGCGAGAAGCTCGGGCGCTTGGAAGCCTCGGCGGCTGCCTCGGCACCGGAGGCGAAGAGGGAGAGGGAATCGGACACGTTGGTTCTCCTGGCACGGAAGGGGCTCTCAGCCCCGTTGGATGGAATCCGCCACGGCCTCAGCCAAGGCGGGTGTGGGTTCTACCCCACTTCTGATGAAGGCAACAACCACGTCGCCATCACGGTGGATCGCCCAGGGATCTTCTCCCCCGACGTACCCGACGGCGAGCTTGATGGCTGCCCCCCGTTCCCACAAGACGCTGGAGAGGTTCTCCCTCCACCGACCTAGCGGTTCGTGCCCCTGGTGCTGAGTTCGCCAGAGGTAGTGCCCCCACGGGTTCGCCGTGGGGCCGACATCTTGGACCCGTGTGGGTGACTTGTCAAGTATGTGGGCTGGAGCGTTGAGGGCGGCATCGAAGTCGATCGGCTCCAGGTCGTCCTCGGTCGCCGTGCCGTTCCTGAGGGCCTCTGCTGCCTCTTCGACGGCAGCCTTCTCAGCCAGGGCGGCAAGCTCCTGATCGAAGAAGACCTCACCCAACTGGCACGAGTCGTACATCGCCCGCACCTCGGGGTTGAGAAGCTGCTTGACGATGTAGGTGAGGCGGGGGCTGCTCTGCCCGTCCAGGGCCAGGTAGGCGTCCTTGATCTCCACGGTGGTCGCCGTGGGGCTGACCCCCAGCGCCCGGTAGTAGCCGTTCACGTCCCACCGGAACGTCGGCCAGGGCTCCAGGGCGGCACAGGTGGACGACCAGGGGGAGATCCCGTGCTCGGCCAGCCTCGGCTCGTTGATCCGGGCGTCCAGGAGCCAGACGGCCTGACCCCCGCACCGCGAGCAGATCGAAGCCATCACGGTGGTCCCCAGGTTGAAGGGGCCGTCCTCGTCGGACATGCACCTTCCGCAGACGAAGATGACGTTCCGGGGCGGGGCGATCAGCTTCACTCGCCCGACGCGTCCTCGTTCTCCTTGGCGAGTTCTTCCCGCTCTTCGTCGGTGAACTCGCTGGGCGAGTCATCGGCTTCTGGGAGGATCTCCCCCGTCCCGTACTTCTTCATGTGCTCTTCGATCCTGTCTGCGGTTCGGCGCAAGACGATCACCGCCGCCTCGCCCTGCTCGTTCGTCATGCCTCGGAAGTTCATCCCCACCACCATCGGCTCACCGCCAGGAGGTAGGGAATCCGGGTCAAGGATGTGCAACTGGAAGACTACAGCCATCAGCCCTCCCACTTCCTGAGCGAGCCAGGCTTCCTCCAGATGGAGAAGGGGACGGCCTCCTTCACGAGCGCATCGACGGTGGCATCGTCCATGTCTGCCGGGTCTGCTGCCCAGTCCGAATCGACCACGAAGACCGGGCAGTACGACTCCAGGGCGTCCCCCACGGCCTCGGTCGCCTTCCACCCGGCGTTGTCGTTGTCGAACCAGAGGGTCACCCGGTCGTACCCTCCGAGGACGCGGATCTGTCGCTCGGTGACCTCCGCTCCGAACGTGGCGACCATCGGCTGATGGTCGGCGTGCCGGAGGACGCTCAACGGAGACTCCACGATGATGGGGCGCTGGTGCCCGGCGTCGAAGTTGAAGATCGTGGTGTTCTTCGGGAAGTCGGGGGTGGAGAGGTACTTGGGGGTGCCGTCGTCCAGCAGCCTCCGGCTCTGCCAGCCGACGAGGTTGCCCTTCCAGAAGTGAGGGATGATGATGCGCTGGGAGTCGATCCAGATGCCACCCTTCGACTGGGTGCGGACGACGCCGTAGCCGACCGTGAACCTCTTGAGGACTTCCAGGGGAACCTTGCGGATGTCCGTCATGTACGGGTGGATCTTGAGGTAGGGGGAGAGCACCCTCGGGTCCATCCTCGGGATGGGCTCTGGTCGGCGGGCCTCCTTGCCGTACACGGCGTCGAAGAACTCCAGGAGGCTCGCGAGCGACTGCTCTTCCGCTCCACCTACCCCGGTGGTCTTCCCGAGCCACTTCCGGGCCTCTTCGCCGGAGGTTCCCCGGCAGACCCCGATGAACCACAGGAGGCCACCACCGCCGCACGAGTAGCAGTTGTAGGTGAGCCGCCTCCAGTTGAGGGACGCCGAGGGGTTCTGGTCGCCGTTGGCGTGAAGGCCGAAGGGGAGGACGCAGGAGTGGATCAACTCCCCCTGGTCGTTCTCCCGCTTGACCTCAGCGCCGAACTCGGCCAAGAGATCCCGGCAGAGCTTCTCCTTCTCAACGTCGTGGAGCAGATCGAACTCCACGAAGCTGGAGGGGCCGCTCCGCGACGATGCGGCCTGCGCCGCAGACGCCCCGGTCTGGAAGATCCCGGTCACCCCGGTCGGCCCTCCGGCCCCCAGACACGGAGGACAGGCTCGCAGGGGTCCAGCCCCTCGTCCCACATGGCGTCCTCTTCGTCGGTGTGAGGGATGCCGTCGTGGACGGCGCAGGCGACATCCGACACCCACCCTTCGCTGACGCCCTCGTTGAGCCACTTGTAGTAGCGGCTCGCCTTGTCTTCGCTCTTCACCTCGTCCACGAGGCACCTCTCTGTCGTGACCTTCATCTCCACGGAGATCCCCATGAGCCTCTGCTCCCTGACGACATCCTGGATGCCTGGCCGGATCGGGATGACCTTCCCCATGCCTGTCTCTACTCCTGTCCGCTCGTGTTGGCGGATTCCGCCAACTGGTTCACGTCGATCTCGTGGCTGACCTTGATCCCTCCGACCGACGGCCTCCAGAAGATCTGCCAGTCCTTCGTGGGGACACGCCGGGCTCCGAGCATCTGGAACTTCGCCTGCCCCACCCCAAGCTCGGAGCGGGACTGGTAGAGCCCGAAGATGAAGTCGGCGGTGCGCTCCACCTCGGCGCTCTCAGCGAGGTGGTACATCTCCAGGAAGCCCGTCTTGTCTGCCGACCTCACACCTTCGCGGTTGATCTGGTGGGTCAGCAGGCACGACATAGGGTGCCTGCCGGTGGAGATCATGGCCTTGAGGACGTGGAGCGAATCCCCGATCTTCTCCGTCTTCGGGCGACGGTCGTGGATGCCCTGGCCGACCTCAACGTGGGTCAACTGGTCGATCAGCAGCGTCCTCGCACCACGAAGCTCGGCCTCCCGGACCATGTGCTCAAAGCTGCGCTGGCCCAGGTCGGGCTTGAGCACCCAGAGGGGAGAGTCGCTCTGCTGTGCGATCTCCACCCACTCTCGTACCCGGTCCAGTTCGTGCTCTTCCACATCACCCTGCTCCCAGCGCCGAGTGTCGATGCCGAAGGCCATGCAGGCGATCCGGTTGAGCATCATGTCCACCGAGTTCTCCAGGGTGAACAGGCACACCGTCCTGCCACGCCGCCACTCCTGGAGGGCGACCCAACACTGGAAGAAGCTCTTGCCCACCTTGGGGCCAGCGGCCAGGACGGCAAGCTCCCCTTCGTGGACGCCGTAGGTGTGCTGGTTGATGGGCTCCAGCCCGAGCGTCATGCCGCGGAAGTCGGCCTTGCTGGCGATCCTCCCGAGGGCGTCGCGGAGGATGCCCTCGCTCGCCTCCCGCAGATCGGCTCGGTAGGCCCGGCTCTCCAGGGAGAGGCCGATGGAGACCAGCCTGGAGCCGAAGTCGTTGAGGACGGCGATCCGGTCGATCTTCTCGGCCTCGGCCATCTCGGTGGCGAAGTCCTTGTTGAAGGTGGCTGCCTGCCGGTGGACCCATGCCGCCTTGAGGTCGTCAATCGCCCATTCGACCGACTCGTCAGGTTCCACCTCCAGGTCGATCTCGGCGTCGTCCAGGATGTCTCCGAAGTCGGCCCTGAGCGATGCCACCGAAGGGGCCTTCTCCGTGCCCGAGCGGAAGAAGTAGTTGATGGCGAACCGGAGGATCGGGCGAAGCTCCGGCGTGGGCAGCAGGTGTTCCTCCACGCCCTCATGGGCGATGACGCGGATGGAATCGGCGTCAACGAGGTGCCCGATGAGGGCCTTCTCAGCGAGCCCGCTCATCCGATCACCAGCGGTCGGATCAGGCCGAGGGTGTTCTCTTCCTCCTGGCGCATCTTCGCCTGGCCCCGGTAGTCCCTTCCCGAGAACGGGTAGAGGGACATGGACTCGGTGAGCAGGCTCTTGAAGTGGTCTCCGTAGACCTGGCGCAACTGTTCCACGGTGAGGTTCGTGGTGATGATGGTCGGCTTGGCGTTGGCGATGCGATGCCGGAGCACGGACTCCAGGGCGAACTCGGAGGTCACGTTGGCGACCCTCGCCAACTCCTTCCTCCCGTCTTCGTCGGTGCGAACGACGGTCTTCTTCATCTCCTGGCCCACGTCGTCCACCACGAGGACGCCGGAGTTCCGGCAGAGGGCGTGGTAGGCGATCCGCTCGCTCTCCGAACGCCACGAGGTCATCAGCGTGGAGATCATGTCGGAGAAGGTCGTGAAGTAGCCGTTGTACCCGTCGCCCAGGAGCCGCTTGAGCATGAGCAGGGCCAGCATGGTCTTGCCGGTGCCCATCCCTCCGCTCAGGAGCAGACCGAGGCCGGAGCGCACGTTCTGGGGCGAGTTGGAGAGCCAGTCGTTGACGGCGGTGATGGCTCCGGGCTCCACGCCCGATGCGTCAGCCCACCCGTACCGCTGGTAGGCGGTCCCGACCCCGGACCAGAGCATGTAGCGGTACAAGATCCACTGTTCCTCGCAGGGGCACTCCCAGTCCACGACCTCGGAGCGGGTGTCGTCACTCCACCACCGGAAGGTGCGGGTGCCCCCACAGGTGATGCAGTTGCGGACTGAGCGCCGGGCGTCGGGCCTCAGGGTCTCCAGCCGGTCTGACTCGGCGTTGCTCAAGAGCCGGATGCCCACCGGAAGGTCGGGCAGTCGGTGAAGCTCGGTCGTTGACATCTACACCCCCATGAAGGCCGAACTGGCGGAATCGGCTGTTCAAGCGACCTTAGTTCTTCACCAGCCCACCGACAAGTCGGCGGGAGATCTCCTTGGCGAAGTAGGGGTCGCTCCCCTGGGCGAAGCGTTCGATCGCGATCGGCTTGCCCATCCACACGCCGCCGCAGACATCGAAGGCGTAGCGGGCGATCGGGATGGCGAGGTCTCCCCAGCGCCCCATGAACCCGAGCATCAACTGGGCCTCGTGGGGGGCGGGGAGCCGGGGCTGCACCCCACGGACGGATTCGATCTGGTCGATCACCCAGTCCCTCAGCGCCAGGTGGTCCCACTCGCCGTCGTTCTTGCCGACGTAGGTGTGGTGCTCGTTGGCCTTCGGGCTCGTGTTCGCGGTCATCACCACTCGGACGGACGGCTGGTAGGCCGCATCCATCGCCCCCTCCAGGGCGTCCGACTCGGCGGTGCTCTCCACCAGCGCATCGAACATGGACTTCGGCATCCGCCTCATCCCGGTCACGTCCAACGGTGATGCCGACATCGGCCTAGCTCCCTTCCTGCTGGCCCTCGCGAGCCAGGGCATCTTGCAACGGGGCGATGAAGGGGCGGATGTGAGCCGGGGCTTCCGTGTGCTGCGCCGGAATCCTCACGGACACCTTGGCCTTGTGGAACAGCCAGACATCACGGTCTGCGGTGACGACCTTCCAGTGGTAGTCGTCCATGCCGCAGAGCCATCCGGTGACCACCCTGGAGTCCGAGTAGAACTCGGCCATGCGCCCCTGGATCGCAGCGTGCCGCATCGTCTTGCGAGAGACACCTGATCCAGAAGACACAGACCCGCCCCCTCTTCGTGGAGGAACCCCGCCCACCTCGGGTCAGCAAAGGAGGGCGGGGAGAACTGCTCCGAGCCACCTGGGGAGGCTCTTCGGTGGGGCGACTGTATCGGCAGCCAGGAAGTTCGGCAAGGCCCGATGGGCTGGTGCAACAGGAGAAGCACTCGCACCCCTGGAGGGAGTGGAAGGTGACGTGGGCGAGCCCGGCCACGCCCCGTACTCATCAGGAGGAACGAGACATGAACCAGAGCACCTACATCTGCGCCGAGTGCCACAACCCGGTCGGGTACTGGTACTACGGCTGGAAGCATCAGACCGGCTGGCACTCCCCGCCGACGTGCGGGAAGAAGCCGGTGCCGGTGAAGCGGGTCAGCCCTCGGGAGGCGTGACCATCGCCCGGAGGTCGGCCAGGGTGATGGCCCCGCCCCGCTCGGCGTCGGTCACGCTCGCCGTGGACACGAAGGACTGCGACGAGTCGTAGCCCAGCGCCTCGGCGGCTTCCAGGATGGCGACGGTCTGCGGCCCGCCCGAGTAGACGGCCTCGGGGGTGTCGGGCTGCGGGGAGCCGGTGCCGTTGTCCGGGTCGGTGCGGCGCAGCACCAGGACGATGATCGCCTCGTCCTGGTCCTCGGCCCGCTCGGGGACGGTGGGGAGGTTCACGGTGATGCCCATCCCCACAGGCTAGACCTAGCAGCCGCCGCCCCAGTGGGATGCGCCAGCACCCCCGGCCCACAGTTCGGCTGCCTTGGCGTCCTGGACGGACTCGGGGGCCATCCACGCCTCGGCGTAGCCGCCGTAGCCGTTCCAGGTGCCGTTGATGAACTGCCACTTGCCGCTGGCCGACGAGGTGGGGTTCTGGGCGGTGAGCGAACCCCCGGACTCGCGCATCATCACGCAGCACGGCGGGAGGTTGCCGCCACACCGACCGGAGGAAGGCGTGTTCGCCGCTCGCGACGGCGAGGACTGGGAACGGGCAGCAGCAGCCTGGCGGGCCTTCTCGGCAGCGGCCTCGGCGGCGAGGCGCTCGTTGGTCTTCGTGATCCAGATGGTCTCGTTGGTCTTGTTGATCCAGACGGTCTCGTTCCAGATCCGCTCGTTGGTCTTGCTGATCCAGACCGCCTCGTTCCAGCGGTCGATCTCTTCCTGCGTCGGGCCAGCTTCGGTCGTCGTCGTGACCGAGTCGCCGCTGTAGACCTGCTCCGCATCGGCACCTTCGGTGACCGGAGATGCGATGAAGAGCAAGGCCCCTACGAGCACGCAGACGAGCGCGACGAAGGAGATCTTGAGCTTGTGCATGGATTCGCCCCCATGTGTGAGTTGAGGGCAACCACGTTACAGAAGCGTGACGGACAAGTCCAGGGGCAACCAAGGGAGTGGGGCCAGATGGCCTAGCCCCAGAGCGACCCTTCGATCAGGTGGTACTTAGCCATGTTCAGTTCGTAGCGGGCCAGGAAGTCCAGGAGATCCGGCCAGAGCAGCGAGCCTGGATCGGTGAAGGCCACCTTCGGGGGAGGCTCCAGCAGCAGGCCCGGAGGTCGATGCGAGCGAAGCTCCACGAGGTTGATGTTGCGCCGGATCACCTCGGCGTGCTCGGCGTAGCGGCTCGGCCCAGATTCGATCAGGGCTTCGATGTTCCAGTCGGCAGCGGAGAGATCCTTCACCGCCGTCTTGAGCCCGACACGGGGCACACCGGGGATGCCGTCCGACTTGTCGCCCATGAGGGCGAGCACGAGCCCGTAGAAGGCGGGGTGGCAGCCGAACTTCTCCAAGACCCGCACCACGTCCCAGACCTCGTCGTCGGCCTGGGGGTCGGGGCGGATCTGGGTGACCCGAGCCGAGACAAGCTGGAGCATGTCCTTGTCGCCCGAGAGGATCACCACGTCGTTGGCGAACGGCCCAAGCATCTTCCAGTAGTAGGCGATCAGGTCGTCGGCCTCGTAGCCCTTCCGCTCGGCCTGATGGATGCCAGAGAGAGCCAGGAACTCCTTGGCGAGAGCGAAGGCGGTGTCCTTCTCGTCGTCGGGTGCGTGGTGGCGATCGGCCTTGTAGCCGTCGTAGATCGCCACCCGGTACTCAGAGCGGCCACCGTCCCAGCACACGACCATCGAATCGGGGGCCACCTGCCTGACGTACTTCGACAGGCTGTTGATGAAGATCGTCAGGGCCGAGGTCGGCACGCCGTCGGCGTTGGAGAGGGCCATGTGGCTCCCCTGCGCCGCCTTGAGGGACCGCATGAGGATGTTGGTCCCATCGACCAGGAGGGTCTTCACCGTGTCAGGACTCGTCGGTGAGGAAGCGCAGGATGTCGTTGGCCCACCCAGTCGCCTGGGAGCCCGGCCCCCACTCGGCTACGACCTGATCGTGCAGCCACATCGCCCGCTGGGTGACGCCTGCGAGGTCCAGGATCTCCGGCCCCTGGGGGATGTCCCCGAGCTTGGCCCCGCACTCCCGACAGGTGTTGCCGCTGGGGAGGTGCTGGATCGACCCATAGGGGTGCTGGCACTCGGGGAGGCGATCGTCTGCCGCACCGCCCTGCTCACCGAAGCCACCGGGGACGGGACGATGGGCCTCGCGGTACTCCTTCGGCTGGAGATCGGAGCCAGGGACGGGCGTGGGGGAGTGGGCGGTGTTGCGATCCGCGAAGGTCTGGGGCGGGCTCTGGGTCTCGGCAAGCAAGGCCCGTGCCGCCTCCCCCTCTTCCCACCGACGACGGGAGGCGATCGAAGAGGGGTGCTCGGTGGCAGCGCACGGCCCCTCGTGCTCGCTGGAGCCCGAAGGCACAGCGATGATGCACGGGAAGGACACGACCCCCTTGTCCACCTTCTTGCTACATGCAGCCATGATC
>CAZWRK010000002.1:64042-67079 GCA_964635875.1 uncultured Aquaspirillum sp.
CTCAGGGTCCGTCGTTGGGGACGTTGCGGATGGTGACGTTGACTCGCCCAGGGAGATCGGTGGTGACGCCCACCGGCTCCACGTCCGGGATGGGGTCACCGATCCGCTCGGTGGCGTAGGCGGCGACGGCGATCTGGCCGACGTGCTCTCGCCACCACGACGAAGGCGTGCCATCGGGGTAGTCGTCGTTGTGCTCGTCGGCCAGGAACCACGCTCCGTCGGCCCCGGTGAGGAACTGGACGAACACCATGTCGCCACGGTCCATCGCGTCTGCGATCTCGTAGCCCGTCATCACCGGGAAGGTGCGCTCCCTCTGGATGTACCCGGCCTGGATGGCGTTGGCGAACCAGCCGATCAGCCAGCCGGTATCGGCCTCGGGGCCATCGCTGGCGAGCATCACGTCGATGGCCTGCTGGGCGATCTTGGCGATGTGCTCGTTGGTCAGCGTCGGCTCGTCGGGCGTCTGGCCGACCATGATCGCTGCGGTGATCCGAGGGGTCAACTGAGGGAGGTCGTCGGCCAGCCGGGCACGGAAGGTCCGCTGGAACGCCTCGGCCCACTCCTGGGCGTCGGTCGTGTTCCCCTTGAACTCCGAGGCAGAGAAGAAGCTCTCGCGATCGTGGTGCTGGGCCATCAGTCCTCACCCGGTTCGATCGTCACCTTGTAGGGCTTGCCGGTCTCGTCGTGGACGACGATGACGTTCTTCTCCTGGACCTGCGGGGACATGAGCAGGATCATGTCGCCACCACCGACACCCGCCAGCAGCCGGAACTGCTGGTCGGTGGTGCCGTTGATGGCGGTCACGACCGGGCGGCAGATGTCGGCCAGGGCGGCGACGGCCTCCCGCTGGGTGTCCCCGATCCAGTCCAGGCCGCTGTCGGCCACGAGCCCCATCAGGCGACCTGACGAGCCCGACGGGAGGCGCGGTTGGCCTGCATCTGCTTCTCCACCTCGCTGACGCGGCCCTTGATGCCGACCTTCGGGAAGCGCCAGGTGGCCGGGCGTCGGTAGCCGTCGCCCCACGCCTCCTTGCGCCCACCGAGGGCGACGGCGTGGGTGCGGACCCACTCCGAGGTCTTGCCGAAGGTGCTGGCGACATCCTCCACGGTGAGGTCGTAGGTCTTGCCGTCGCGCTTGAGGGTGGTCTTGGTCTTGGTCATGGGTTGGTTGTTCCTCAGGTAGCTGGGACTGGGGTGATCTCGGTCGGGAGGGCGGCGAAGCGCCAGGACTCTTGCTGGCTTCCTTCCACCCATGCCCGGCGCACGCCTTCGTAGTCGGCAGCGTGGGCGCGGACCCAACTCTTGCTTCGTCGCAGAGAGACTGCCACGTCATCGACCGAGTAAACGTAGGACTTCCCCTCGTAGAAGAACTGGGGGATCTCCAAGTCGTACACGTCGATCTGGCTCTTGATCGCCAGGAGGGCGCACTCTGCCCTGCGATGGGAGATGGCACCGTTCTCCAGGAGCCTCGCCACGAGTCGCTCAACGTCCTGGAGCGAGAACAGTCGGGAGTGCTCCCCCCGCCCGAGTTCCTCCACCCAGAAGAACTGCTCGCCGGTCTTCGGGTCGCTGAGGTTGCCCAGACGCTCCTGCCAGCGGAGCCACTGGCCCCGCTTGCCAAAGAAGATCCGCGCCACGTCGTCCACCCGGTAGATCGGATGTCGCTCGTCGTCCAGGTCCAGGTGACCAGTCCACAAGAGGGCGGGATCTGGGGTGCTCATCAGATCTTGCGCTCGTACACGGCGACCGAGGGCTGCGAGGTCGTGGTGGCCTCCTGGATCGCCCGGAGAAGCTCGGGGCGGGTGCGGAGAACGAGCATGGCCTTGTTCTCATCGAAGACCCGCTCCTGGCGGGTGAAGGCCAGGTAGTCCTCGTGGGTGAACCACGGCTTCTCGGGGTCGTCCGCGATCTCCTTGAGGGCTGCGGCGCTGAGGGTGGCCGACCCGTTGCGGGTCTCCAGGGAGAACTGGGTGGTGATCTCGGGATCGTCGCCGGGGAGCTTGGCCTTGCGGATGTAGTGGCCGTCCTTGTTGCGGAACGGGGTGCCGTCGGGGGCGGTCAGGAGGCCGTCGGTCTCGCCCTCGTCCACCTCCACGTCGGAGTGGTTGAGGACGATGTGGTTGAGGTCGCTGATGCGCCGACCGACCATCGCCTCCACGGTCTTGAGGACGCCGCGCTCCACGAGCGCCTTCGACACCTCGGCGGGCTCCAGCCGACGGCGCTCGGACGGGACGACGCTGCCGTACACGTCCATGAGGCGCTCCAGGGCAGCCTTCTCGTCGGGCGTGATCGCCGTGGGGAGCGGGACGGGGGTGATCTTCACCTCGTCGGGGGCCGCGGGCTTGGCGACCTCCTTGAGCAGATCGCTCATCTTGACGATCTGCCCTTCCCGCAGGCGGGACTGGACCTTGACGGGGACGATGTAGCTGTCGGTGGCGGTCACTGGGATCTCCTGGTGCTGGGGGTCGCTCACGTCCGCAGGCTACCTTGGATAGCCGCCAGAGATCAACTACTCCGTCTTGCGAGACCTCTGGAGGGAGCCGAAGGTCTCGGAGCCCTGCCTCTTCTTGAGGTGGGGGATGTTGTTCACGACCACGGCGATCTTGTTGGTCGGCAGGGTGACACAGTGGCGGTCGTCTTCGTGCTGGCTCGTGTACCCGGCCTCTTCGGCTGCCTCCAGCGACGGGAACACGTCACAGTGGCGATCGTGCTCCAGGTCCACGAGCCCGTCCTCCATGCCCCCGAGCGAGTAGAGCCAGAGGAAGTTGGGAGGGGCCTTGCCCTCGGCCATCCGCTTGAAGCGGGCCACCTCCCGTGTGTAGGCGTAGAAGGTGGTCTCGGGGTGCGACCGGGCGAGATCCATCCACGCCTGTAGGTACTCGTCGGTGAAGAAGTCTCCGGCGTCGTGGATGCGGACCCACTTGCCGACGTACCGCTTGTGGTCAAGCTCGTCGGACATCGCCTGGGTCCAGCCGTCCAGGTCTTCGACCACCATCGCGAGGTTGCGGGCGTGAGCCGCCTTCACGTTGGAGAACTGG
>CAZWRK010000002.1:67179-113037 GCA_964635875.1 uncultured Aquaspirillum sp.
TTCGACCACCATCGCGAGGTTGCGGGCGTGAGCCGCCTTCACGTTGGAGAACTGGTAGGTGCCGACGCGGGCGTAGCAGAAGCGAGCGCAGACGCCTGCCGTCTGGCAGGGATGCACGGAGGGCCGGGAGGGTCCAGTTGTAGATGCCGAGGGGGCGAAGCTCACCGTTCTGGGTGAGCATCCACCTGCGTCCCGCCATGTGTAGCGTCCTAGATCTAGGTCGTGTCCTAGATCTAGGTCAGCCGGTTGGGGGTCGGAGGCGGCTGGGGCTTGCCTCCCTGCACCGGCAGGTAGCCCGGCTGCACCGGCAGCCCGAGCAGCCATCCCAGCTTGGGGAACTTGGACTCCAGCCAGCGGACGGCGGCGTAGTAGATGCCGGTGACGAAGGCGGTGAAGAACATCATGCCCTGGGCCTTGGTGGCGTCGTCCACGACGATGCCGTACTTGGCGGCGAGCCACGAGAGGGCGACACCGACGCCCACGGGCACCCAGGTCCGCACGAGGCTGGTGATGTAGTTGCGAAGGTCCATGCCGATCACCCGATCCAGGGGATGTCCACGAAGAAGTCCGGGTCCAGCACCTTGGGCTGCTGGCGCTCGTCCTGGCGGATCTGCTGGCCGACGTAGAGCCCGTTGAGGGTGGGCCGGTTGACCGGGTAGATCCCGAGGGCGCTCACGACGTAGACCCGGCCCTTGTCGAAGCTCTTGCCGTCGGGGCGGGCGAGATCCTTGCTGGACCGGAACGCGTAGGGCTTGGTCGTGTCGATGTGGGCGATCAGGTCGTCCTTGATTCCCATGATCTCCTGCTCCTGTGAGGGTGGCGGCGGCTTGGGGGGCTGGTACCCGCCCTGTCGGATCAGGTCTGCGACCTGACGGCGGAACTGGTCCGGGTTGTAGAACTCGGGGACCGAGGACTTCACATAGTCGATCTTGCGGGTGGGTGCCCACTCGTAGTGCTGGCACACCATGTCGGCGCTGTAGCGGTTCCAGGCGAAGGCTGCCTGGATGCGGACCTGCATCTCCAGCGACTCGTCGGTGACCGGCTCGGCCAGCGTGCCGACGTGCTCCACCTCCAGCCCCAGGGTGTTGCTGTTGCCGGTGATGCCCCTCCAGCCGCCCTTCCCGGCGTTGTTGGAGCGGCCTGCGGCGATGAGCCGGGCGACGTTGTCGCGACCGAGCAGGACGTTGCACAGCGGGCCGGGAACGTCCGGGCGTCCTTCGATGCAGATGCGGAGCGACGGAGCTACCCCGGCCCGAGGGCCTGCGGTGTGGTGGTTCACGCCCACCTTGGGCGAGATGGTGGAAGCGCCGCGGGTCTGCCAGCCCTGGATGGGCTCCACCGGAACCCCGAAGCGGCGCAGGTCGTCCAGGAGCGTGGTCTGGTAGCCCATCAGTCCTCGTCACCGATCAGGAGCCCAGGGACGATGGCTGCTGCGGCCTCGGCCTCGGCAAGCTCACGGTACTGGCGGGCCAGATCCTCGTCGGCCACCGAGTCCGGGAACAGGGCGAGAAGCTCTGCCACCTCGTCATCGACGGCGTGCTCGGTGAAGTCGATCTCGCAGCCGTCGATCTCGTCGTCGTCTTCGGGCGCAGGCATCGGGCGAAAGACTACTCCCACCAGTGGAAGATGCAAGGGGATGTCCGGGACGGGGGCGGAAGGTGTGAGCGACTACCCCCGCCCCGAACGATCTAGCCCCCGGTGTCCCAGGGGTTGAACTTGTAGGTGGCCTTGACGTGGCGGATGTAGAGGGAGTCGAAGCGACTCCCTCCGACGAGCCCGAGCCGAGGTCCACCGACCGCCTCGTGCTCCCACCCGGCGACGATCTCCACGGCCTCCTTGATGGAGAGCTTCCTGCGAGCCTCACCCGACTTCTCCAGGTACCACTTCCCGGCCCTGTCGTAGCGGACGACCTCCGAGCCGTCCTCGTTGGTCCCGTAGACACGTCGATCCATCAGCCCTCCCTGCTGTGGACGGAGACCATCTTCCTGGGCTCCCCGAGGATCTCGGCCACCTTGCCCTTCGGGAAGACGTAGGTGGAGTCAGGGTACTTCCACCTCGGCCTCACCGTGAGGGACCACGAGAAGGGCACCGAGACCTCGGCCCAGGAGATCCGCTTCCAGAGGAAGCGAGGAATCCACCAGGGGCGCAGGGCGTAGGTGTACCGGAAGGTGTGCCTCTTGGTCTCCGTGATCGGGTCGCCAGCGTCCTCGGTCTGGACGTAGGCGGTGAGCGCCATCGCCAGGTAGCCAGACTGCTCCGCGAGGACGACCTCGGGGTGATGGAGGCCGGGGGCCAGCCTCTCCCTGTCGATCACTACCTGCTGGGCGACCTGCTCGTAGCGGAGGGTGCGACGATCATCCATCGTCGGTCATCCTCGTCACCAGGAGCGGAGGCTCGTTGTGGGCGAGCCGGGCAAGGACGGCGCGACCGAAGTGGTCGGCCTGCTCTTCGCTGATGAGCCCCGCCGTCAAGTCCTTCGCCGCAGAGGCGATGATGCCGACAGCGACCTCGTAGTCCTTGACGAACTGGATGAACTCTTCGTCTGCGAGCGCACCGGAGATGTCGTCGTCGCCGTCCATCAGAGATCACCCCCGAAGAAGGCATCGACCTCGTGCATCGCTGAGATGCGCTTGGCCGGAGGGAGGCTGCGGAGGATGCCCTTGCCGTAGGGGGTCTCGGTGAGCCGGGAGTCCAGGATGGCGACCACGCCCCGGTCGTTGCGATGGCGGATCAGCCGACCGAACCCCTGCTCCAAGATGAGGCTCATCACCGGGATGACGTAGTCCGTGAAGGACGAGCCGCCCCGAGCTTCGATCCGCTCGCAGCGGGCCTCGGTGACGGGCTCGGTGGGGACCGGGAAGGGCATCTTGTCGATGACCACCAGCGAACATGCTGAACCCTGGAAGTCAACGCCCGTGAAGAAGCTCCGGGTGGCGAAGAGGACCGACTCGTGATCGGCCATGAACTTGTCGGCAAGCTCGTTGTTCGGTGCCTGGCCCTGCATCATGCAGACGTAGGGCAGCCGACGAGAGAGGGTCTCGTAGGCGCTCTCCATCTGCTTGCGGGAGGTGAACAGGAGCAGCGCCCGTCCCTGGCTGGCCCGCACGAGGTCGCCCATCTCCACGATGGCCTCGCCCGCCCAGGACCGGGCCTTGGGCGACGAGAGGTGGGATGGGACGTAGATGGCGCTCTGGGTGCCGTAGTCGAAGGGGGTGCCGACATCGACCGCCTCGTACTCGGGGATGCCGAGCCGCCCGGTGATGTAGTCGAACTTCCCGCCGACCGACATGGTGGCGCTCACCAGGATGGCGGGGGTCTTCGACCACACCGACTCGTAGAGGATGTCGGCCACTTCGATGGGGGCCACTTCGATGGAGATCTGCTCATCGGCCTGCCTGCCCCGTCGCGTGGGCCGGGTGGCCTCGCACCACGCCACCAGCTTGGGGTCGTCGGAGGTCATCTCCGAGAGCAGGTGCCGGAACTTCTTGGCGAGGCTGGTGGAGCGCGAGCCGAGCCGCTGCTTGGTCAGGCGGGCCTTGTCCGCACCGACCACGCCGGTCACGTCGGCCCGAGCGATGGCCTGGGCGAAGATCACGAGTGCGTTGTGGAAGGCGATCCAGGTCGGCTCCCAGTCGGGGTTGTCGAACGCTGCCCGCCGCAGCCGCCACTGGTTCGGCTTGGGGAGTGGGGAGCCGTCGTCGTCACGGGGCTGGGGGCGGATCTCTTCCAGCATCTCCCAGGCCCGGTCGGTCTGATCCAGCAGGTCTGCGATGGCGTCGGTGAGGTCCGACTTGTCGGTGCCCTCCAGGTGCCGCTGGGCGAAGTTGTTGGCCTCTGAGGTGAGCTTGCGGATGCCGCCCTCGGTGAACTTGGTGCCGAGCATCTTGGCTGCCCAGTCCTCAAGCTCGTGCGCCTCGTCGGCCACCACCACGTCGTACTCACCGATCATGGTGGACTTGCCGCCCGTGACCTCCCGGACCATGAGGTCCGTGAAGAACAGGGCGTGGTTGACGACGACGATCTTGGAGTTCCGAGCCCGCTCCTTCACCTGCTCTGCGAAGCACTCTTCGCCGTAGGGGCAGTCGCTCTTGCCGGGGCACTCGTCGGACGATGCCGTGATGCCCCGCCACTCCATGTCGGTGAGGGGGACCGGCAACTCGTCGCGCTCGCCGTAGAAGGTCTCGCCCGCCTCCTTCTTGGCCCGGATGGCGACCTTGACCTCGCGGGTGGCGTCGGTGTCGGCCTCGTCCAGCTTCGCCCGGCAGACGTAGTTCGACCGCCCCTTGAGGACGGTGTAGGTGAAGTCGATGCCGAGGTGCTCTGCCAGGAAGGGCAGATCCTTGTTGGCGATCTGGTCCTGGAGGGCCTTGGTCGCCGTGGTGATGACCGTGTTGCCGTTGGCCTGGATCGCGGGGATCAGGTAGCCGAGGCTCTTGCCCGTGCCGCACCCGGCCTGGCCGATGAGGTGCTGGCCGGTGGCGAAGGACCGCTCCACCGCTCGGGCGAGGGTCTGCTGCTGGGGGCGGGACTCGTAGCCCGGAAGGGTCTCAGCCAGGACGGCCTCGGCCTCTTCGAAGGTCCGTGGGTTGGTCGTGTCGCTCACGCCACCAGCCTAATGGTTGGCAGGAGCCTAAGCAAGCCTCGCCTCCCTGACAGCGGCCAGCCGAGCGGCGGCAGCCTCACGCTGCTCGTCGGTCATGGGCTTGCGGGGGAGCGAGTGCTTGACCTTGTGCTTGGCGAACGCAGCCTTGAGGCGAGCCCCGGCGTCCTTGCCCATCTTGTGCCGCACAAGCTCCAGGTACACCTTGGCGAAGTGCCGACCGTGAGCGGGGATCTGGGTTCCCCACTGACGGTTGGTGGCGATGTGAGCGATCTCGTGGAGCACCACGTCCTCGGTCCAGGCCCACCGCGGGAGGTTGATCCGAGAGCCCGTGTAGTTGGCTGTCGCGGAACCGTGGTGCTTCGACTGCACCACGATGCGGCGGTCGCTGTAGCGCCTGCCCCACCAGGCCGAGCCCACCAGTCGATCGACGTAGGACTGGATCTCTTCGATGGAGCCGAAGCTGCGCCCGGTGTGGCGGATGGCTTCGTTCTCTGCGTCGTAGACCTTCTGGCGCTGCGAGTCCCGAGGTCGGGTGATGCGGTAGCTCTCGTTGGCCTTGCGGGACTCCACCCGCCGCTCCACCCGCCGACGGTGCCGGGCGTAGTGGTAGGGCTTGTAGCCCCAGCGGAGGGCCTGCACGTCGGACTCCAGGATGTCCTGGATGCGCTCCCCCACGCCGGTTGTGTCGATGCTCGGCCAGGGCACCCCGTCGATGAGACTCTTGGCGTATCGGCGGTGGTCGTCGTTGGGGATGGAGTCCAGGTAGTCGTCGGCCCTGTAGGAGTCGATGGCACCGACGCGGATCTCAGTCATCGGATCACCTTCCGAGCAGCCTCGGCCATCGGGCCGGTCTGGGCGATCCGTTCGATGAGGTCGGGGCTCAGGCAGCGCCACTTCCCGTAGTCCGGGTGGATGCTGCCGTTGAGCCTGGCAACGATGGTGACGAAGATGCCGGTGACGTTGCCGTCGGCGTCGGCGTCGAACTCGGTGACCCTGGCAAGGGCCGCTCGCTTCCCTGGCCGGTGAGCCTTGACGATGTCTCCGAGCCGGATGAAGTTCCGGCCTGCTCGGTACTCGGTGATCTCGGTGGTGGTCTTCAAGACCTCGCCCCTCCTTGGCGGTCCCGGCCTGGCGGTGCCGGAGGGAGGACGGGTTCCTCCCGAGACCATTATCTCATGGGCTGTCAACCCCCCAAAGATTCCTGGAGAGCCCGCCAGACTCACCCTGGCTCCAGAACGACGAAAGCCCGCCCCGGAGGACGGACTCCCATCGGCTGTCTCTTGCGCCTCAACCTCTGGCCCGGAGACCGTCGATGTTCGGCTGGGATCTAGCGGTGGCTCGGCGTCGGGGCGAACCCCTCAGCTTTGCCGGTGGCCCGTCGGTGCAACCGGGGGCCGATGCTGGAGGCTTTGGCTGATCCCTTCCGGCGAGCGGTCGGGGGCCGGTGGCTCCAGCGGTCTCGCTTCCTCCCCTACGCCTCGTTGGCCCGGAGGCCCCCTCGGTCGTCGGTGGTTGGCGAGGGCGAGATCTAAGCACGGCTGGCCGAGGTGCGTCAAGCACCCTTGCGAGATTTCCTCCGACGACTGGCGGGGGTGGCTCGCACGACCGATACCTCAAGGACACCTTGAGTATCTATGGATCTGTGTCTTTAGAGGCAACGCAGTTGCCCTGATGGGAGAAGATCAGAAGGATCTAGCTCTGATAGTCGTGCGAGGTTACCCAGGTAGTCGCCAGATGACCTCAGGCTGGAACGAGAAGAAGACACCCTCCTGGGCAGGAGCGTGTCGAACGAAGAGGGGTCGATCGAACTCAACGTCTGAGTTGATCCAGTCCACCGGCACCGATGCTCTCGGGACTTGCTGGGATGGAAGTAGCTACTGGGATCTGGCATGGGCCTCGGCCCCATCAAGGATCTTGAGGGGTGGGACTCGCTGAGTTCGACAGGCGCGATCTCAGGGGCCGTGGCGCTCCCGTGCCAGGGAGATGATGGGACTCTAGGGGATGGCGAAGAAGTCGGTCAACGAGCCTCGGTCGGGCGGATGGTGACGGCGGTGTAGACCTTGCCCTTCGTGTTGAAGACCCGGCAGGTGCTCCGACCTTCCCGGTCGTCCCACGCAGTCCTGTAGCCGCGCTTGGACGAGGCGAGGTGGAGCCCCTTCTCCACGAACAACTTGGCCTCTTCCAGCGTCCCCTTGAACGAGGTGGTCATGTACGGGGTGATGATGTCGAAGGTCATGGTCTACTCCGAGATGGCGTCGTCCCAGTCCCAGTCCTCGGGACTGGGAGCGGTGGTGCGGGAGGCGTCGGACTCAGCGACCTCATCCACGTTGATCTCTTCCTCTGCCGGAGCGACGAGCGGAGATGCGAGGGCGTCCTCGTAGGTGAAGCCAGCCTGGAGGACGCGATCGAAGTCGTAGTAGGTCCAGCCGAGGCGGCGAAGCTCGTCGGCCTGGTCTGCCCCGGTCGCACCAGCCTGGACGTAGCCCAGGAGGCTGTCGTAGGACATCGCGATCCGAAGGGCGTCATCCAGCAGAGCCCTGTCCATCGGGATGGCAGGAGCACGGTACGACCTGCCATCCGACTTCTCGGTGGGCTCGGAATCGGGGAAGACGGAGGGGGCGTAGGGGTACTTCTCGGAGTAGGCCCGGATCTCGTCGGGGGTGTACCCGTTCTTGAAGGCGACCTCCAACTGACGGTAGCCCCAGGAGTCATCGCTGTAGCGGCGGCTGCTCTTGATCGACTCTCCCTGGAACTTGATGATCCAGAGCGCCAACTCCAGCGAGGCTCCGGCTTCGGCCAGCACGGTCGCCATCCGGCGGTCGATCTTGGTGGCCTCGGTCCACTCCTGCCACCCAGCGCCGACGGCAGCCTTGAGGCGGTAGGCATCCTCCAGGCCGAGCCGGGAGTCCTTCATCTCCACGAGGGCCTCGTAGCCCTTGACGCCCAACTCGTGCCATGCCGAGATGTTCTTGTAGGCGTCCCCGACGTTGAACCCGCCGAAGCTCTTGATGAGGATGATGGCCTCTTCGACCGTGTACCCGAGGCTCACCACGAGGATGTCGTTGCCCTTCACGCCAGCCTTGGCGACGGAGATCACGGCATCGACCGTCTTGATCCCGGTGGACACGGCAGCGTTCACGAGGGCTGCTGACGCTCCGGCGTTCTTGAGCCGCTCGGCATCCTCCCCAGTGAAGTCCTCCAGGCGGTGATACGCCTTGAGGGTGCTGGCACCGATCTTCGACTTCTTCATGGCGAGCATGTCGTTGAGGTCGTAGACACCCTTCTCCTGGAAGTCCTTGGCGACCTTCGGGGTGACGCCAGCGGCGTTGGCCCGCTTGATCCCCTCGCTGCTGTCGATGCCGAGCTTCTGGTACTCACTGACATCCTCGGGGGAGACCCCAGCGACCCACAGTTCCTTGATCTGGTCGGAGGTGTCGAACCCGAGGTCGATGAAGGCGGCGAGGTCGTCGGGGGTGAGGGTGCGGGAGCGACCACGGAACCCGGTGCTGGGGGTGGCCTCCGGCCCGAGGATGGCGAAGTCCCTCGCCGTCGTCAGGCCAGCCGAGGCGAGGGTCTTCTTGGCGATCTGGGTGGGGGTGGGGTTCTGGGTCACGCTGCCTCCTGGGCGGTGTCGGTGAGGAACTCGGCCTTGCGGGGCCGCTTGAAGAATCCGAAGGTCTCGTCGTCGTTGCTGGCCTCGGTGGCGGCGGTGAAGCTCACCCGGTCGCCGCGGCTGACGGCGCTCAGAGCCGAGGGGACCGAGCCCCAGACCTTGAAGCCACGATCGTCCAGCACCAGCATCTTGTGGGTGGTGCCGTAGTAGCCCTCCTGCCACTTCTCCGAGAGCACCTTGCCGGTGATCTCGGTGGCCTTGCCCTCCACGACGGGGACGGCGTTGGCCTGCTGCTCGGCCCGCTCCTTGGCCCGCTTCTCGGCCTCGCCCTGGAGCTTGAAGAGCAGGGCGATCTGCTTCTCGGAAAGCTGGGGGCTGGAGCCGTGGAAGCGGCGGGCGATGTCCTGGGCGATGTAGTGGTCGTTCTCCAGGGCCTCAGCCAGACCGGGGTGCTCGGCCAGCAGGCCCTCCCGGTACTCCTTGTTCAGCCGCTCGGTCTTGAGCGCCTGGGCCTTCCGCTCGGCCAGAGCCCGCTGGCGGGCAGCCTTATCGACGCCGGGCAGCATCACGGTGCTGGCGCAGATGTGGCCGATGGCGATGAGGTCGGTGGTCGGCTCGTGCCGGTAGACCGCCCCGTGGGAGAAGTTCGCCCCACAGTGGTCGCAGGTGCGCTTCGTGGCGAAGTTGCCCCCGGCGAAGGTCCGCTCCCACCAGCCGGAGCCAGCGGCCCGATCCAGGTCTCGGTGGTCGTAGGCGTAGGCGAGGTGCATGTCCTCGCTGGCACCCTGGTAGAAGACGCCGAGGAACTCGTACTCCGTGGGGTCGATGGCCGAAGGACGGTGGAGGTCCGTCCTGCCGGTGGTGGTGGTCGTGGTGTCGCTCACGGACACATGATAGGCCGGATCTGGCGAAGATGGCAAGAACCTTGGGGGCCTGCTTAGAAGCCGACCTTGACCTTCTTGAACAGAGCCCTGCGCTCTTCGACGCCGATGGAGCCGACTCCTTCGCCGCCGTCATCGGAGGACGGGGTGATGGCCTCGTGCCACTCCTGCCTTCGGAAGTTGAGGCCCAAGATCGCTTCCTCCACCGTGCCCAGGGCGATCATGGAGAAGGCGGTGATGGAGTCGTGGCCCCCGTCGATCCGGCTCAGTCGGTTGATGCGCTGGGTGGTCTTGGCGTGGGTGAGGCACAGTTCGTAGTTGATGACGTACTTGGCTTCGGGGAGGTTGATGCCTCGGGCGGCGGCGTCGGAGGCCAGGAAGATCTGGGAGTCACCGGCCTTGAAGTCCTGCTTCGACTTCTCCTTCTCTGCCCGAGTCATCGACCCGGTGTAGGTGGAGACCGTGAACCCCTCTGCCTTGAGCCGTTCCTCCAGGATCGGAATCACGCTCCTGCCGAAGAAGCTGAACACGACCACCTGATAGCCCTGGTCCCCGACGAGGCTGTGGAGCTTGGCGACGAGCGCCTCTTCCTTCTCGGACTTCATGCCCTGGAGGGTCTCTGCGCCGACCCGGTTCACGATCAGGCTGGCGATCGTCCCCTCCTGCGACGAGGCCGGGCTCAGGGTCAGGGCCTTGGGGTGGGCGGCGACCTGCCTGAGCACTCCGAAGAGTACCTCTTCGTCCGTGCGGCTCATCCCTCCAGGGAAGACCTCTTCGTCGTGGGCGAGGCTCCGCACCGCTTCGTAGAGGGCGGCGTGGTCCCTCCCGAGGGTGACGTACATGGGCTCTTCGGTCGCCTCGGGGAAGGCTGCTCGGATGTCGGGGTCGCTCTTGCTCTTGTGGCTCACGATGGGGGCGATCTTCTCCTGGAAGGTGACCACCCCAGGTTCGCGCCACGGATCGTCTGGGCCGAGGTTCTTGTACCTGGCCCTGTCGAACTGGTCCCTGTACCTGACGTGGTCCCGTTCGAAGGAGGCGATGGAGCCGACGAACGTGGGTGCGATCAGGCGTAGCTGGTTGAAGGCGTTGTCGGGGCTGGTCTCAACTGGGGTCGCCGTCATCCCGGCAACCCAGACACGATCAGGGGCAGCCGACCGGACGGCCTTGAGCATCGCCTCGTGGGCCTTGTAGACGACCGAGCCCCGTGCTCCCACCCACCTTCCTCCGAGGCGTCCACCGGACTGGTAGCGGTTGCCCAGGCGCGTGCTCTCGTCGTAGACGACGGCCAGGCCGCTGCGGGCAGCCACCTCCCTGAGCGTGTCCAGGAGTGGGCCGGTCGCAAAGACCTTCTTCCTGCCCTCCTTGACGAAGCCCCCGAGGTCGTTGCGCGAGGTCTCGTAGGTGGTGATGAGGACTTGCGGCGGGAGAAGCCCATCGGTCAACGACGCCCGGATCTTCTCCCGCCGCTTGGGAGTCCCCATGTAGACCTCGGCTCGCAGCGTGGTGAAGGTTCGAAAGTCGTCCAGCCACTCCTTGAGCTTGTTCTGCTCGCAGACCAGCAGGACGAGCCCCACGAGGCCGTCCTGGACGAGCAGGGAGCCTCCGGCGAGGCTGAGGTGGCTCTTGCCGCATCCGGTCTCCCAGGTGCAGAAGAGGCTGCGCTGGACGTACCAGCGAGCAACCCCCTCTGCCTGGAACCCGTGGAGTCCGCGAGGGGAGCGGTAGATGGGTTCGGTCATCCCACCCGAGCGAACTCGGCCCTGAGGGTCACGTTGAAGGTGAAGCCTCCCGCGCCGATGTGGTCGATCGGGAAGCAGTAGATCACCTCAAGGTCACCATCAGGGTGAGGGACCAGAACCTCAACCAGAGGGTGAGGCTGATCGTCGGCAGCGCCGAAGACGGCGGTGAGCTTCACCCCGGCGCTCCAGGTGGAGCGATCGACGGTGACCACCTGATCCCCCCAGCGGGCGTACCACTGGCCGGGATCGTGGAGGGCGCGCTCCAGGATGGTCACAGCCTGCACGGCCTGTGCCACCCTCAGTTCCAGGTCAGCGTTCATCGTCCACATCCTTCTCCACATGGCTGTGGATCTGGCTGTGGATGAGCTTAGGGGGTCACCTGGCGCTTACACAAGGATCTATGGAGGCTCAATCGCCGGAGATGGCCGGGGGCGAATCGGGGGGACGCATCACCCCGTCGTTGAAGACCCTGCGCCCGATCGCCTGGTCCCCATCGACCGGACTGCCATCGGATGCCGAGCGGGTGAAGGTGCCGCTGTCGAAGGTGGGATCGTCCACGGGGTCCGGGAGGGCCTCCGAGATCACCCGCTCTGCCGACATGACGCTGGACACTTCGATGGCAGGACCGCTGACCGTGTCCGATGCCGTGCGGGCATAGAAGCTGGACTCCGGGTTCGTGAGCGGCTGCCCGTCCACGGGGAGGGCGGGGTAGCGACGACCCTCCAGCCACCACCACTTCGGCACCGGGCGGCTCCAGACCTTGAACTCGGGGTCTTCGTGGATCGGCGGGGTCTCGTCGTAGGCGCTGAGGTTGGGGCCGCGGTGGGGGACACCCATCACGACCCCCATCTGCCTGGAGTACCAGGGTCGGATCTGGAGCGACGTGATAGAGCGGTTTGGCCGGTAGCCGGTGACCCTCCAGCAGAGGGCGTTGCTCTCCTTCGGGAACACGAGCACGCCATCGGGGTTCGAACGGATGCCGAGGCCCTTGATCCAGGTGGAGCCCCCGTCGTTGGAGAACTCCCAGAGGATCGAATCATCGAAGATCGACAAGCGATCGACCTTCCAGGTGTCGGTGGAAGCACCGCCCTGGATGAGCCTCACCCTGACCATCTCGTCCGGGGCGTTCGCTTCGACCTCGCCCGTGGGGGTGCCAGGGGTGTGGCGGAAGACCGGCCCCATCGGGCCGAACTGCATCCCGGTCGGAGCGCCGTTGTCCATGAGGCTCTGGCGCTTCCAAAGCTGGTAGCCACCACGGTCGAACTGACCAAGCTGGTAGCTGATGTACCACTCGGCGGTCTCGCCCTTCTTGACGTACCGCTCCTTCTCGGCCAGCACCTCCCCGTCGGTGCCGATGATCTGGAGCACCAAGGGTCCGCTCATGTCGGTGACGGCGGTGACCCGAGCAGCAGCGTGGATCTGGCCCTCGGGGCTCGTGGCAGCCTGGGGCGATTCGATGCCGCCGCTGTTCTGGGCGGTGAGGGTCGGTTCGCTGCCGTCCCGGTACGAGAAGACGGGCGTGGGCAGGGGGCGCATGATGCTGCTGCCGATGCCGGTGCCGCCACCGGAGGACGGGGGCGAGGCGGCGCTCTCCACGTTCCGAGAGATCGTCACCGCGTACTCGGTGGGCTCGTACCCAAGCTGGGCATCACCGTAGGCGTGCCAGCGGGTCTCGTCGTCCCAGACGTTCATCGACAGGCGCTCGTCCTGGAAGCTGTCGTCGGGGATGATCTGCTGGGCGTTCGTCTGGTGGGCGGCGAACTGGATGGCACGAACCGGGTGGGTGGACGAGAACACCTTGCTCGTGGCCGTGGAGACACCGTTGCCGTTGAACATGCGGCCAGGGTCGATGTTCCAGGTGTAGCCGTCCACGAGGCTGTCGTCGTCGTGGAACCGCTCCATGTAGACCTGGGTGTCGTCGTCGCTCTCCCAGTCCGTTCGGTAGACCTGGATCTGCTTGAGGGCGACGAAGTACCCGACCTTCGACTCGTCCACCACGTCGAACTCGTCGTAGACGTGCTGGCCGATGTCCCGGAACCGAGGGGCGCTGTGGCCCGCCTGCCACGGCTGCATCCCGAAGAGCCAGGAGGTCTCCCTCATCTTCGAAGAGTGCCGAACGTCCCGGACGATCTGGGCGGCGGTCGGAGGGGTTGCCGGGACACTCCGGCCACCCCAGAAGGGGGTGTCGAAGAACTGGGAGCTTGCCCCGAGGAACATGCCGTGGCGCAGCCCTCCCCACTGGCTCTGGGCGGGCTTCGTTGGGCGGGAGGTGTTCAGCCCGGAGATGTCCGGGGGGAAGATCTTGACGTGGCGGCGAACCGGCAGGAAGGACTCCATCGGCTCGGGGGTGAGGTTGGTGAACTCCAGATTGAGGTACTTCACCCTCTGCGGGGGCATCTTCACGAAACCCTTGGTCACCCGGTAGTCGCGCTCCACCGGATGCCAGTTGACGGTCTCCCACTGGCTCGGAGCCCCGCCGCGGAATCCGAACTCGTCCAGCCCCGAGAAGCTCGGGTGGTAGCGGAGGACGGAACTGGTCGTGTAGTCCGGGATGCCTGAGCCGGGGCGGGAAGCGAGGACGTAGGAGTCGAAGTTCTCAGCGGTCACGTCGATCGGGTCGGCGCTCCAGCCGACCTTGAGGAAGGCTCCGGTCAGCGTGATGTCTGACCCAGGGAAGTTGGGGAGTCCACCGAGGTACAGGTTGTCGTGGCTGGCGAACTCACCTCGGACGAGGTCGTCGCCGGTCGTCACGACCCCGTCGGTCAGGGTGGCGATGTGGAGCCGGTTGGTGGCCTTGTCGTACCAGGCGTTGATGTAGCGGGAGCCTCCGACGCCAGCGTCCAGTGGCGCTGAGGCGATGGAGATGATGTTCCCCTCGCTGTCTGCTGCCACGGCGAAAGCCTTGGCCCGAGAGTCCGAGGGATCGAAGCCGACGACGACGCTGAACCCGGTCAGGGAGCTTGCGAGGATCTTGAGGTCGCCCGAGGCAACCGTCGGGGTCGTAGAGGTGTAGCGGAAGCCCATCCACCAGTCGTCGGCGTTCGGGTCGAACTGGAGATCTCCGTTGTCGAAGCGGACCCAGGAGGCACCGGAATCGGAGAACTTGATGCCACTGGAGGTTCGGTACACGACGCCGGAGGTCGCGTAGTCCAGGGGGTCTTCGGATGCCACGAACGGCCCGTACTTGTCGTCGTTCGACCAGTAGATGTTCATGTGGGAGCCCGAGCGGGCCGGGTCCAGGTACAGCGTGTCCACGACCTGCGGCTGGCCGTCGGGGGTTCGGAGATCCAGGTAGAGGTTGACCACGGCCCGGTTGGTGGGCATGGGCTCGCACTTCCAGGTGGCCGAACTCTGATCCAGGAGGTTGCGGGCACGGCGCTGCGAGACATCCAGGACCACGGTGCTGCCGAAGGCATCGACGGTCGTGGCGAAGCCGTTGCCGAGGTCTTCGTCGGGAGCAGGGATGTCCTCTCGGCCACGAAGCCGGTAGCCGATGTCCCAGTTCTTCACCGCCAGCGAGTAGGGGGAGAACGCACCGGAACTCGTCCTCGGGGCGATGCCCCGGTTGATGCGCCGGAGGATGACCCTGAGGCGGCTGGTGCGGATGGCCTGCACCGTGTCGGAGCATCGCTGCCAGTGGCCCTCCAGGTAGTGCTGGGGGTGGATGTCCCCCCTCGGGGGAGTCCGGGGGAACCGCTGAGGATAGGACTGGGCCACGGTCCAGGTGCGAAGGCTCACCCACTGTCCGAGCGAGGGGTCGAAGGCTTGGACCTCGGCGGTGTGGGGGAACCGGGCCACGTCCAGGGAGATGTAGTTCACCAACTGCTCGGTGCGGAGGCGAACCTCCACCACCTCAGCGGTGCCATCCTCCTGGGGGCGCTCGGGGGTGGCCCAGAAGTTCTGCCGGGTCTTCCGGGTGCCATCAAAGAGGGCGTGCTGGCCGGGGTCCAGAGCGGCCCACCCGTCGTAGAAGATCCCGGCAGGGATCTGGCCGTAGGGCGGCGGCGGGATCTCCGGGTCTCGGATGTAGTCGGACTCGTTGAAGTAGACGGGGATGAAGGGGCCGCGGCGGGCGTCGGCGTAGGGATGGCGCACGAGGATGCCGTCGGACATGGCACGCCCGGAGAGCACGCTCTTGAGGTTGATGACCGCGAGATCCGCCGTGTAGATCCACGGGGTTCCGTTCGACATGATGATGGCCCGGAGCCCGTAGTTGCTCGTGGTGCCGTCGTCGGCCAGGTTGTAGGCCATCGCCCCCGAGATGTGCCCGACGTGGCTCCACGCCTCGCCCTGGTACGAGGTGAAGGGAGGGCGGCGCTTGTTCCACACGGAGCCGTTCTCGGCAACCCTCTGGACGATCCTCCACCATTCGCTGTCGGAGGCAGCGTCCCTCAGGGAGATCTCGGTGAGGTGTGGCCGACCGAGGGGGCTGATGCGAAGGATGGAGTCGGCGGGCTTGAGGACGTTCAGTACGCGCGTGAGGTCGTACCGCTCTTCGGCGGTGATGGCCCTCTTGGGGGTCACGGTGAAGGTGACCCTGGCCGGAGAGCCGATCGGGTCGCTGCCGTCGGACTCCAGATCGGAGTAGTCCCCGAGGGCTTCGACCGAGGCGTAGGTGCCGACGGCCTCCAGGTCGGCGTAGCTCGTGATCGCACGGTCCTCGGTGACGAAGGACTCGTAGATGTCGCACTCGGCGTTCAGCAGGGCCTCTGCCGCAAGCTGGAGGCCGACGGGGGTGGCCCCGAAGTTGATCGCACGGGCGAGTTGCTCCATGCGGGATCGGTAGCTGTCGTCCAGCGCCCCGATCTCTTCCCACTCGTCCTCATCGAAGGTGTCGGTGGTGGGGTTGCCGGGCAGGATCTCGGCCTGCCTGCGAGGGGCTCCGAAGAGGGCACCGTAGAAGCGGTCCAGGTCGTAGAAGTGCGACCCTCCGACCGAGTGCTGGAGCCGGGCGAGCACCTGAGCCGTCACCAGGCGTCCGACGCCCGCATCACCGAGAAGGCCCTGGATGAACCGGGACAGGTTGCTCTCCGGCGAGAGGTCGTAGAGGTCTGGGTCGAAGTGGGCGAGGCGGGAGCGGTTCCTCTGGGGAGGCGAGATCGGGTTGGTGACCTCTTCCATCCCATCGACCTGAGGGACGCGAGAGAGCCCCTGCTGGGCGATGATGGGGGAGTCAGCCACGGACGGAGCCCCCGAGGTCTTCCCAGTCGATCTTGGCGTGCTTCGCCAACTCCAGGATCGCCTTGCAGATGCCAGCCACGACCAGCGTGGCGATGACGGCGGTGCGGAAGATGGTCTTCATCAGATGGTCCCCCAGGAGTTCTGAGCACGAACGTCCAGCGTGATCTCGTTCAGCACCGGGGTCTCGGAGTCCCCGGCCATCACGTCCAAGGCCCTGCGCGGTGCATCGACGCCTGCGGGAGAGGCGTAGGTCTCCACCACGCCACCGGCTGCGCTGACCCTCTGGATGGCGTAGGCCGAGGGGTTGTCGGCGTCGGTGAGGAACCGGATGGAGTCCACCCCAGCGACACTGTGGGCGACGTACAGGAGGTCCGACGCCTGGAGCACGCTGTTGAAGCCGCTGGAGTCGATGAACCGAGAGAGGGCCTGGAACAGTTCGTCCTCCACCTGGGCCTGCGTGTAGCCGCGGGTGAGGATCACGGCGAAGTGGAGGTTGAGCCTCAGCAGCGTCCCCTGATGCACCCACACGTCCTGGTTGAGCACCCGCCACCGGCCACCGATGGCAGCTTCGATGCTCCGGGGCACCTCGTTGTAGGAGTAGTCCACCGTGAAGACGCTGAGGTCGGCGGGGTCGGCCAGAGCGGAGCCGTTGGCCTGCGAGCGGAGTTCGATCCCGGCCAGGGAGCGTGGTGCCTGGCCCTTGTTGGTGATGTCGTAGACCAGCCAGTAGTGCGTGCCTTCGATGTAGGTCTTGCCGTCGATCTGGATCTGACCATCGACCGACGGGTCCACGACAGGGACCAGGGGGTAGGGGATGAAGAAGTTGCCGTCGGTCGGGTGGACCTCGGTGCTCCGGTAGAAGTTCGTCCTCAGCAGAGAGTCGCCGGGCGTCGTGTTGAACTGCCGATTCTCATCGAAGACCAGGGTGGAGGTGGCCTCCTTGACCCGCTCCCCGCGGACGTACACGTCCACCCGGTTGGTGATGCCATTCACGAGGTCGTTCCGGCTCGCCAGGGGGACGTATTCGAACTCCAGGTCGTAGATCCCGTCGTCCATGCCTCCGGCAACGGCGGTGATCTCCGGGGGGTCGCCGGGAGATCCGGGGGCGTAGTCCACCGTGTAGTTCACGTTCTCGGTGAGCACGTCGCCGCCGTTGAGGTCGGCCCCGAGCATGGCCGAGTCGGGGACGATGTAGGCGGCGTCCTGGACGGTGGAGGTAGCCGTGCCGCCCGAGACTTCGATCCGCTCCCGGAAGCGCCGCACGGAGCCCACCACGTTCACCTGGGTCACGTCGGGGTCGTCCAGGGCCACGCCGGAGAACATCTGATGGGTGCCAGCCAGCGAGCGGAAGACGGTCTCCCGGAAGCGGCGACGGAGGTGCTCGTCGCTCTCGGCATCCACGCCGCCCGTGAACGACGTGGGGTTGGTCACGGCGGTCACCCCGGCGATGGCCGTGCGACGGACGGTGAGGTCGTTGGCGCTCACGTTGCCATCTGCCCCGGCGTTCACGGCGATGGCCGGAACCGTCACGCTCAGTTCCCCTGACGGGATGACGGCCTCGTAGAGCGTGGAGACACTGACCACCGGATCGCTGGAGGGATCGTTCTGGACCTGGGAGGCCGCGGGGATGCGGACAGAGGTGGCCGAAGGGGAGGGGCGGGAGAACACAAGCTCCCCGGACGACCGCCTTGCGGGGAGCCGGGAGAAGCCGAAGAGGCGCACCATCTCGTCCAGGTCGGCCCCGCTCTTCGCGTCCAGGTCGTAGGCGTACTGGTGGAGGTAGCTGTCGATGTCGCGCTCTGCGATGGCCTCGGCCACCGGGTCGTAGATCTTGCGGGCCAGCGAACCGATGCCCACGTCGATCGAACGATCCGACGCCTGGAGCGAGGCAAGCATGTCCTGGAGGATTTCGTCTTGGCGTGCCATCAGTTCTCCAGGGTGGTGACGAGGGTGATCTCCCGCTGGGAGAGGGTCTTGAGGACGATGCGAAGATGCAGCTTCGTCATCTCCGGCACGACATCCACCCCGATCACTCGGTCGATCACCTCTCCGGTGCCGTACCGAGAGCGCCGCCCCTGGAGGGCGTCGCGCCCGATCCGGTCCTTCTGGATGGCAGCGTAGTTGGAGATGATCCGGCGAACCTCGGCTGTGACCCGTGCCTGGGTCGCCTCATCGACCTGGCCCCCGATGAAGCTCGGGAGCAGGCTCCCCCAGCGGGGATGGAAGCGGTCGATGCCGAGGGGCTCGGAGATGGCGTACAGGAGATCCTGGCGCAGCTTCTCTGGCCCGGTCACCATCGCGTAGGAGCCGGAGGTCAGAACGATGTCGCCGTCGGTGAGCCGGAAGGTCTGCATCTCACTTCTTACGGAGGTCTCGGGGGCCGTTGGACAGGATCAGCCCGCAGCGAGGCTCCATGCCAACGCCTCGGCTTCCAGGTCGGCTGGGGTAAGGCCCACGGCGTTGGCTGCATCTTCGATGGGCCAGAGGCCCAGGACGACGTTGAGGGTGGCTGCCACGCCCTCGGGAGGGAGTGGGGCATGGGGCACCTCCACTGTCTCGTCGCTCAGGAGGGTTCCGTCCTCGGCGTAGCGCATGACACGAAGGGCTGGCATCACGACCTCCCCAGGAACAGGACGCCGTATTGAGCGATTGCCCACGTCGTCGCACCTGCCGCCGACGAGATGCCATAGGCGCTCACATCACCCATCGTCGCCCCCTGGCCGGTGATGATGAGCGCCGTGCGGTTCAGCAGGGACGTGGACGCGCCGAAGCCGCCCGTGTAGGGCTGGGTGACGGTCACGGTGCAAGTCCCGGCGTTGGTGGACGGGTTGTGCAGGACGAGGACGTTCCCAGGGTTCAGCACCATCGTCGTGGCCGTGTAGACGAGGGCGATGGAGTCTCCGGCGACGGCCAGCGACGTGACCGGCGTGCCGGTCGGCAGGCCCGTGGCCGGGTCGATGGCGTACTCGTAGAGGTTGAGCACCTGGCCCGCGGTCAGGTTCGTGGCCGTGATGTTCACCCCGATGTCCGTCAGGGTGCCGGAGCGGGTGATCCTGACGGCGTTCGCCCCACCAAGGGCCAAGGCAGAGGCGGTCGTGGTGGCAGACGAATCGTTCACGAACGAACCGAAGTTCGTCGCCCCCGGCCCCCACAGGGACGCCTGGACGACAGGGAACCCCCTTGCCGTGCTGGCGATCTTGTCTCGGGTCACGGCATCAGAGGCGATCTCGGAGTTGCCCACCGCTCCAGCGGCGATCTCGGCTGCCGTGACGGCATCGGCAGCGATCTCGTCGGTGCCCACGGCCCCAGAGGCGATCTCGCTGGACCCCACGGCTCCTGCGGCGATCATGGCCGATGTGACGGCATCATTGGCGATGGTCGGGTTGGGGTACGAGCCGGTGAGGCTGCCGCCTGCCGCCAGGCCGTCGATGCCGATCAGGTTCCAGACCGTGCCGGTCCACACCCACGAGCGGTCGCCCGAGGTGTAGGTGTCGCCCACCGAAGGGCTGCCAGGGAAGGTCAGGGCCATCTCAGCGGATCTCCCGCCAGTTAGCTGAGACTCGCAGGCCGGGAGCACCACCGATGCCCTGGGCGACGACAGAGAGCGTGCCGAGGGCACGGGCGGCACCAGCAGCGTCCAGAGTGATGGGATAGCGGGCGGTGACGGCCTTCTCGGAGGTTCCCCGCACCGAGCCGGATGAGGGGACGTAGCCGCGCATCAGCACGATGGCAGGGCTGCCCGAGAGGGTGCCCGCCGTGTTGTATTCGACCGCCGAGTAGGTGGCGTTCACGTCGTTGAACGTGGTGGTGCCCGAGATGGCCTGGCCGATGGCGAGGTACCACGCCACGGGGAAGTTGCCGGTCACCACGATGTCGATGGAGTCCAGGACCATCTTGGAGCGGTTGGCGATGGAGTTGAACGTGGTGCGGGGCCGGAGGGAGAGGATGTGGGTGTCGGCCCCGCTGGCGGCGGTGCCGGTGGCCTCGTAGGAGAACGAGTAGCCGCCGACCTCCTGCTGCCCACCCTCGGAGATGGCAGAGCAGCAGATGAACTTCATGGAGGCGGTCGCCGTGGTGCCGCCCGTGTATTGCAAGCCCGCCTGGATCGGGAGGCTGGCGTTCTGGATGTAGGGCGACGAGTCGATGTTGGCGTGATTGAACTCGTGGACGTAGATCAACTGCCCGCCGATGTCGAAGCCCACGCGCACCCGACCGGCGTAGAGCGCCTGGAAGTCGATGGCGAGGATCTGCATCTTGGTGGCGTCCAGCAGCAGGCCCGAGGGGTTGGCTGATCCTCCGTTGCCGTCCATCGTGTCCAGGTTCCAGTCGTCCTGGTTCACGATCTCGTCGCCGTGGTCGGTGTCGCTGTAGAGCACGATGCGCGGTTGGGAGCCAGCCAACTCGAAGCGGATGCCGTTCGCGTTCGTGCCGATCCCGGCGAACTTCAACACGTCGGCCACGCCTGAGCCGAACGAGAAGGTGATGAAGAACGCCTGCGAGCGACCGGGCTGGTACCTGATCCACTCGTAGGTCTGCATGTAGGCGTAGGCCCCCGTGGGGGACGAGGACAGGGCCAAGCTGGCGCAGCGGTTCGTGGAGTCGTGGGTGATGGTCGCCCCGGTGCCACTGGTCAACTGTTCGAACTGGAGCGGAGCCAGGTCGTAGGTCAACTGGGCATCGAAGGCGTAGGAGGGGTCCGATACCCGAAGGCGAGAGAAGGCATCCAGGTTCGGACCATCGCTGAGTCCGACCTTCCCAAAGTGGCTCATGTGATCCTCCAGTTGGAGCCGTCAGAGTAGACGACCATCGCTGAATCGGGCTGGATCGCCTGGGTCAGCGAACCGTTGATGGTCTGCGACGAGGTGGTGTCCACCGTGATCGGCCCACCAGAGGCGTTGTCGATGTGGTACTTCCTACCCGTGACACCCACCGCCGTCGGCAGAGTGATTGTGGCCGCTCCCGTCACCTTCACGATGTAGTGGGCTGCCGTGAGGGTCAGGTCGGCTCCGGTGGCGGTCACACCCGAGAAGGCACCTGCCCCCACGGACCCGGCGATCTCCACCCACACCGAGCCGTCGTCATACCACTGGTAGGTGCGCCCGGTCGTGGTGTCGAACCACAGCCACCCCTCCTTGGGGGTGAGTGGTGCGGTGGCCGAGTTGACGACGATCGTGTTGGCGGCGATGGCGTCGGCGTCTACAGCATCGTCAGCGATCGTGGGGTTGGGGTAGGTGCCGTCCAGATCGCCACCGGCAGAGTCCCCGGACTCAAGGTACTGGGTGTGAGGATCTGCCGCCCCCTCATGTGCAGACACGGCGGCAGCAGCGGCCCCCACGGGCTCGTAGGGGTGAGTGTGGCCCAGTTGGGAGTACCGGGCGTCACCCCTGGCGTCGTTGTGGTACTGGGGGTGGTCATCATCGCTGCGTCCGCTGAGGTCGCCGTGATCGGTGATGATCCCCTCGCCGGGGTCGGTGCCAGCCTCCGTGCCGTCGATGATGAGTCCCGCCGCCTCCAGCCACGCCAGGAGCGCCTCCAGCGCCGGGTTCGCCGCACGCGTGCCGGTGATCGTCGGGGGCTGGGCAGCAAGGATCGCAGCGAAGCTCCAACGACCTCCGATGGTCCGATCCACAGCCCATCGCTCTCCGGCCACAGGCTTCGGCCCCCGAGCCCTCGTGATGGAGGTCGGGATCACCATCTGGTTGCCGAACTGGTCGATGCACAGGGCGTTGCCCTCGTCGTCCACGGCCTCAACGTGAACCATCTTCCACGGGAGGCTCGGCTGGTTGGTCCCAACCCTGCCCATCAGTCGCCCCTCGGGATGAGGTTCCCCGCCTGGACGAGACCGGCGAACCCGCCACCGAGACTGGCCGGGGCGCAGACCTGGACGGTGGTGGAGAAGCCACTCTGCATGTCCCACTCGTGGGTCACGGATTCGACGTAGACCTGGATGCCCGCAGAGGGGATCTTCAAGATCATGCCGGGCCACAACTCGGGCATGAAGCTGATCTGGATGGAGGTGGAGAACTGGAGCGCCCAGTTCCGCATGAAGAGGTGGATGGCGGCGTAGAACTCCATCTCCGGGGAGATGATCTCGCGGATCTCCTTGGCGTTGGGGCGAGCGCCGAACCGCTGGAGCATGGCCTCCATCTGCGTCCACTCGGGAGCATCCGGCCCAAGGATGGCCTCCATGATCTCGGGGAACTCCACGCTGGCGATGCCCTGGGTGTAGAGCATGTGGTACAGCGACTCGTTGCCATCGACGGGAGAGCCTCCGTAGCCGGTGATGGAGCCCGTGACGAACTGGTGGGTCACGAGCCCGGAGTCGCTCCATTCGATCGTGAAGTCCAGGAGTTCGATCTCGTTGAGGGTCAACGTGGCCGTGGTCTGGTAGTTCCCGAAGTAGTCCGGGAACCAACTGATGAAGTCGCCGTTGGGGGCAGCGCAGAAGTTCCTCATGGACGAGGTGATGATTCCGCTCACGAGGTCGTAGACGGTGAAGCCGATGTCGTTGAGAAGGACGCGGGGGCCGATGAACGCCTCGCTGTTGGGGTCGGGCATCGGCGTGTAGAGGTCGGCCCCAACCATCGGGTAGGCACCGCCTCCAGCGGCCCCGGCCCCGGTGACGGCAGACGCGCTGGAGCCGATTGCAGACTCCAGGAGGGCGTTCGGGCTCGCATCGGTCATCGGCTGGCCGTAGCGGTCGTTGGGGGCGTCACGCTGGCTGATCGGGTGGTATTCGAAGTGGAGGTGAGGACTACCGCGCGATCCAGAGTCGCCGGTCTGAGCGAACTGCTGCCCCGCCTGGACGGTGAACGAGCCGCCCGGCCCCACCGGCTGCATGGTGGCGGGGTTGAAGATGCTGTTGTCCTTGAGGTGGAGGTACTTGAAGCGGTCGCCGTTGGGGGCGTCCAGCCACACGAACCAACCTGCCGTGCTGCTCACCGGACGGACGGTGACGACACCGCTGGTGACGGCGATGGCGGGCGTGCCGATCGGGCACATGATGTCCACGCCGTTGTGGTAGTGGTCGTAGCCGCTGGTCTGGTTGGAGCCCGCTCGCACCTGATTCCAGCTACCCCGGTCCCAGGTGCCTCCGGGGGCAGGGAAGTAGTACCCGGCCCCACCAGAGGGTGCTGCCGGGTTCGTCGGAGGCCCAGCGCCGGTTCCGGTTCCCGTCGGATCGGCAGCACCGGGAACCGAGGTCTGGGCCGGGGTCACGGAGGTCGGCGGGGGCCAACCCATCTGGGCGATGGCGGCGACGGCCCTCTGCTTGCCCTCGGTCTGCACCTCGGGTGCCTGCTCCGAGCCGTCGGCGGCTCCGTACCAGTGGTTCCAGGCCCCACCAGGGACGCTGCTCCAGAGCCGGAACGCCTCGGAGGCTGCGTAAGCCGGGTCGCTGAGGGTCCGCTGGGGGTCGGAGCCGTGGAGGGGCAGGAGAAGCTGGAAGAGGCCGTGGGCGTGGTCTCCGTTGCCAGCAGCGGTCTCGTTGTAGGCGTCGATGCGGAAGCGGGACTCCCTCCAGACGATGCCCATCATCCTGATGAGGTCTTCCTGATCCGTCCACCCGGTCTGGTAGAGAAGCTGCACCATCTCGGCGTCGGTGAGCACCATGTCCCCGTCGGCGTCCCAGGTTCCGACGGCGTAGCCCCCGGTCGCCGCGGGGGAGTTCGTGGTGAGCGGCTCCCGGATGGTCTCCTGGAGGTAGGGGCTGATCTGCTCGTAGAGCCCCTTCACCTTGTCCCACCACGTTCCGGGGAGCAGGCCGATGTGGATGGCGTCCTCGGGCCAGCGTCCGATCTCGGTGAGGGCAGCGGTGGCGAGCCCGGAGAGCCCGCTGTCGGTCTCGGTGAGCGTGCCGATGTTGCTCTGGAGCAGCGTGGTGACAGCGACCGAGCCGGGGTCGTAGAGCGTGTGGACGAGCTTCTTGAGGGTGCAGGTGGCCGTGAACCCCACAGAGGTCGGCCACACCGAGGCGAAGGGGACGCGATCCAGGTAGCCGGAGAAGGCCAAGACCCAAGTGACCCGGCGAAGGTAGACGACGACGCGATCGTTGGGCATGAAGACGCCGTCGTACTTCCGGTTCTGGTTCAGCAGGTTGAAGCTCAGGCCGTGGGTGGAGTTCTCTGCCAGGTTGAGCGAGCCTCGGGTGATGTCCGAGGTCACGTCGATCACCTCGCCCGTCTTCCCGGAGTGGATGTGGATGCGGACGCCGGGGGCGTAGACGAAGGTGCCCATCAGCCATCCACTCCCGGCAGGGCGACGGTGCCGCTGCCGGTGGACACGACGGCAGGCTCGCCGTTGATGGACGCGACGCCAGGGACAGACGAGGGGATGATGACGGTGGAGGCAGCGGAGGCAGCGGAGTCGTAGGTGTACGCCTCCAGCCGGTCGAAGGCGCTCTGCTGGAAGCCGGTCGGGTAGAAGTTCGGGATGACGGGAGTGCTCGGCGGTCCCGTCGTGTAGCCGTTCTCGTCCTGGGGGATCGTCACGGGGTTTTGCAACGCTTGGGGGTCGTTCCCCGCTGCGAAGTCGATGCTCACCCGCTGGAGCGCCCCCTTGGAGTCGATGTTCGAAGAGAGCGGGGACGTGGGAACGGCCAGCACCGAGACCCCGACGGTCGGGACGGCGACGTACATGGCACCGACCTCTCCCTTGGCGTACTTCTCAGCGAATACCTTGACCCACAGGTTGAACGAGTTGAGTTCTCGCTCAGACCGGAAGGCGAGCTTGAGCGAGAAGTTCTGGTCGGACACCTTCTTCAAGTAGAAGGCAGCCGTCGTGGAGCCCTCGTCCGACGACGAGTTGATCTTGACCGTGCGCGAGTAGCCCTCGCACCAAGCACTCCTGGTCCCGTACCCTCGCACCGAGAACGTAGCGAGGCCGGTCTGGGAGGTCACCCTTCCTCCAGATCGGGCGGCACGAAGAAGGGGGTAGCCAACTCTTCGCGGCGTGCCTCCGTGATGTCGTGGCAGATGCCCGTGGGGCCGAACGCGAAGCCACCGAAGATCACCCGAGGCTTGCCGCCAGGTGGCGGATCTGGCATGGAGATGGGAACGTCCGAGCCCCACTTCGCGTCCATCTGATCCTCGCTCTCGGTCGTTACACCTTAGTCCAGTAGCCCGCAGAGAGCAGCCAGGTGCCCTCCCATTCTCCACGCCCGTTCCACCTCGTAGACGTAGCCATCGTGCCGTCCGGTGCGTACCAGCCGGTGATGTCGTCGCCTTGTGCCCGCACGCGGTAGCCAGACTCGTACTCGCCATCTCCCAGCGTTCCCTCAAGGAGCCCGAGGGCAGTCTCCAGGGTGACCTGGGTAAGTTCGTCAGCGGTCATCGACGTGGTGGTGGCGGTGTCCTCCCATTCGGTGTCGGCAGGCATCCCGGCCACCACGTCCACCGGGCCGTTGTATTCGTTGGGCACCCATCCGATGCCCTGGGTCAGCCGAGCGATGTAGGCGTCGGTGGCGATCGTGGAGAGTTCGGCGTTGTCGTCGGCAAGCTGGAAGGTGAGCGTGAACCTCTGGTTGAACAGGCCGGGCTCTCGGGTGATCGTGGCCCCCTGGTCATCTGCGATGTCCTTGATCCACACATCGACGCTGAGGTTCTCTTGGGGGAGGGTGAACCTGTAGGGCCTGGCATCTTCGGCAAGCTGCGCCTCGGCCAGATACTTGATGTTGTCCACGAGGCGCTTGTGATCTGCGTAGCCACCGACGCCGACCGACCCGGACACCTTCATGTCCCCGACCTTGGTGCCGAAGATCTGGATCACACGACCGCCGACGGTGGAGGTCACCTTGGTCTTGACGGTGAAGTCCCAGGAGACAGCCTCGGGATCGACCCGGAAGCTCAGGCCACCAAGGGTAGCGAAGCCCTCTGCCATGACTAGCCGCCAGCGGTCTCTCGGGCACGATCTCCAGCGTTGGTGTCCGTGTAGGCGGGCGGCTGCTGCCCGTTGGCGTAGGACACCCGGACGTTGCCGCTCTGGGGGACAGCGGTGAACCAGCGACGAAGCTCGTTGCTCATGTTGATCTGCACGGTGCCCACCGTGTCCTTGCTGAGTTCGCTCTCCCTCTTGCCCTTGACGGGACCGGAGGTAGCCGACTCGGCCTTCTCTCCGGTGCCGTAGGTGGACATGCCGGTTGCCTCGCGCAAGCTCATGCCGGAACTGGAGCCGCCGTACACGTCGATGGCCGTCGGGTCCGAGGCGACCTGATCGGCGTAGTTCTTGAACAACTCCTTGGCCGTGACGTACCGCTTGCCGTCGGGAGTCTGCACCCCGAAGCGTGCATCCTCGCCAAGCTGGTCGAACTCCTGGAACGCCTTGAGGGCGAGCGGGTCCACCTTGCCCTGGGCAGCCTGCTTCGCCAGCAGGTTCCGAAGCTGGTCGTAGTTGCTCCGGCTCCCGAACCCCTTGCGGTCACCCGTGTTGAAGGTGTTGGGGTCGATGCGCCCGCTGCTGTCGTAGTTGTTGCCGGAGAGGTTGTAGCCGAGTTCCTCTTCGATCCAGGTTCCGGCACCCTCCTTGCCCCACTTGCCCTCGCCGGTCCTCTGACTCCTGGAGAAAGTCGGGGCCGTGGACTCGCTGGCCTCCAACTCTTCCTGCTGGGCGACGTAGGAGGTGCCCTCCTGGTTGAACCGAGCCTGGGCGAACATGGTGAGCGCCTCGTTCGGGTTCACATCGACCCCGGTGATGGCCTTCCATGCTCCAGCCATCGCGTAGGGGCGGATGAGACCGGGGTTCTCGGCCTGGACCTCCATCGCGAGATCGTTCATCTGCTGGTAAGAGAGGGCTTCGCGCTCCTTGGCGGGGAGGCGCGAGAGCTTCTCTTGCAAGAGGCGTTGGATCTGGCCGGAGGGATCGACGCGCTGGATGGCCTGGTTCGTGATGGTGTCCTGGGCCATCGCCTTGCCCATCGCACCCGAGACCATCCGCCCATCGACCATGATCTTCTCGGGCGAGTTCAGCGCAGCGAGGTACTGGGCGTAAGGGACGCCGAGCGCCCTGGCCTGGAGCATGGTCGCCATGTCCGTGTTCTGGCCGGAGGTGAAGTCGGTGTCCTGGAACTGGGGGCCGTAGCCCATCGCGACCCTGGTGGCCGTGGCCGATGCCTGGATCTGCTGCCCGCCGCCCATCTGGGCCTGAGTTGCCGACATCGCCTGGGAGAACTTGGCGCGAGCCTCTTCATAGGACACCCCGGCCTCTCGGGCGCTGGCAGCGAGTCCGGTGATGGTCTGAGAGAGCTTGGTCAGTTCCTCGTTGCCCATCTTGGCTGCCTGGTTGAGCAGCCGGGTCGCCTCTTCTGCCCCGACGCCACTCTTGTAGAGGTCCACGGCAGAGCCCTGGTAGGTGTCGCGCATCCCCCGGCGCATCCCGAAGTTCGACATGGCCGACTTGTAGATCAACTCGGCGTCGGCACCGCCCATGAGGCCGCGGTTGCTCAGTCGAAAGAGGTTCTGCTGCCAGCGTTCCCCGAAGCCCTCGGCGTTGGAGCCGCCGAGCACCGACTGGAAGGCCATGTTCTGCTGGCGCTGGCCCTCTGCGAAGTCAAGGGCCTGGTTCGCCCCGGTGTAGACCATGCCAGCGACACCGAGAGCCTTGCCGACGGTAGGAAGGGCGTTGGACACGGCTGCGCCGAGCCCCTCTCCCCCGGCCATCTGCCCCGCCACGTTCTTGACGATGGCCGACGCCTGGTACTTGAGGCCCCCCGAGCCGATCTCGTTGAGGATGGGGTTGCCGTTCTCGTCCCGGATGGTCTCGCCGTTGGGGCCGTACTCCCGGACGACCCGCACCTCAGGCTGGGCTCCAAGAGGGGCTGGACGAGTTCCTGCGTACCTGCCGTGCTGGTCCCGCAACACCTGGGTTCCGCGGCTGCCCCACTCGCTCACCTTCTGGTTGATGGTGCCGCTGACGTTCTGGGAGACACCCTGGCGAACATCGCCCAGGGTCATGCGCTTGCCCTCGGCCCAGGTGCTCGGGAGCCAGCTTCGATGGACAGGCTCGGTGACGCTCTCGGAGACACCCTTGACGGTGCTCCGAGTGACGGGGGCGTCCAGGCCGGTGTCTGCCGTTCCGACCACCGTGCCTCGGGGCTGGGCAGGCTCGGCCTCTGCCGTGCTGGAGACCGTCGTGATCGAACCCGGCTTGCGCCGCTTGGGAGGAATCGGTCCAGCGCCGCCGCCTCCCGGACCACCGTAGGCGTTGATGGTGGCGAGCATGGTGTTCGCCCGGTCCATGACATCGCCCATGAGCCGGGCTGCGCTCTCCGACGAGGCGAGGATCTCCTTCGTGGTCTCCTGGGTCTCCCGCTGGACCGTCGCCATGTTGGTGACGATCCCGTCAAGGGACTGGAGGATGCCGACGGGGCCAGAGGCCCAGAGCGCCCCGTTGCCCACCCCGTTGCCCAGGGATCGCCTCGCATCGCCGCTGATGACCCCACCGGGCATCCGGGGCATGGCAGGGCGAGGGCCGTCCACCTCACCTTGGGGCGTCCCGTCGGGACCAACGCCTCTAGCCATGTCGGACATCTTCCATCGTCATCGTCCCGGACTCCCCGAGGGCCTCCAGGACTGCCATCGCATCCTTGGGTTCGATCGTGGAGCCCATCTCCATCGCATCCTCGTCGTCCTCTTCCCCTGGGAGGACGATCCTCTCTTCTGCGGTGCCCAGGGCCGCAAGGCCCCCTCGGAGCCCGGCCAGCGAGTCCTGGATCTTTCCCTGGGCCTCCTGGATGGTCTCGTGGACGAGCAGGATCTCAAGCGCCAACGTCTGAACGGGACCGGCCTTCGGCCCGGCCAGCACCCCCCTTCGGTCGGCTAGGCGGATCTTCCCGATCATCCACGGGTCGATCTCGCCTAGCTTGGCGCTTTTCCCATCGCGACCAGCACCTCGTTGACCTTCTGCTCCAGCATCATCAACTGGCCGTAGATCATGTCGATGATGATGGGCTGCCAGTGGTTCACGACGTAGAAGAACCGGGCCTCCAGGTCGTTGCCGTCGTCGGTCACGGGGATCGGGGGAGGGTTCCCGTCCACCGTGACGATGCAGGCGGCGACGACAGCGGCCTGGTACGCCTTGATCTCGCCCAGCGTCCCCAGGTAGGGCTTCTGGATCAGCGCCACCTCCAGGGTCTCGTTCGTGGTGAGGGTGCGGATCACGAACTCGTGGCCCATCCAGCGGAACCGCTTGCGGAGGGAGCCGACGAAGAGCAGACCTTCGAACTCTTCGACGTACCTGGGGTCGAAGCGGACCTCCTTGTCCTCTTCCTGGTCGTCCTGGGTGGACGCAGGCTGGGATGCGGCGAGGCGAGGGTCGAAGGCGGCGTAGTCCTCTTCGGTGGGAGCGAACGCAGCGGCGAGGTCTGCGTTGGGAGCAACCTCTTCCTCTGGCACGTCATCGAACAGGTACCGATCTTCCTCCACGGGAGGGGTCTCGGCGTCCTGCTCGTCGGCAGGAGGATCGGGCTGCTCTGGCATGAGGGGGCTCCCTTGTTCTTGCCTCGCCGTGGGGCCGCTCAGGCTCCGTTGGCGGCGAGGGTGCGGTAGGTCTTGTGGGTGTAGCTGACGGTGATGACGCGTGCCACCGAGAGGCCACCGACGGTGATGGAGTCGGAGTTGTCGATGTCGGTGATGACGCAGTTGTGGAAGATCTTGACCCGCCACGGCAGACCGCCCGGAGGCTTGATGACCATCTCGCACGTCACGTCGGACGGGTCGGCGGCGAGGGCATCCCAGACGGCGGTGATGTCACCGCTGGTGACGCCCTCCAGCCCGGCAAGCTGCTGCCAGACATCCTCGTTCCACAACTCCCGGATGGAGAGCGTGAGCGTCCCGAGGTCCAGGACACGGCCCGTGACGATCTCCTTGGGGTGTCGCCACCCGATCGGGTGGATGGCCTCAGCCTGGGCACCGTTGAGGACGGGCTGGCCCGAGTCCTGCACCGATCCGAGGAAGGCGATCGGCTGGCCCCGGTACTTGAACGTCGTGAAGCCGGAGCCAACGACGCGCACCTTGCTCTGCGGCATGGATCAGTCCTCTCAGGTCGTCAGGGTGTCGTCGGTGACGGCACCCGTGGTCGTGTCGATGTAGAAGATCACGTCGATGAAGTTCAGCGGGTAGGTCGGCTTGTAGGCGAACTTCACTTCGATGGTGGTCGGCTTGTCGGGGAGGGCCTGGCGCACCGACACCCCGGAGAACCCCTGGATCGTGCCACGCTGGGTCAGGCCATCCAGGGAGCCCGTGACGATCACGTTGACCGAGGCGGCGGTGTCCTCTTCGATCGGGTCACCGATGAGGCCCGCCCCGTCCAGGTCTCGGAGGATCACGTTGAGCATGTGATCCTTGGCCCTGGTGAGCGAGATCTCCTGGGTGTAGATGGAGGTGGGGTCGGTGGAGATGCCGTGGCGGCAGATGATGACCGAGTTGTTCCGGGACGACCGTTCGAAGACGGCCACGCCGCCCGCCGCCCACTCGTTCATGGTGGCGCGGGACATGGTGGCGAGCACCTGGCTGGCGATCCCGGAGAACCCGGAGATCTCCTTGCGGGTCAGAGGCATCTGCGGCTCCATGCCGCCGTAGCGACCGGCAGCCGCCGCCGCCAGGTAGTAGCCGGGGATCTCCTGGGTGGTCCGCAGGATGTCGTTGAAGAACGTCATCCGGTTCGGGTGGGCGAGCATCACCCGATGGTGGGCGAAGAGCCCGGCCAGCGTGACGGGGTCGATGGTGCTGCCCAGTTCCGTCCCGAAGACGGCGATGCGCCGGATGCCGACCGAGGCGGCTTCGTTGAGGTGGTTCTTGAGCGCCGTGGCGACATCGGGAAGGTCGCCCGTGTCCTGGTCCGTGCCGGTGATCCCCACGGGCAGCGGGGCGATCAGGTCCACGTCGCTGTAGGCCAGGAGCCGGATGTAGCCGTCGGCCAGATCGTCCTTGTCCACCGAGTCGGCGGTGCCGGGCGTCGGGACCAGGAGAACCTTGGTGACCGAGCGGTTGGCGAGGGTCATCTTCGCTGCGAGCGACAGCGGCGAGATGATGCTGCCGTCGGTGTCCAGGGGCTCACCGAAGGCATCGGTCACCTGGCTCCAGGAGGTGACGTACAGCGGATCGAAGTAGTCGGCGTCGGTGTAGCGGTAGGCCACGGTGACCGACTCGCCCTCACCGATCGCCCCGCCGCCATCTCGGGCGATGGTGATCTGGTCATCGAAGGGGCTGTTCTCCCCGGCGACGGTGGCGAGGTCGTAGTCGTCGGCCACGACGTAGGGCGTGCCGTCGGCGGCGGTGACGGTCACGGTGGCGGTGTCGATGCCGAGCTTCGCCAGGTTCGCCGGGGTGGTGCTGAGGTCCACGACCTGCGTGTGGGAGCGGTAGCCCACTGAGGGACCGACGATCGCCACCACGGACTCGCTCGCCCCACTGGCAGGCGGGGGAAGGGTCGTGGGCTTCTCAGTGGGGTAGATGCCGGGTGGCGTGTAGATAGCCATGTTGGGTGTGCTCCCTCACAGGGTCGTTCCACTTCTTACGGGGGACTCAGGGCGTGTTGGACAGGGTGGGCTACCCGCCGATCCAGCCTTCCGTGGTCGTGGGGTCTTCTTCGTCATCGCGATAGGGGATGAGCGTGATCTCTTCCAGGGGCACAAGCTGGCCCTGGGCGGTGCTGGTGAACTCCCCGATCGCAGCCACGCTCAGGGTGATCTCGTACACGATGTCGTCGGTCCCCCAGGGGGTTCCGGGGGTCTCGGCATCGCCGCTGGGGGTGATCTGGTCGTGATCCAGTTGCATGGCGATCAGGGGGTTGTCCTGGATGAACGACCGGAAGGCCCCCCTGCCGACCTCCAGTTGGCCGAAGGCGAGCACCCGGATCACCTCGTCGGCCAGGCGAGCCCGAGCAAGGGCAGAGAGGGTGACGATCGTGAACTGGGCCTCGCCTTCGAAGCGCCAGCGGGTCACCTGCCCCCAGGTGCCAGCGTCTTCGTCCTGGGTCACCTCGCGGTGGCCGATGCCAGCGATGGCGAGGCTCCCGCGGGGAGAGAACCCAACCCAGATGCCGGGGTACTGGACCTTCTTCGATGGGTAGTCGGTGGAGATCGGGAGGTTGCGGAAGTCCTCCACGGGATAGTCGTCATCGAAGACGCGCTTCATGCCTTCGTGGAGTGCGGTGACCGCCTCTGCGTAGAACATCAGATCGCCACTCCTTCGACGCCGACTCCGATGGGGCCGACCGGAAGGCCCATCTCTCGCCCAGCCAGCAGGATCGACTCGTGGATGAAGAAGCGGGATGCCAGACCGGGGTGCCTCCACCGTACTCCGACGTTGCCCCGCATGATCTGACCGCCGCCCCCACGGGTGAACGGAGCCCCCAGGCGGCGCTTGTTGATCCGACCGGGAGCGCCGGGGTAGGAGCGAGGAACATCCACCCACTGTTCGACGCCCTGGACCTTGCGCTTTACGAGCTTGCGCTCGCCCTTCTTGGAGGCGTGCCGGAAGATGAGCACCTGGAGCCTGCCGTCCTCGGTCCTGCGACTCTTGATCCTCCGGTTCTTCCTGCGAAGCTCGCCGTCGGGGTCTTCCACCCACATGGGGATCGTCTTGCCCTGGAGGTTGTTCATCACGAACGGACGGATGCCCATCTCCTGAAACCAGACGTACCGCTCCACCCATCGAACCCCGAAGTAGTCCTCCCCCCAGATGGGCATGAGGTTCGACGCCGAGGCCCCCGACAGGCGAGGGGCTCGCTTCGCTGCGTACTCGGCGGCGAGCGAGGCAGCCATCTGCACGACCTCTTCGTCCACGACGCCCGGCAGCCTCATGTAGAGGCGGTCGAACGGCAGCTTGAGCCCTCGGTCCAGGGCGTCCTGCGGGGAGATGTCCGGGCTCATGGCGCAGCGTGCGGCGAGCCGGGCAGGTTGTCGATGGGCCGGTAGTCGGCGGGGACGAAGCCGGGTGCCTCGGGGAGCACCGGGCCACGGATCTCGTCGGGGATCTCAGGGAGGAAGTGCTTGCCGACGACATCCAGCATGGCCGTCAGTTCGGTGCGAGTCAGCGGCGGGATGTTGGCTGCATCGCCGTCCTGATCCATCGTGACCGACGAGTAGTTGTAGCCGAGGTTGGAGTCGGCTCGGGAGGGCAGGCCGAAGCCGTCGTGGATGCGGTTCGTGGAGCCGCCCTTCGACTTCCAACGGGTGCCGTCGCCACGGAAGATGTAGTCCCCGTCGCGCAGCATGAAGTCGGCGGTGGTCTGTACCGAGCCGTCGTAGTTCTTGACCATGCCGCGCTCGGTGCGGCTCCACACCTCTTCGCTGTAGTCCCAGATGGCCGGGCGCACGAGCTTGGCCTTCCAGCCGCCCTCCAGGGTCGTGCCGAAGCACACGGGGCAGTTGGCCTCGGCGGTGGACTGGAAGGCGCTGAACACCATCTCCGCTGCCTCTGCGGTCTCCCCTGCGATGGTAGAGCACCGGGAGCATCGGCCCACGAGCCCGGCAGCGAGGTCGTCCATGCCCCACATCAGGACGAAGAGCGAAAGCTCTCCGAAGGCCAGGAGCGCCTCTTCGTGCTGGCGGCGCACGATCTGGCGGGCGTAGGGCTGCCGACCAGGCAGATGGAAGCCACGCTTCATCCCCGGACTGTCGGGGGTCGGAGGCGGGGTCGGAGTTGGCATCAGGGGATGGGCGTGTTGGAGTTGAGGGTGTAGAGCAGAGCGGCCATGCGGTTGATCGCCTCCTGAGCGGTGGTGGGATCTCCGTTCCAGTGGGCCGAGTTGAGGCCGTCCATCTCCACGTCCACCCCATCGACCAGAAGCGGTGACGAGTTCGCCCCCATGCCATCCTGGCTGGTGATGCGAAGGTGCCACGGCTTGCCTGCCAGGATCGGGGTTCCCCCGAACATGGAATCGTCCACCCAGCGACCGTTCAGTTCCACGACCCGCTGGAAGTAGATGTCGCCCACGTTGGGCTTGGGGTCAGCGAAGTCGTCCACCCCGAGGTAGGTGCCGTTGATGGCGATGGGATCGGCTTGGACAGCGAACACCTCCCACCACCCTTGGTGAGCCGCGTCGCTGGCGCTGGCGATGTGCGCCACTCGCGGGGCAACCAACTGTCCGGTCGGCCAGTTGCCTTCGGTCACCCTGGCGACACCTTCGGGGTCACCGGGGGTGAAGGAGATCGGGGTCGATCCAGCGTCGTCCCAGAGGCCACCAGTGGCAGCAGGGATGACACGGGACTTGCGGACGGAGATCGTTCGGTTGCCCAGGTCCGTCTGGTCGATGCGGTAGCCAGCGGTCAGGGAATCGGGAAGGTCCACCAGTCGGGCGAACGACTCGGGGGTAGAGGGAGCGTTGCTGCCTCGGATCTCGCCGTTGACGAGCAAGGTCAGAGAGCCAGGCACCGCCTCGTGGTCGCTAGTGAGGCTCACTTCCTGGTCGGGGTCGAACCCGTGGTCGCGGAAAACGATGCTGTACCCGTTCACCTCCATCGACTTGGTACCGCCGTAGAACGCACCTGGGTCGATGGTGAGGCTGGGGAAGTGGGGGAACACCATGCCGCTGACGAGGTTGATGTCCGTCGCCAGGCGAGGAATCAGAGACTCCGTGCCCTGGTACATGGAGAATGTGAGGCTTAGGCAGAGGCCAGTGATGGGATCGCCCGTCCCGGCCTCCTGGGTGTGCATGGATGCACCTGCCAGCATGAGGTTGGTGCCAGGCGGGTACTCGGGGATCGTCAGTTCCACACCGCCGACCGGCATGTCCTCAAAGGTCACGCCCTGGACGAGCAGCGCCGTGTATTCCGTCATCCCGATGAGGGGGATGATCTCGTTGGTCTGGATCTCCGGGCCGACAGGCTGCTGGGTCTGGATGTCGAAGGGCTGCCAGGTCAGGGTGATGTGGGCCTCGGCAGCAACGTCCGGGTCAGGGCCGATGTGGATCGCCACCAGGCTCAACCGAAGCGGGTCGCCCTGCTTGGGGGCTTGGAGCCATCCGTTCGACCCAGGGGTGGCACCCAGTTCGATGGGCAGAGAGGCGTCAGAGAACATCACCGTCGCCCCGAGAGAGGGCTGGGGCGCAGCCGTGAGGGAGCGTCCGTTCTGGGTCCATGCCGTGAAAGGGGTGTGGCGGCTGACGGTGAGCGGCAGCATCTCGTGAGGCCGGGCGTCCACGGCCCCACCGTTGCCGCCGTCGCCCTTGTCCAGACGGTCGGCAGACGACGCTCGGACCTCCTGGCGCACGCCGGAGCCAGCCACCTCCACCCACAGGGTCGTGACCCCGAGCGGGCCGTAGAACGGCGGGATCAGTGAGTCGTCGTCCACCACGAGCAGCGACCCGGCGATGGGGTCGCCGTCCTCGTCGGTGATGTCGGCCAGTGACCCGCCCTCGGCCTGCTCGTAGACGTAGACCTCGGTGCCACGAGCGGACGTGAGGGCAGAGCCACGACGCACGCCGGGGGTGTAGAGCAGCCGTTGGCCCTCGTCGGGGAACAAGTAGGTCTGGCTGGTCTGGTTGGCGTTCTGGACGGTGACGACGACGGTGCCGGTGTCGGTCTGTCCGTCGCCGTTGCTCACCGTGTAGGTGAACGAGTCCGCGCCGGAGAACCCGACCTCGGGGGTGTAGATGAAGGAGCCGTCGCTGTTGCCGACGACGGTGCCGTGGGAGGGGGTGCCCCAGGCGCTCACGGTGAGCGTGTTGCCCGTGTCGTTGGCGAGGACGCCGGGGGCATCGACCACCAGGGCCGTGTCGAACGACGCCGTGTAGGAGTTGTCGCCAGCCACGGGAGCGTCGGTATCCAGAGGCACGTTCGGATCGTCATCGAACGTGAGTGCGATGAAGGCGAGATCGGTGGTGACCGACTGTTGGGCGTCATCGGCACCCAACGCCCCGACGAAGATGGGGTAGGTGTTGAACGGCCAGAAATCGACCCCCAGACCTCCGGTGATGATCCCAGCCGGTACGGTGCTCAGTTCCAGCGAAGGGAGAGCGGCCCACACATCCGCCGTGTCCGAAGGGGAGCCTACCGACATGATGAAGGCGTCGTTGTTGGCGGTGACGATGGGGTCTAGGCCAACGATGTCGGGGCCGGTGGACTTGACGATCTGGCGGCGGCGTGGAGCACGCAGGTAGCCGCCGATCTCCCGGTACGCCATGTCCGTGGCACCGGGGATGCTCAGGGAGGTGTCCTCACCGGCTTCCGCCTCCTTCCAGAACACACCGACCCAGTGGTTGCCAGAGCCAGCCGTCTGGAACCCTTCGGAGGTCCAGCCCGCAGGGGCGTTCGGAAGCGACAGGCTCGTGCCACGCACGCCAAGCACCATCAGGTTGCCCTTCTGGGGTGCGGGGATGGTGCCGATGCTGCTGGCGAAGTTCTCCGATGCGACCTCGGTGTAGGCGCTCTGGGGAACCACCATCTGAGCGACCAGGAGGCCACCCCCGCCGTTGGCGCTGGTGATCTCGTAGGACACGTCCTCGTTGGTGTTGAGTGCCCGTTCGCCCACGGCAAGGATGTGGGTGCCACCGATAATGGTGTTGTCGGGAGTCTCCGACTGGAACGTGATGCTGCCGACCGGATCGTCCAGCCCCTCCACGGCGACAGCGAGGTAGATGCCCTGCTTGTCGTAGGAAGGCATCAGACCGCCCAGCCACGGTTCCAAGGTCAACGACTGGATGGCGGGGGCAGCGTTGCTGATCTGGTTGGTGAACGGGATCGGGTAGACCGAGCCGAGGCCCGATGCGACCTCGTAGACCGATGCGTAGGTGGAGGTTCCGACATCGGGAGGGGTGCTCGTGATGAGGCGGGCGAAGTTGATGTCGTCCCAAGAGATGCCGATGAACACCTTGACGTTGCGGTCTGCCGAGATGGCGAGGTCGTATCCCTGTCCGAACGACAGCGTGCCTTCCTCTTGGCCGTTGGCCGGGTTGTAGGGGGCGATCTCCCAGTCGGCTGCCCGGTTGTTGGTCCCACGGCCATCCACCACCATTACCAGCACGTTGCCGGTGGCGACGGGGGTGTAGTCCGCGAAGGTGATCTCGGTGATGTCATCGGCACCCGTGAAGGAGCCTTGTGCAACGACCTGAGCAGCCATCAGACCACTTCCTCGGTGGAGAGCACGCCGCTGTCGTCCACGACGATGCGCCAGGCGGTGCCGTCGGGCGATTCGATGATGAGGTCCGAGGTGTAGCCCTCGTCGGTGAGGATCGGGCTGCCTCCGGTGAACAGGTCAGCGTCGATACGGGCGAACTGCTCGTCGGTGAGGGTGGCGGTGTCGCCGTCGTTGTAGGTCTGCCCGTCGGGCAGCACCAGGCTGTCTTGGTTCACGGTGACGACGCGCATCAGTACCAGATCCTCCAGTAAGACGGACGGGACGCCATCGCCCCGATCAGACGGGTTGGCGTGAGGGTGATGTAGACGCCACCGGCCACGAGCGAGGCCGGGGAGCCGAGCCCCATGTGGGCGATCTTGAACTGGTCGATCATCCGATCCAGTTCGGCTTGCTCGTCGCGAAGGATGTCGCCCCACCGGGTCATGTAGTCCCGACGGTCGAAGCGAGCGAGCGACACCCCCTGCACGTCGGGCTGTTCGACGTAGCTGCGCCGGAGGTGCTTGATGATCTCCACGAAGAGGGCCTGCTCCAGCGTCCCTCCCCACTGATCGACCGGGAACGCCTTGCCTCCCTGTGCGGGGTCCAGGGCGTAGGTCTGGTGGGGCTGGCTCCAGGTGTTGAGCCGGTTGAGCGCAGAGCGAAGGGCCTGGGCCATCCGGTTCCGGCCCCAGTTGGTCTGGAGGTACACCTGGAGGTGCGGCCCGCCGAGGGGGCTGTCGAAGAGGTCGGAGAAGCGCCAGTAGACGTTCTCCACCACGGCCTTCATGGCGTCTGGGAGGGCGTCGTAGTCGGGGGAGGTGTTGCCGACCTCGTAGTAGGTCTCCCGAGTCCGGTCGTCGCCGTCGATGGCGAAGTCCCAGTAGATGAGGAAGAGCCCCGGCGTCTGGGTCTCAGCCGACGTGAGGGCGACCTCGTAGACCCCGACCGAGGGATGGGCGGCGGTCCCGGCAGCGACCTCTTCGCTGGCCTCGTTGACGATCGTGTAGGTGACGACCCCGTCGGCGTCGGCCAGGGCTCCTTCGACGTACACCCGGATGCCGAGGGTGGCGTCCGCGAAGTTCGACACGAAGGCCCGGTCGCTGAGGGCGAGTTCGTCGGCGGTCTCCAGGGTCACAGTTCGATCTCCCCAAGCGACACGCTGCCGTCAGCGTTGAGCTTGCCCATCACGGTGCCGTTGCGGGTGACGGCGTGATCCAGGCCGATGGCGGCGTTGGTCCGCTCCCACTCCAGGTAGTTCTCGTACTTCGCCTGGTCCCCCTTGTGCATCACCCAGCCACAGCGGACGAGTCGCTCGGTGACGTACCAGGACTCCTGGAACGGGCGCAGGAAGTGGCGGATCTGGGGGTCGTCCACCTCCAGGTGCCAGAGCCCATCGGTGATGGGTGCGTTGCCCTGTTCGATGTCGTTCCCCGCCTCGTCCTTGACGCAGGAGAGGTGCCAGAGGATCTCGTCGCCCTTGCTGGTGGTGACCCCGAGGTCGTAGATCCCGCGGCCCCGGTACTCCAGGCCGTCGATCTGCTGGCCCCATTCCTGCACCAGAGGGAACTGGCGGGTCAGCCGGATCATCTGGACGCCGCCACCACCGAGTTCGATGGGGCGCTCGTCGTTGGGCCAGAGAGCCACCTCGTAGAGCCGCATCAGACCTCCAGCACGTTGATGGAGATCGGGGTCTCGCCGTCACAGTGGACGGTCACGTTGGTCCCTGCCGGGCGGGTGACCCGGAGCGAGTAGGTCGTGGTGCCAGCCGGAGGGCTGATGTCCGTGATCGACATGGAGCCGCCAGCGTCCTCGGCGCACATCACCCCGGCGATCCGGGTGGAGCCCCGGTAGATGGCGAACAGGACCGGGCCGTCGCCGGTCACCTGGAGCCAGTTGGCCGTGATGAGGATGTTGCGGTCGCCAGCGGGGATGTCCACCGACTTCTGCACGAGGATCTCGGGGTCGGCGGTGGAGGTCGTGTAGTCCGGGCTGTTGCGGAGGTGGTAGTCCAGGTGGCCGACGGCACCGTGACGCACGAAGGCCGTGCCGTTCCACCGCCACAGGAGGGCGGTGTCGGTCTCCAGGATGAACATGCCCTCGTGGTTCGCACCCCACGTCCCCGGCCTCGTGCCCGAGGTGCAGATGAAGGTGCCAGGGTGGTCATCCACCTTCTGCCAGTTGGCGGCGATCTCCGACGTGTCGAAGTCGTCAGCGAGGATCGGCTTGGCGAGGAAGAGGCGAGGGCTGGTGGTTGGCATGGTTCGGCCTTTCTACCTCTTAGGTGCGCTCAGAGCCTCCAGGACAGGGCGAGATCGGCCCGAGCGCCGAAAGATGAGGGGATCATCACCGTCCGACGCCCGAGCCGATGGGGTTGTCGCTCAGGGGGCTTCGACGCCCGCAGCCACCAGCGCAGCGACGATCTCTTCCTTCTTCATGCTCGCCTTGATGCCCAGGCCCTCGGGGGCGAGCTTCACCAGCTTCGCCACCGTGAGCTTGGAGAGGGCCTCCGTGGCGTCCTGGGGCTCGCCCTGGGGCTCGTCGGCCTCGGCCTCGGCGGCAGGGGCGGGAGCAGCAGGAGAGCGCCCCTGGACGCCCTCGGGGAAGCCGGTGGGCGTGCTGATGCCCGAGAGGGTCTCGGTGTCCCAGGTGGCCGTCTGGTCGGCCCCGGCGTCCGTGTGCGGGTCGGCCATCCCCTCGTCCGCGAAGTCGGGGTTCTGGCTGTCGATCGCACCCGCCTGGTGGGCGTTGGTGCGGTAGGGCCGGGTCGGGTCGTCGGCGGTGCTCCCGGAGGCGGCGACCGCCTTCTCCTTGAGGCGCTCGCCCAGGGTCATGTCGCGCTTGGGCTTCATGCCCGACGCCTCTTCGGCCACGTCGAAGACCGGCGACACGCCGCCGAGCTTGCCGTGGGGACCGGCCCCGACACCGGAGGTGTCCAGGTTGCCTGCCTGATCGGTGAGTCGGGCCATGATCTGTTGCTCCTGCGGTCAGGTGGTGGGGTTGGTGGGGGCCATCACGACCCGGTTCCAGACGACGGTGGGCTTGCTGCCGGGGTTGCCGTCGGTCATCTCGGTCGGGACGTACTCGTTGACGAGGTGGCTGTGGGCATCGCACAGCGGAGCCTGCTTGCCGACCTGCGACTGGCGCACCGGCACGTCCTTGGAGCACGCGGGCGAGGTCGGGGTCGCACCGGGGCCGATGCAGGGGATGACCACGAAGTCGTTGACCTCGGGCCGGTGGATCGACGCCGCCGCCTGCGCTGCGAGGTCGGAGCCGGGGGTGGCTGCCGTCTGCACGGCCACGGCCCCCGCCGCCTCTTCCGCGGTGCCCACCACGAGCACGCCCTTGCGGATCATGTCCGCGAAGCTCGGGTGGTTGACGTAGCCCTCCGGGACGTGCTGCCAGTCACCGCCGCTGGGATCGCCAGCCCCCTCCCACCGGATCGTCACCCCGTTGGGGAGATCCGTGAACACGGTGGGTCCGCTCTTCGCGTTCCGCACCGCCATGAGGCTCTGGAAGGGGGTCTGGACTTGCATGGTGGTAGCTCCTGGCTAGGAGAGGGCAGCGCCCTCGTTGTTGGTTGGAGATCAGGTGCGGGTCAGGTAGACGATGAGGACGCCGCTGCCCTCCGCGAAGGCGGTGACCGAGCCAGCGGTCGCCACGATCTCGTCGTTGGCCCCGAAGTTCCCGTGGTTGGCGCTGGAGCCCGTGGCGATGGTCTCGCCCGCCACGATGCCGCCGTCGGTGACGTTGGCGCTGGTGAGGTCCAGGGTGGCCGGGTTGCCCGAGGTGCCGACGATGCGCCCGCCGCCGCCAGCGACGGTGGTGCCAGCGGACACGTTGGTCGCACCGCCCTGCTGCACCACGGTCACCGCCGCCGTCCCGGCACCGCCCGTCAGGAGGGCCGGGTCGGTGGCGAAGGCGGCGAAGTTGGTGCCGTCGTCGCCCGTGATCGTGTAGGTGTAGCCGTTGGCCGAGCCGGTGCGGACCACGGTGGCGCTCAGGCCCGAGTCGGCCAGGACGGCATCGACCGCCGCCTGGAACGCTGCCTGCGAGGCGTTGGCGTCCACGGTCTCGGGATCGCCGCCGTCGTAGGTGAGGGTGTGGGTGCCGCCCGTGGCGTCCTGCACCACGGTCACGACCTCGTGCCGGAGGGCCTGCACGCCGATGTTGGTGTTGGCGAGGTCGCCGGTCCAGGTGAGGGTGTAGGCCCCAGCGGAGCCGCCCACGGTCACGTCGCCCGTCGCGATGCCCGCCGCCACCAGCGCCGACTTCACCGCCGAGGTGGAGGCGTTGTAGGCGATGTCGGCGGTGGTGAAGGTGTCGTCGGGGGTGGTGACCACGAGGATGAACGGCGTGGTGCCCGAGGCCACCGTGACGGTGTTGATCTCGTCCGAGAGGTCGGTGCCGTCGATGGAGAAGGTGATCGACGCCGACTTGCCGCCCGTGGTGGCGTCCCCGATGGCCTGGAAGGCGAAGCCGCTGACCCGACCGGCCCACCCCGGCTTGATCCGCATGACCTCCACGTCGTTGTCCAGGGATGCCAGGCTGATCGCGGTGCTCGCCACGGCGTAGTTGATGCCGACCTGATCTTCCAGGATGCCGCCGTAGGTGAGGTCACCGCTGACGACGAGCGCGGTGAGGGCGTCCTTGCCCTTCTGGTAGTTGGACAGGGCGTGGTCACCCAGGTCCGCGAGCGCACGGCTCTCGGGGGAGTCGGAGTCCATCACGATGAGGTCGCCAGCGCCGTAGGAACCGGCCCGGTCGCCCGTGATGACGTTGAGGGTGCCGTCGAAGTCGTCGGCCACCTTGAAGAAGGACTTGCTCATGGTCAGGCTCCTTGGGGCCTAGAGCGGAACAGCCTCCCCCGCCTGTTGGGGGCGAGGGAGGCGGCTCACGGGACGGTCTGGTTGTCGGGGCAGCCGGATCAGGGCTTGGTGACGGTGGCGATGCCTCGGGGGTTGAGGATCGCCATGCTCACCATCTCATCGAAGACCCAGGACTTCCAGAAGGCGGCGGTCTCGCTGCCGCCCACGGCTTCCTCCACGTCCAGGCTGTAGAGGACCGGGAAGACCCCGAGGAACGAGGGGTCGGGCAGGAGGAAGAGCTTGCCCTCCGGCACCATGATCGACCGCTGGATCTGGAACTCACCGAAGCTGGTGATGGTCTCGCCCGCCACGACCCGGTCCTTCATGGCCCAGCCCGTCTGGTTGATGCTCCAGCGGTAGAGGTCGCGGTAGTCCACCGGGTTGATGAGGATGCGGGACGACGGAAGCTCGTGGGCGTCGGTCACGCTGACGGCGGTGTAGAGCGCCTCCGGCGTGAAGTAGCCCGAGCCCTCCGTGACGTTGTGGTCGTGGGTGATCTCGTGGTCCGGGCGGGTGGCGTAGTCCGTCACCGCGGCCTGGAGGATCACCATGAGGCGACCGTCCTCCTGCTTCTGGATGGCCTGCCGGGTCTCTTCCTGCGCCTGCTCCACGATGTTGTAGCGCAGGTAGTAGAGATCCTCCTTGCGGACGCTCGGGCGGCTGGCGATGCGGAAGAACTCCACCCGCACACGCTTGCCTTCGAACGGGGTCACCCGGACCTCGCCCTCGGTGCCCGACAGGAGGTAGGCCGCACCCAGGTCATCGAAGACCTCGTACTCCAGCGGGGTGCCCGGCGTGATCGGGTCTTCCAGGAGGACGTTGCGGATGAGGCCCTGGTACCGCAGCTTGAGCTGGATCGGGCCGATCATGCCGACGCCGAGGCGCTGGATGCCGTTCACCTGATCCGAGAGGATCAGCGCCATCTTGCGCTGCTTGGCCTCGGCGGTCAGACCGCTGCTGCCGGTCTTGGGGTCACGCCGCTTCATCATCTCCTGGACGTAGTCGTCGGAGTGCTTGGCGACTCGGGGACGAAGCCCCCCTGCGAGAGCGAGGTTGCTCATGGTTCGTGTGCTCCTGGTGGATCAGGTGGACGGGGGACGACGGATCAGACCGTGCCGAACAGACCACCGATGGTGATCTTGGTGTCGGAGTTGACCTTGATGAGCCGGGCGACCGGGTTGGACGAGAGGACGTGACCGCCCTTGGAGGCACCCGCGGGGGCGAGCTTGCCCCGGTCGGCACCGGAGACCCAGGCGTGGACGAGCAACACGGTGCCGTCGGTCGGGTCGGTCCAGGTGGCGTCGGTGTCGAACGCCGGGCTCAGGATCTCGAACTCCGCGTCGGGGCCGAGCACCCAGACCGAGGTGGCGTTGATCGGGCGCTCGTCCACCTCGTTGATGGAGGCGGTGACGAACTCGGCGGCGAGGCCGAGGGGCTTGCCCGTGGCGTCCAGGAGGGTGACGAGGTCGCCACCGGCCCGCTGGAGGACCATGCCGGGGTAGATGTCCACCGAGCGATCCCAGTCCGGGTCCAGGAAGACCGACTTCGGGGTGGACTGCGCGAAGGCGTACAGGGGGCGGATGGTCCGCTTGACGTACACCTCGGACAGAGGAACCTGGAGCATGGGGGCTCTCCTTGGAAGAGATGGACTCGGGAGCGGAACGCTCCCCTTCACCTCTTAGTAGGACTCGCACCGGGTTAGACAGGCTCAACCGCCAAGATTTCTTGCGGGAGCCTGCTTCATCCGCCCCCAGAAGGGGTCCAGGTTGCTTCGATCAGGCCGGATCGGCGGTCTTGGCGTCCAACTTCCCCGACCCCTGGCAGTAGCCGCAGGAGGTCAGGTCGTCGTGGTGGAAGCCGTGCCCACCGCAGGCCGAGCACGTCGAAGAGGGGGCGCAGGGGCCGAGGCTCCCCGCGGCGGCGTCGGTGATGGCCTTGAGCACCGGGTCTTCCTGGCGCTCGGTCGGGGCCATCGGGGTCTCGCACCACCCGCACTCGTTCGGGTCGTCCAGGCGACCCCCGGCGTGGCCGGTGCCGTGGCAGAAGAGACAGACCTCGTCCCACGTCACGCCACCACTGGACTTCCTCGCCATGCTCATCCCTTCGTCCAAGGCCAGCGGATGCGAGCGTAGACCTCGTGGTGGTGGCGGCGCAGGTGTTGGGCCATCCGGTTGAGTTCGTTCTCCGGCTTGCCCATGAAGTCGATGTGGAACTCGCCATTCCACACGTCGCCCACAGCGAACTTCCCAGGGAGCCCTGGGCGGGTCTCGTAGGCGAACACCTGCGCCTGGGAGCACCCGCAGTCGTCATCGCAGGCCCAGACGAGCCCCATCAGGGACTTGTCCTCGGGCAGCTTGTCGATCCAGCCGCAGTAGTCAGGGGAGCAGGCAGGCATCAGCGGTCCTGGTCGTAGGGAGGGTCGCCGTCGGTCCACAGGAGACTGACTGGGCCGCGCAGGCGAACGTGGCTTCGGGGCTCGGAGGGAGGGCGCAGGGATGCGTTGGAGCGAGGCCCGATGGGCTCGGGCTCAGGGTCGGGGCGTGGCGTCGGCCTCACCCACGGGATCACCGGGGGCTCCAGGTGCTTCTCGTCCGTGATGACGATCTGGCGATCGTCGCCAGACAGGAGGCCGCTCGCCATCACCTCAACCTCGTCCTCGGGAGGGATCTGGCCGAGGCGCTGCATCACCTGGAGGGACCGAGCCAGCCTCGGACTGGCGAAGACGATCTTCCTGTTGTCGGCCATCAGCCCTCCAGGGGGATGCGGACGACCGACTCGTTCCATCGTCGGATGTCCCGGAGGGCAGCCTGGAGCTTCTCGTCTTCCTCCAGAGCTTCGGCGGCGAGAGCATCGACCATGCCGGGGATCATCGTGGCAAGCATGTCGATGCGAGCCTTGAGGCCGGGTGAGAGCAGATACGCCTTGTGGTGCTTGCGGCCCACGAGGGCTTCGATGAGCACCTGGCGCTGCTCGTGCTCGTTGTCGAAGAGGAAGTCCTTGTCGGCCATCAGGAGATCCCCTCTGCGGCGAGAAAGGACATGACGACGGACTTGGCCGTGGGCGTCGGCATGGTGACGTGGTCGCCCAGGATGGCGAGCACCTTGTCCACGATCTGCTCGGTCGTCAACTGCGCCTCGCGGGGAGGCACCTCCATGCCCCGGCTCCAGGTTGCCCCGGCCACCCAGTTGGCGTCGTGGTGGGGACCGCCGTGGCCGACGGGCTCGGTGCAGGACAGCAGGGAGTTGGTCTTGTGCTTCATCCCGCAGGCGGTGTAGTCGTCGGCCATCGTCACTTCCCCTTCCGCTTCTTCTTGGGCTTGGGCTGGCCCTTCGGCGTGTAGCCCTTGCAGACCATGATCCTCCGCTTCCGCCAGGAGTTGCCTCCCTCCCGCACCTCGTCGTAGGCAGCACCGAGCGGCCCCGAGGGGTAGGGCTGCTCGTGCCGGTAGGGCAGCAGGCCGCAGCGGGCGCAGCGCATGTCATCCAGTCCCATCAGATCGCCTCCATCCAGAGTCGCCCATCGTGCATGAGCAGCTTGCGAACGTCGTAGTCCCCGCCGTAGCCCTGGACCTCCTTGAACTCCTGCCAGGTGGAGACCGGCTGCTTCGTCCAGCGGAGGTTCTTGGGGAGGCAGCCCATCACGCCGCCCCTCGTGTTGATGGAGTCCCACGCCTCCTGCTCGGTGTCGAAGGGGTGCGAGCACCGCACCATCCGGCCGCGGCCCTCGGTCTTGTCGCTCTGCTCGTAGACGCACCAGACGTAGCGGGTCTCCAGGTGGCTATCGCAGCAGCCCTGGGCGTTCTCCCGGATGCGCTGGGCCTCGGGCGTGCTCGTGTCCTGGAGGTACCTCCCGCACACCCGACAGGTGGACGAGGACTTGTAGGGCGAGCGAGCGACGGCCTCTCGTTCGATCCTCAGCTTGGACTC
>CAZWRK010000003.1:0-82577 GCA_964635875.1 uncultured Aquaspirillum sp.
ATGCTTTAATGTCAGCGTCGTCATCAGCGGCAACGCCTTCCTGGTAGGCTTTACGTCCCTTACGCCAGGCGTCAAACTCCATCAACAATTGCGGTTTAATCGCGTTACGAATATCTCGCCCTATCGTACCAAACATGCCTTCACGCTGCATATCCACGGCATGTCCTAACTCGTGAATTGCAGCGCCTGGTGAATTGTTATTGATGATTGCCGTATTTGCATCCGGCAAATACGCTGTCGGAATGTGTTCCCAGAACGAGTCGGGCACTCCTGATAACTCCTGAGCAACTAAGTCTCTACGACCAGTTAAGTTGCCTATTGGCGACTCGCGACCGGCATTATCGTGAACCTGATTTAGTACGTCAGTAGTGCCTATACCGCCGGACATAATAGCAGCATTCTCTAGCTGCGCCGGTCTAGCCGCAGTCATGTACTGAGCAATAGACCGCATGTTATCAAACTGCTGCTTATTTGGCGGCGCTATGTTTCCTTCCGAATAAACAAGCTTGTCTACCCAGGAGTTAATGGGTTTGCTTTTGCGTTCTTTGAAAACAGCCTTGGCGGCTTGCTTAGCAGTCTGCCCTATCGAAAATAGTGTCGCCATTTCAGCACCAGTTAGTGATTGTATAATTAGTGATTGTATAAACGGTTATACGCTTGCTGCCCTAGCTTAGTCAGGTCAGATTGTTGTGCAGGGTGATCCTCTGTGTACGTATGCATCCTAAATTTGGACTTACGCAAAGCTTCCAAGATATTAGTTATCTTCTCGTAGTCCAATACGTCAGCGGACTCGTCAGATATCCGCTCAAATCTAGTTAGCCTGGGGTCTGCTCTAAACTTATCGTTCTTAATGCGATAAATGTAGCCGGGCTTGTTGCCAAAAATCTCATCGAATGCCTTTGGCCGCTTTTCCCGCATGTAGTACTGTCCGTTAATAGACCCGTGCTCAATATCGCTGTCTCTCCACGGTGCCGTGAATGACAAAGCCACGTCACGATCCGGTGTAGCAAACACTGCGGAGTCACCATCAAGAACTCTTGCCGGGTTGGGCAGTATCTTTGACAGCTCTCCTTGTGCGCTGCCGTGGTAGAGTCCTTCTTTAGTTGCCGGGTAGTCTTCGTGGAAAGCAATTAGCGAAGGTGCCCGCCACGCTCCGCTAGGATACTGATGCTGCGAGCGTATTCTAGCTACGCGACCAGTATATTCGTCAGGCGACTTGAACGCATCACTACGCAAATCATCGCTCAAGCCAGTACCTAGCCTACCCACAGTTTTACCGCCCGGCGTAGAACTATAGGTGAAGCCGCCAATACCTTTGTTCGTGTATTTACCGCTGCCGGGGAACGTCCCGGTAATATACACGTCCTGATCTTCTAGGAGCTTGCTTTTCGATGGTGTACCGTGCAACGGCCAGAATACTACGCCTTCTGTGCTAGGCGAGTATCCTTTTTCTTGAATCGACCGCCACAGCTTAGCGGCATTCTCCGGCGTTTCGGCTGCTTCAGTCAATTCAAACTTAGACTCAGGTAGAGTCTTCAGTACGTCAGCCAGCATCTTGCGACGCTCTAGCCTCGGTACTTTATGCCAGTCTATATGCTTTCGACCTAGCTGCTGGACATCATACAAGGCATTGCGCAAAACTACGCCTGTCTCTTGCTGCTTTTTCAACGACTCGCCTAGTGAAGCGTTTAGTATTCCACCTAATTGCTGAGGCGGAATCATTTCACCATTGCGTGTACCGTATAGCTCACCTTTTAACACCGTGCCAACTAGTTCCTTTGGTATTGTCATTTTGCCGTTAGAGCCAAAGAATCTTTCGGTATGTACTATAGGTCTGCTAGTCTGTTTACTTGTACGGTAGCTTAGTAGCTCAACGCCGTTCTCCATTAGCTTGACCAATGACGAGGCGCCGTCTAGCTTTCGCTCTAGCGTCTCACCAGACTGCATATTGCTAATGGCTTTATCTACATCTTCAGCCGGTATTTTCTTGTAGCGTACCTTGTCGTACGGTACTTTGCCGACCATTGTGCTGTTAATAAGCAACCAGTCTTTGTCTTTCCAAGTCTTTGGCTTGAATAGTACAAATCGCTCTGGATGCTTCTTATCAGCAGTAGTGAACTCTATCTTGTCAGCGGCAACAGAGGTAACCAGTATCTCACCTCGACGTTTTGTGGCTACTGTACCTTTGCCATAACCGCTAGGTATTTCGCCTTCAAAGCCAGCGTACTCATGCGTATGCACTGGCTGTTGAAATAATGCTCGTCTAGCACCAGGTTCCGGCAACTCGTGTTTTGTCGCCCACGAGTATAACCCAGTTTCTGGCGTTCCGAGTCGTACGTCAAAGTGAGGCCCGGCTTTATCGGCTTTATGATGTTGAATCACAAAGTCGACTAAGCCGGGTTTCAGTTTAGATAGATCGCCAACATTTGACCTATCCGGTATACCTACTGCGCTAGCTGCGGATTTACCTAGCTGCGCAAGTGTGGTCATGACGCTACCTTAAGCATGGCTGCCGCATTGGCTAGTATATTGCCGGTTTTGTATTCGCCATAGTATTTCTCTACCGGCGTAAACCCGCAATCAAACACGATGTCCCAAACGTTAGTCTTTTCGTCGTCTAACGTTTCTCGCGTGGCGTGAAAGAAACCGATAAAGCCATCTTTGCCCGGCTCGCGTGGTTTTCCGTCAGCATCGCTAAGCATAGTCTTAAAGCTATGCAGGTAAGCACGAACATCTGGCTCAAGAATGTGCATAAGCACTATCTCGGCGTTAATCAGATCGTACTTCTGCTTGGATACCGCTTCCCAGTCGCTTTGCAACGAAACGTTGGGCGTAAACTCCCATACGCGTCGCGCATTACGCAACATGGTAGGACAATCGTAGCCGACAAACTGCCAGTTAGAGAATTTGATGCCAGCGTGATGCAGGAATCTACTCAGACCGCAGCCGAAATCCAAAACGCGTAGCGGACGTTTTGCAAGCTCTTCCGACACGTTAACCAGGTTGAGAAACTGTGGAATATGCTGCTTGTATTGCTCTAAGTTTAACCCCCAGATAATCTCGTTGGCAGCTTGTTCTGGTTCTTTTTCTCTTGCCCAAAAAGGCTTGAATGACTTTTCCATTATTACGCTATCACCTTGTCACGAAGTTCTGGATTAGAAAGAACGTCAATCTCTGCAAGATCATCGTCGCCTTTCTCTTTTCTGCCCTTAAGACCCACAGCGTCAGCTAATGTGCGACCAGCGCGAAGACCGGCAGCGCCGCCAAGTCCCGCCAGGCCCATCACAGTCGGTGCCTGACCATACAGTGTTCCTCGTAAATGTCTCGCAGAGTCGGTATCCATAAACGAGTTGCCTGTGGCCAACCCAGCACCAGCACCTAGGCCAGCTAAGCCGCCCATAATCGCTCCACGACCTGGGCTATGTCTAGGACTATACAGTGCACCACCAGCAGCGCCGCCTAGACCACCAAGCAATGCCCATATCAGTTCCGATGGTGCTTTATCGTACAGGTTTTTTATTGCACCGCGTAACCCTGTCGCAGCCTCACCTGTAGTCTCCATTGTTTTTGGAAATGACAGGTTGAAGGGTAATTCTGGATCAAACGATAGTTGTACGTTAACGTCGTTAGCTGCTTTGACCTCTCCTGGTGCGTCACCAGGCGGAGGTATCACCTGCTGTGCCATTTGTCTAAGCTTGTCTATGCCACTACTGACTAAACCGCGACCAGGTTCTGTTCCGGCCAAAAATGCACCTATACCACCAAGACCAGCACCGGCTGTCGCCGATAGAAGCTGCTTTACTTCTGAGCGACGTTTTTTACCTCGTAGTTTGTTGTACAGCCAGTTACCGCCCAGCGCGCCAGCACCAGCACCCATAGCCGTTATACCAGTAGTTTTAAGCGCATTTCGACCTGCAATAAATGCTTTAGCTGGCGTAAGGTAACGCGATGACTGTGCTTTATAAACATCACCAGGCAGCTCGACTTTACTGCGATAAGCCTGCTCTTCTGGCGTGCCGGAGGAGTAGAATTTTCGCATCAACTCTGCCTGATCTTTTTGCGGCATCAAGTGTGTGGTAACCTCGAATGGGTTTAGCCGCTCGCCTAAATGTCCTTCTAGAAATTTCTCTAGTTTACCATTCATCCAGTCTCTATACGTCACGTTAGGCCTGCCAGCCAAACTCTCTGGGACTATCTGATCGAATTCACCTTTGGCCTTTAACTGATGTACGTATGCCGGAATAGGCCCGTTACTAAACATGGTATAGTGGGCTCTTCCACTAAGCCCATTCTGCGCGGCTGGCGTAGGCAAGTGGTACGAGCCAGTGCCTAGCAAATCCATTAACCATTTGCTACTTCTGGCTTTTACTAGTAAGTCACGTACTGGAACACCAAACGGCGATAATGCCGCGCCTGGTGACAAAGTATTGTGGTAATGGGTCATCCCTGTAGTATTAGGTATTACATTTGGCTTCGTATATGCGTCAGGATTGTAGGACTTTACTGCATCTTGCACGTCTTTAACTTGCTGATCGGAAGCCAGTCCGTAGGCAGTGCCTAAAGCACCTAAGCCAGCGCCGCCTAAGCCATAGCCTAACCACGCCGAGTTATCTGGTTTTTCTTCTGGCTTCTTTTTTTTAGCTTTGGGCTTAGTCTTGGGTTTATCTTCCGCACTCAGCTTCTCCTCGCCAGCTATAACCGGATTGATGTAAACCGGAGGCGGCGAAGTCTCGTGCCGCATACGTCTGCGTAGATTCTGCGCTGCGTCGATCAACTTCTTGCGCTGTTGCTTTTTCTCATTGTTGTAAACCATGCTACCAACAATAAGCGGCGTACCGAGAGCATAGGTCAGATATGCGCCAGCAGTAGCGCCTGGAATATCGCCAAGAGTTGGAGCTGCTTCCTTCTGCATTGACGTTACAGCATCGTACAGTTCGTCGATAGCTTCAGCGGTTTTGCCATAGAGAGCATCTTCGTACTCTTTCTTGGCCTGTTCAAGCTCGTCTTCAGTATTGCCTTTACGAACATCGTCAAGCAACCAATCGGTTAGCTTATACCCAGCAATACCAGAACCAAGGCCAGCGCCAATCACGCCAGGGATATAGAGCGGATTACCGACAGGGCTATCGGCGTATTCACCCTTAGCTGCATCGGCAACTGTCTTACCAACACCAGCCGCGCTATCGGTAAGAAATTCGCCTGTAGACTTCATACCTCTGCGAAGAAGATCGGTCACCTGCGGCAATGCCGTATCTTTTAGATAGCCAATAGGATTGTTGGCTTTCTTATCGCTAGATAGTTTCATGCTAGCGCGACGTTTGTTTTCTTCTTTCTTTCTGGCAACAGGCACGTCTAGCGTAATCGGTGCCGGGATAGATGCGGGTGGTTCGCTACCGGCTCTATTTAGCGTTTGCACTAGACCATACAGACCGCGCAAACCGACTCCGGCACCTAAGCCTAGAGTAGCCACGCGGCTAATGTTTTGCATGGCGGCTTGATTGATTGCGTCATGCTTAGCCTCAGCTAGCATTTTTGACAGGGCAGCAGGATCGACTGTTGGTTGTGCCGGATTGGCTTGCTTCTGCATGGTAAGTCTCGTTAGGAAATTAAGTGAGTAGCGGCTGCGTTGTAGCTAGGTTTCAATTCCATATATGGAATATCCCAGACTACAAAAACGTACATGACGGGAGGACCATCAGGCGGCGTGTGCCACTGCTCTCTCCATGATTTAATGTTATACCAACCGTTGCCGTATCCGTATAAGACTTCAGCTAAGGTATGGTTGAAATGTTTTTGCGTCGGATCGGACGTATTGAACGTGCCGTAGAATAGATCAGTTACTCTTTCCAGTAACTGCTCTGCATCGTCGCCGCGTAGTAATGGTACCGCAGAGCCTCTGTATGGTGCTCCGTCTTCATCTGCGCGGCCCCATAACGTTCCTTGTAAGGCAGGGTGATCGGTTCGTTTAGCAAAGCTGCTGTACATAAATTGTTAGCGAATTGCAGTTCGTTTCACTGCAACTTGCTTTTTGTTATCCAGGTTTTGCAAGTACTGCGCACTTCGACGATACTCGTCAATTAGTTCACGCAGTTTAATTTCCTCGACATCGGTATCATCGTAGTCGGTAGCTTTACCCATTAGCTTACCGCCAAGATAACCGATAGCTGGTGGCGCTACACCAGCAGCAACAATAGCCGGTACGCCCACTGCATTGGCTGCCGCGCCAATGCCTCCGACAGCTGCATTTGCGGCGTTACCGACCCCACCAGCTATCGAGCCTAACATCGAAATAGGGTCTGGCTCTGCTTTCTTAACCTGTGAAGCAAATTTCAACAGCGTTGATTTGTCTTCTTTGATTTTGGTAAGCAAGTCTTTGGCTTGCTTTATCGTCATACCGCGCTCGGCGCATTGGCGAAAAAAGGCAATACGAAACGCTAGTTTATCAGTCACGGCTGAGCCTCTTAATCGTTGAAAAAGGATGCTGGCACATATGCCATTTTCTTTGCGCTACGAATACTCTTGTTACGAGCTATCTCTTCGCGAGACATTGGAATTGGTTTGAGGAATCCAGCCTCGCGCAAACGATCAACTGGAGTTCCGCGCTCACGTATGTTGTGAATAAGTTCACCCATTTCTTCGATAAACTTATCGAATGCTCGTCTATCCTGCTTATCGCACTCTATGCCTGGGTCGCTGCTCATGCCTTTCATCAGCACCATGCACCGCAAGCGTTGCATGACTTCATTAATATCTGCGGGCAACTGTCCGCTATCGCCAGTGCTGTCTCGCCACAGGATAACGCCGTTTGAGCCCCAGTACTCGGACAGCACGCCTGTCTTAGACAAAAACGAAACAACTTTTCGATTGCTACCGCCAATGATATACGTCATGACAAAAATCCTTACTGTCCAAATGCGATTGGAATAACTGACTTCAACAATCCGGCATACATACCGGTATTCTTCAGTGTTTCTTGCGTTGACTCTGGCAGCCCCATAAGGCCGCCGAGTACTTTACCCACTAATAGGCCAGATACATAACCGCTACCCATTCCAGCAGTCATGCGTGCCATGTCCATAGGAGTGACATAGCTACTAGGTCCAGACTTGTTTGGCAGATTGGCAGCACCCGTGACTAATCCTGACGCCGCTGCCTGGTAATTATTAGGCAGTCGGTTGGCTATTCTCGAATCTTGCCAAAGCATTTCATTAAACTCGTCAGGGTCAAATGGCGCTCCGTACAGGCCAGTCGTGTCTTCTGACTCTTTATTAAAACCACCAATCAAACCGCTAACGCCGTCTGCTAGCGCCGCACCAGCTTGTCGACCGACATTAGTAGTGTCCTGCCATGTTTGCTGTGGTACTGTTTTTCCCTGGTCGATCAAATCCATTGATTGTCTAGCCTGCGCCGCAGAATACCCTGGCTGGTACATAGACATATCATTAAACGAACGACCATGAGTAACATTCCATATACCTCTGCCAGCAGGTATTGCCGCACCAGCGCCAAGACCCATCAGCGCTAAATTCTTTCGCAGCTTTCCAGGCTCCCAATTATCGGGCAGCAATTTCTCGCCAGCCCAGCCTAAGCCATAACCCAGTCCGGCACCTGCCATGCCGCCTACGAGCATACCCGCTAAAGGCGATGCCCTATTTGGGATGCCTTTACCGGGTGTGTACGGAACTATCTGCAACAACTCAAGCATCCTATCTTTTAGGTTTGCTTCTTTTGTCCAAATAGTTTCCACTTTGTCTCGAATTTTGCTGTATTTCAGTAGCGCCGCTTTCGGTACGCAGCGCCATGCGATATTTTCTAATCCGCTCATTTCGGTACCTAATAGCTAAAAAATAGCGGCGTTTTCCAACACCGCTATTTTATCATTATCGTGCGTAAACACGAAGGCTAATTCGCCATAAAGGCTTCGCGATTGCAGTTATTACACCGGCAGCGAAAGCCTTTTACGCCTTTGCCGACGATAGAAATATCGAACCCGCCGCAGCTGCCGCAACTTACTCGCTGACCGGTTTTTGTCAGCGTGTAAGGCTCGCGTTCTAGCGTCAGCTTAGTAGCTGATTTCGACGATGACTTCTTTTCTTTTGTGGCCGTTGCAGGCATAGCCTACCTCAAAAAGATTTCCTTGGTTAATTAGATATCGTTGGTTTTCCGCAGGCGTATCTTTTCTTACGTTTCTAATTACGCCGCCGAGTGATGTTATTTGGTTCTTCACTGAACCGAATGGGTTTTTAACGACTGTTTCTGCACCTATTAATTTTCTCAAGTCTTGTCTACTGAGAATGTAGCGTCTATATTTTTCGCCGTTATCGTCTATGACCCATTTGCCAATACGACCAGTCTTGAATAGCTGCCGTACCATAGGTAGAAGGTTTTCACTAGCGCCTGCAACGTCTACCTGATCGTCGCAGCGCATAAACAGTAATTTTATCGGCATTGCTTGAATTGCGTTTTCGAGAAGTGCTAATTCCCGAGTACTCAAAGCAGATGTAAGCAGTAATACAGAGCAGTCTGGCCTTCTGTCGTGAAAGGCTTTTACTGATTTGTAGTGGCTCACAACCGGCAGCGAGGTAACGCGTTCACCTATGCCTACAACCATATTCCCTCCATAGATAAAAAAAGCCACGTTGCATTTAGCAACGTGGCGAAAGACTATTCACGGCGCAGGAGCAAGAGCAGCAATTCCTGCTGCGATGCTCCTTCTCGTACTCGCGACTCGAACTCGCTGGCGAATCGGTAGCCAGCACGCGAGGCTAGTTCTGTGAAGAACTCCTCGCTCAACCCGCCGACATCGTTGGTGATTAACTCACCAACCAGCGGCTGCCTGGGCGCTAGGTCTGTCTGCACGGAATGCGAATGACAGGCCAGCAGCTTTGCCGAGAGCGACTGTCGCTTGCCCGCCAGAATCAATTCGCCAGCTTTGGCGATATTGTATCTGGCGTTTGCGGAAGTCAACCAGACTGGTTTCTTCGCTGTCGGCCTCAGATGCAGCGAAGAAACTACCTCTTGCGGCAGCAAGATACCGCAGTCTTGACGTCGAGGACTTTTCTCCTCGTAGAAATCAGCTCTCAGTCCCGAGCGGTGGAAGTACACCGGTGACGGCGACTTCCACGGCCCAATTGCTCTTAGCAATGGTCCTTCCTCCTGGGTAGTTACCGGCGCCAATTCGCCGCTTGAAAATACCAACGTATCGCCCGGTGACACGTCAACCTCTGCGATTGTTTCAGTACGAACTAGTTCAGTACTGAAATACAAATTGCCATTTAGCTGACACAGTCGGCGAGCGCGCACTAGCGTCCCTTCGACCTGGTACGCAATGCCGAATGACGGCGCACCGGATTGCCAGCCGTCAGCAAAAATCCATTTTCGGAACAAGTTACTGTTTGCTTGCCTTGTTGTCATATAGAACGTTTACTTTCCGTACCCCGAAAGTTATGTGAAAGTCCCAGTCGCCTCGGGGTTGTGGCGACAGACCGTAGGATGCCCTTAGCTTCTTTAACTCAGGGCTAACAATCGTTACGTACCAAACTCGACCGATACCATCCCACGTAGTAGGCACAACGGTCTTTACGGCGCCCAGCTGGTAACGGAATATTTTGCCTCGTTCCGTTATCTTGTCTGCACCGATTTTACTTACCTCAGCCGCAGTCATGACTGAGATATGCGCATTGATTAAGTTATCTTTGTCATATGGTTTAGTTGCGCCTGGTTCTTGCAAAGCGTCAAACAATCCGTGAACGAAAGCGTTGGGTACTGAAAGCAGTAACCAACCAGACTTAGACAAGTATAACCTGCCGCCAAGAACATATGCCGGGATTGCCTCGCCAGCCGTCTTGACCCAGGTTCTGCCTAACTCTCTAACTAAATCAGATGCGACTAGCATACAATCCTCAATATTTTTGCGGGTCTACGATTTGTACGTCGTTAAACCCGACCACGACGTAACATCTCTTTACAAACGCCTCTCTGGCGCTGTCACTGGGAAGCTCCGCCATGTCCTGCGACGACATCAGCGTGTTAAGCTGACTGATCGCCATACCCATTGACTTAGTCGAGCCAGGGTAAGTGGCTCTAACTAGCCATGCTTTTCGCACAGCTGGCTTCAATCCGAACGACTCTCTGATACCAGACTGTCGTTCGACAATCACTGTACCGCTGTACGTAGTCAGCGGTTGTGCTGCTGGCCGAACTTCTTCCTCTTGCCGATTGCTTTCTCCGCTGCAACCGCCAAGGATGGCTAGAAACGCCAGTGCGACTACAGGCGTTCTGATCTGACCGCCAAGCCAGTAGACGGCAGCAATGAAAATTGTCACAGTTAAAATAACTGCAACAGCAGCGGCAAGCTCCGGCGCCAGACTGTAGCTTGCCGAGGAGGGCTGATACCGCAATATCAGCTCCTCCACCAACCTCAAACGTTCCATAACTTTTCTCCTCTAATAAGTTGAGAGAACCTCTCAACTTATTATGACGCAGTTATGGAATGGAATTTAGCGCCGATTATTTGCTCAGCGGCACGCGGCTAACGTTGGTAGCAACGAATTTTTGTAGTCGCACAATAGCTTTACGTAGCAACCAGTAGCCAAGGAAGTCGTCCAAGCTGTCCGCAAGCGACTCGCTCTTTACCGCTGGTTTGGCGGTGTCAGCATTGGCATTAACAGCTAGGTCCGGTAGCGCTACGCCTTTATCTACTAGCTCGTTGATTCGTGATAGCTTATCGCTCAAACGGACTAGGACGCTTAAATCCGGCGGCATTCCTGGCGCTAGTGCCGGACTCTTAAAAACAGCACTGCCGTAGTCGCTATTCTTGCTCAGCAAAAATGCAGTAATCTCGATGCCCACCGCAGCTATCATTTGCTGCTCCGGTCCTAGGCTACCATTAATAGCTGCGCCAATGTCATTCAACACTTTGGTTTGGTTGGCTACGACATCGCCAGCAAATCCGCCACCAACTTCTTCCATGCTCATAACTATCTCCTTACCCTATTTGATAACGACAACTATAGTCGTTAAAAGCTAAAAAAAACGGAAAGCTTATTACCCTCGTGGCCGTCACCACTCAGACGGTTAATAAGCTTTCCGGTATGGGAACGTACCGGCGGAGGACCGGCCTACCCCACGCAAAAGATTTATACTGAGCCCAACATGAGGCAGAACTCAGTACGGTGCGACCCTCTTTTTGCTTAGGTCATCTTGTGGTTAGTCTAAACAGCTCATTAGCGTTAGAGAAAACTGATGAGTATGGTCAGGGGAGTTTTTAAATCCGCTTTAGTCTAGCGCGTAACCTATAAAGACTTGTGCACCTGGGGCCTTTGCCGGACCCCTGCTTTCGTTCAGTGGCGGCAGTGGGACTCGAACCCACACGGTATTAAACCACAGGCTCCTAAGACCTGCGTGTATGCCAATTTCACCATGCCGCCTACTAGTAAAAAAAAACAGCGGAGCAGGAGTTCCCCGGCCTATTAATTCCGGGTTTTAAATTGCGCCTTTTTCACTACAAGATCATTATAGTGTTTTGCAAGCCGGAGTTCAACCGGAGCGCAACATTCCTCTTTTCGCCGCCACGGATGCCTGCCCCTATTTTACTAGGGGCAGGTATATCCATGCTAGCTCCGCTGTTTGCGTTAACTAGCTGCTTCACAGCAGTTTGTTCGCTTATGCCACTGCGCGACAAGCGACGGTCGATTTGGTGCTTTTGCGTCTACCAGTTTTAGTAGACGCAAAAGCTCTACATCCGGCGTATTGCGGTTGTGCAAATGTTGCACAACCGGCGCCCAGTCCACCACTTGGCCATTGTTGTTGTTGATAACAGGGCCTTCGGTTCGATACGTCGGGTCGCCGTTAGCCGAGACAGTGCAACTAGCCATTACGGCGTAGTTTGCACTGGCCACGTCGCGCGCGTTGGCGACTACTGTCTGCCAGTAAAACGTTACCCCGGCGGTGTCGGGCGAAATCGGGATTCTGCGTGCAAACCAGTTCATGGCAATTCTCCAATGTACTGACTTTTGATTTGGTTAATAAAAGCACAAGGTCAGTTGTCTTGTGTTTTACTGAGTTAGCTAATTCGCTACTCAATTATTATGACACAAAACAGCCAAATATTTAGCTAAAAAAAAGAGCATTTTAACGTCCTGCTCAGGACGACTTTTGTTAGTGATAGAATTTGTCCACGCAATAGAACGAACAAAATTCCGAAGTGCCGTCTGTCTGGCAACCACATTGAAGGCATGGGTAGCCTTCTTTCTGTTGTGGCGTGTTGCTCAGTTCGTGAAACTGCTTTTCTAACTGCATGAATTTATCATGCAGTGCTTGTGCGGCGTTGGAATCATCTTCCAAGTACGCGGGCGTGTCGTGCCCGTATACTTCTTTTTTAAGTGCTGCTAGAAGTTGCGCAACTTCCTGCAAACTTTTTTGACGCTGAGTTAGATTGTCACGACAGGCTTGCAGAATTGTCGTGATGCCGCGCGCCATTGCCCAGCAATGCTCCGTACGAGAGCTTGGCGTAGCTGCAATTAGTTCAGAATACGGAGTACGCCGACGAGGTAATTTTGTAGGCATGTGCAATTCTCCAAAAAATTGTGACACTAAATCAGTAGCCGAGGCGGGACTCGAACCCGCACGAGGGTAACCCCTCCCAGGATTTTAAATCCTGTGTGGCTGCCATTACACCACTCGGCCAACCACCCAATTACTCTGGTACTTCTACCAGGACAATCGGTACATCTTCATACGCAGCTGTCCATGCCGCTTCGGCCAGGATATCTCCCAGCCCTTGGGCTATAACCGTGACCACTTGTGTTACGGTTTCGCCTACTGTAACTTCGCTGGCTTTCTCTGCCATTACGACATCGCGTTCTAACTGCGCCATTTCTAGCGCAGTTAGTCGAGTCGCGGTTTCTTTGTCTTGCTCATTTAACGCAGTTACAATCTGCGTTAGCGAGTCTATTTCCGCTGCGCTTATTTTATTGCGAGCATTAATATACTCGCAAAAGCGGTACCGCGAATCCTCCGCTTCTCGAAGTCGCGTCTCTAACTTACCGATCCTCTCAGCGTAAGAGACTAGCTTCTCTTTAAGCAAACTTTCGCGTAGCTCTGCTTGCTCTGCCTTTTCTTTTGCATCCCAGTAGGCTACGCCTAGCCGAGTCACCACAAGGACGGCGACGGCCAGCAGCACAGCGACGGCAATCGACACACTCTTGTTGTCAGTAATAACTTTGTCGATTTGTTGTAGCGTCATGGCAAACTTCCTTATACCGAATTTGATGTTTAATAAAGCACAAGGAATCGGTTGTCCCTGCGTTTACTGAGTTAGCTAATTCGCTACTCAATTATTATGACACAAAATGCACTATTATTTAGCTAAAAAAAACCACTAGTACAACCGGCGATTCTCGGCGGCGTACTAGTGGTTTTAAGGAAGTTTCGTCCTCACCCTATTTGGTTGCGCAGTAGGTTTCTGCTTTTCGGCTTGGCGCCGGTGCGTGGAACTAGAGTTGGGACAGTGCGCTGTGATTTCTCATCTTACACCTCCGAGGCTCGCTGGCTGCATGACTAAATCGGTAATCACACAGACTGGAGGTATGAGCCATACCCCGCAGATTTCCGGTCGCTGCTGGATTCGGCACAATGCCGGAGCTTTACAATGCTTACGCTTTGCTAGCTCAACCCTTCACCCAGGCGGGGATTAGTTTCGATTTAACGACCCCAACGTTTTATTTATTTGCAAACATCAATCATTGTTCTCTGTTGCCCGTCGGCTAGTAGAATGGTGGCATACACTAACTCCTATTACTGACACGAGTTGCCAATAACTTACTGTAGCTAGACTACGACTTCGCACTATTGAGGAATCTATCGGTATACATGAATACCGACGGCACGAAGCTAGCACTACAACAAGATACGCAAATGTCAGTTCCCGCCAGCCTGTGCGCGCTAAACACAGTAGCCGACGTAGCTGCATGGTTTCCAGATTCAGTTAGGTTGCGTAACGCCAAACTTATATTTTTGGCTACTTGTTACTGTCCATATTAAATATAGGCAGTAGCAAAGCGACCCTACTGAGAGGCTTCCACCTCTAGGCTTTTCCTGGTCAGCCGTTTGCGCAGACCACGCAGCGTTGATTCAGCTGTAGTATAAAATCTAATTTTATCCGTCAAAAACATAGTCCGCGTACGCTACCAGAACGGCAGTGGTAACATTCTTAAAGCTCCTTGGTTGGTTAGGTCCACAGTCTGTCACAGCACGCAAAATGCGATTGCAACAGTTTTCGATCTCTTGTTATTCCCAGCGTGGCTTTCACCAGTTGGGTCTTTTTCTGTTGAAACAAAGAGCTAGTCTTTGTTCCCCAGTACCCGACTATCGGGCAGCGGGGATTATCGTCGATCAAGCACAGACGCTCGGCTGGCGTCAGTACTTTCTTGACGACGCTCAGCCACTTGTCTCGGCCTGCCTCGTTTGCCACAGACTGTAGGAAGTGATACAAGTAGCCGCAAGGAGAATGAGTCTCCATTAACGACTCCTCCAAGAATCTGCGGAACGTCGACATATTCGCAGTCGTGCGAATTTGGTCGTACACCGCTGCCGATTCTTGCGCGACTCTGTATTCTTCTGTCGCCAGCTGAATTAGGGCCTCGCGCTCGGCTAGCGGTCTGTCGGAACCGCCTGCTACAAAGCGATTGTCATAGCGAGAATCGGAGGCCAGCGACAGTAAACCGGAGTAACAGCTTACGTAGAAGCTGACTGAGTTCACACCGGGTAGCTTGAACCCGCCGTCAAGCTCCGGCGGTGCTAAGTCCCACCATCTACTTTCGTAGAGGTTAGGGTGTCCAACCATTGTAATGTCTTTGCCGAACAAAGACGTCACGCGGCCAGACGTCGAATGATGCCCCGCTCCAAACTTGGATAGATTCAACCACCCTTTGATTTTCTTCAGCCATCTAGCTGTTTTACCGAAGATCGCTTTTACGCGACTTTCGGTGTCAGTGGTAGTGGCAAACGCCGCACCGCCACCACCATTGTTATCTGGCGGCTTTGGTTTGTTGATACCGCCATTGTCGTCATCGTCCTGGTCAGGTTCTTTATCAGACCATTGGACGATTGAATGATTTGGCTCGCACATTTTTCCTCCGTGTGCCGGGTAAGAAAGCAGTTACCAAAGTGGTAACTGTACATCAATTAATTATGACGCATATACGTCAATTATTTAGCACCGAGTTTTGCACGACGTTTGGCTATTTTAGCTACGATTTTTGCCAACTCTTTTTCGCGGTCTATTACACGGAAGGTAGCCCAGCCAGCGCTTTCTCTGATACCGAGTTTAAACGCTTCCAGCGCAGCACTGTTTTTAAACTCGTACTGCTTCGGCAGATTCATCCACTCTTTGGCTCCCCACACGACCCAGGTAACATTCTTTTTGGCTTTCTTGCCAGAGGTCACCGCGACTAGCCGGGACTCTAGAGATTCCTTTATTAGCCAGTCCAAGATATCTCGTACGTCTTTACCTTTTTGTTTACGTTCGTACTTCCTGGTTTCTTTCTTAGTCATACCCAAGTAGCGATAGCTGGATAGCCGTTGTATCGCTTCGAGTATTTTGTCGGGTGCTTTTAGTGTAACGTCAGTGTCCTGCATATTGTTCTCGCCGGTAAGCAACGGTTACTACTTTAGCCCCAAAAGAATCACACTCGCCGTTCTGTAATATGAAGCATGGTGTGGTCGGCTGAGCAAAGGTTGCCAGCTCTTCTGCTGTCCATACGCTTTGGTGTTGTTCGTACTTGTTGTCGTGCACTGCGCCTTGTTCTAAAAACTCGCCTGGCGTAGTGATTATCAGTTTGCCGCCAGGCGACAGCATATTCAGTAGCCGAGTGACTACGCTAGCGCCTTCACTTTTCTGAAAGTGCTCCAGGACATCACACAGTAGTATCGCGTCGAATAAGTAACGGAACGGATCATCCGCGTTACGTAACGACACGATAGGGCCAGTATGATACGCCGCTGTATTAAGTCTGGATATAGCGTGCTGGTCTAGCCAGTCTGATATATTCATAAACGATACGTAGTCATATAAATCCCAACAAGGGTTGCGGTAGTTGCCGTGCACCTCTACGCCAAGTAGAACCGTAGCTTCCTCGGAATTTTTGTTGGGAAACACAATGCCTAAGTCAAGCCACTGTCTTATAGCTGCGCCGTAAAATCCAAAGCCTATACCTAGGTCTAGTACGTACTTTGGCTTAGGCGGCACTAGCGATAACTCATACATCACGTAAGGCACCGCAGTCATTGCGCCAATAGGCATATTAAGCTCCTCGACTAAGCATGTAGCACTTGGCATACTCTTTAACTGCGGTAGACCAATGCGGCATTTCATCTTCGCACAGAGAGTTCCACAGTTCACAGTTTAGGGCGCCGTTACGCGCACTGAACTGCGGATACTTTGCTGTGAAGACAGTATGGTCTACTACCTCAATTGGCGCCGAGAACTTAACGTCTGTCAAGCACCGCATCAAGTAGTGCATTAGCTCGTTGATGGACACGTAGCCTTTATTGGCTATGTGGTAGACCCCGCGCGGCACCGAGCGATAGTACTCCATTAGCCAACATATCTGGTTGACTAAATGCGGCACGTAAGTTATTGATCGCACGACGCCATCTGTAACATTTAGCGGTATTCTTGAGCTAACCGCAGCTGCTGCGAAATCGTCAATAAAGTTTGTACGACCTTCTATGCCCAGCAGCAACGATGTACGCAATATCCAGAACTTAAAGTCCGCTGTTACACTGTGAGAAAAATGACTCACAGACGATATCGCATGTTCACCAAATGCTTTAGCTTTGGCGTAGTCTGATCTGGGATATAGCGCATCAAACTCTACGTAAGCGCGCCTGCCCACGCCGCCAAATACCTCGACATCTGAAATGTGAATCAAATGCACGCCGTTAAGCGCACAAGCCTTAGCCATGTGCGAGACGGCTATGTTATTCACTTGCTGATGGTCTTCATAGGACATACCACCATCACGGTAATTGCTAGTCGCTGCGCAGTTGACTAGAAATTTTGGTCGTACTGTCTTAATGAATAGACTAACAGCAGCGTGATCGGTTATGTCTAGCGTATCGTGGTTCTTGCCGAACACGATATTTTCTGGTAGCTTTTTACGCAGTGCGGTGCCTAGTTTACCGCTTGCGCCGAATATTGCTACCGATAACTCACGCTCCTCGTTGCTCATCGGTATTGTCTTTTCCTTGTTGGCTTAGCTGCAATACTGCTTCGAGTGTCGCAGTCAGTCTGCCGAGCATCATGCCATTGTAAACGGAGGCGGTTAACAGTGCCGCCGTGGCTTTATCTGCATCGTTCTTAAATAGCTCACGAACTGCCGCCTTAGCCTTGTGTATGTCGGCTTTAATAGCATCCAGTTCGTCATCTGTCTTTTGAATTACGTTTTTGGTTTTCATACCTTTGACCAATTAAAACAGGCGCCTAAGCGCCTGTTTTATAGACGTTTATACAGCTAGTCTTAAAGAAGCTTGTCGACTAGCTCTCGTTCTCGAATTACCGCAGCGCCGTACGTTGGAAACGGAGCTCCGTTATCCAACGTAATCTGCTCGCCTAGTTTTTCGATTATCTTCTGGTTACGCCAAACAATCTGAAAGCCTGCACCACTCTCGACAGGCTCGATGACAGAAATGCGTTCAAACTCTAGCGCCAGCCCAACTGACCTTAAAGCGCTAACTGCCGCTTCAGAGTAGACGCCAAAAACTTCGCCATCAACTACTTTGATGTTCATTTTCGGACCTTCAACTTCACCTTTCGTTTTGGTGGCGTAGGCACGGTTGCTTTCTTTGAGGTATTGACCGATCTGATAGCGACAGATCGAGCGTGCATTTTGACACGTATATCTAGCTTGTAGTCTAGTTCCTCTTCTAGTTCTGCTGGAAACTCAGGCCCAAGCATTAATACACCAGTACTAGCTAGCCTGTGCCGCAAGAACAGTTCGACAATGCGAATTGCTTTCTCGTCGGCACCAGCAACTGTCACGACTACGTTTGGTAATTTGTAAGGTGACGCCATCGGCCCTCCAGTGGTTAAAGCGACGTAGTGATCTTGCGACGCACCGCTCCTTCGGTAATTAACGCAGATAGATCATTTCTGATTTTATCCACGGCTTCTGTTAACCGTTCACGCTGATAAGTATTACGTCTAATCGCGCTAGCGATGGATTCTTTATCGGAGTATCCTCCGACCTGCAAGACTCTATTTACCTCATCGAAGATTTTTTCGACGTTAGAGCCTTTGAGGATGCCGTAGCGTAGCGTCTTCATTTTAAACTCTTCAAGAGCATTGAAGACTCTTTCTACCGTCGAGCTATAGAACTTAGGCTGCGAGCGATAACTGGCGTTAGCCTTAGCTAGTGACTCAGACAGGCTTTGCAACGACTCTAGCAACAGACCAACAACGTACTCTTCCTGCTTAGCGACAGCTAGTTTGTACTTTTGCTGTATCAGGGCAAGCTCGCGAGCCTGCTCCACGCTAGTCAGGTATTTCCATTCTTTAGATAAGTCTAGGTTAACCGGCTCGAACCAACATCTCACGTAATACGGTATGTCGTTTGCCGATACGTAATCTTTCTCGTCGAAACGATCTTGCAGCATTGTACGTGCCGCATCAATTACGCTGGGCCAGTTTTCCTGTAGGTTGGCAACCGCAGAGTCGAAGATTGAGCTAATGTAGCTTTGAAACTCCGTGCGAAAGCGGGCTACTTGTGCTGCTTCGTACTTCTCAAGATCATTAGCTGTACATTTCTCTGGCGTAGGATGCGGCTCGACTAGAAATATGCGAACACTTTTTTCAGGAAACGGATTAGTGTGGTCCTGAAACCAGGTCTTCACTTTACTTCTAGCGGAGCTGAGTCTTGATATGGCTTTGTGAGGCGCATACAAATTCTTCTTAACCGACGCCGCCCGTTTTTGTGCGGCCGTAAGCGCATTGGACAACCACTCGTGTTTTTCTGCACCCGACAACGTGTGACTCATGCCAGGAATCCAGGAGAATGATAGCCTGAAGCCTCTAGCAATATGTCGGATAGCGGAGGCCGGGTCATCTAGTGATACTTCCTCGACAGGAGTAGGCATCATTAGTTGCGAGGCACTTGGCTCAAAGGATAAGCCTAGCTGTCGTGGGCTATTGCTCGCTTGTTGCAGCGTTACCGATGGTTGCTCTGCCGCCACCGGCGCCGCTACTGGCGCCGGTGTTTCCAGTTCGTGTTCTATCCTGCCTCGGAACACGAACTTTATTTTCTTGTTACTTTTGCGTTTGCTCATTCACGCTTTTTCTTTGACTTTAGAGAAAAAGATATTTTTCTTGATGGCTTGTCTACTGCTTTGCGGTCAGTACGTCCTTTTGACATATCGTACTTAGTCTTGGGCTCGGCAGATGATAGGCAGCCGATGCTAGAAGCAAACTCGCGAAGCTCGGCAACGTCAGCGCGATTTTTGACTGCGTGCACCGAGATAATCGGCATAGTCTCGCGAATGGTGTCGCCAAGCATACGGGATAGACGACAGCAGGATTTGATTTCTGATCCTGTCCAGTTCTGAGATGCATCGACGTATTGAGCTAGGTCGTCGTCATCGTAGGATATCTCGTACTCCGCAAGGTACATACGCCAGATAGCCTTGCGTTCTGAGCGCATAGGTACGTCGAAAAAGAATATGCCGTCGAAACGTTCGGCGCGAGTAAACTCAGGCGGGATAGACTTGATGTTGTTACACGTACCAACTACTAGTACGTCAGTTTCGTGATCGTTCAGCCAAGTTAAGAATGTGCTGAAGATTCTGGACGACACACCGCCGTCAGCATCGGACTGGCCTACGCCGCCTAGTGCTTTTTCTATCTCTTCGATTTGAAGAATACACGGCTCCATGCGGTCAGCTAGTCGCAAGGCATTGGCGAAGTTGTTTTCGCTGCCGCCCTGATACTTGGTACGAATACGTCCCATGTCTAGCGTTAGCACGTTTCGTCCTGTAGCTGGTGCCAGGCACTTAACGGCGTGAGATTTACCTGAACCAGGTACGCCTAAAAGAAGTAGACCCTTTGGTCTTAGTTTTGGGTTATCCCGCCGCACTGATAACACAGTTTTGGCAAAGTACTTGAATCCTTCGTGACCACCGAGTTTGTCGAAGGATTCTTTGCCCGCATAAATTTCCAACAAACCTGAATTGCGGACAGCCTCAGCTTTAAGCTTCCACACTTCTTGCGGGCATATTCGGTTACTGTTCTTAACCATCGACAAAGCAAATGCGTCTTCTGCTTGGTTTCGGGTTAACCCTTTAGCCGCTTCACCGATTTCTAGCCAATTGTGCGCGGCACGAGATTCGGTAGACAGTAGCGACTGGCCAATATTGATTAACTCATCGGCACTGGGCAGTTCGTGATGTATGATTTGGATACATCTTGAAAGTTCGCTAGGTATCTTGTTACTGTCGCCAGTCAGTATAAAGTGGAAACCCAATTTCTTACCAACAGGCGCCAAGCACTGTAGCGACTGAATGAACATGTTATTGTCAATCAGCCCTTTGAGATGCGCGTTACGGATAATGAGCACAAACCTGGCCGTGTCCGGTATCGGCGCGTTTGTGACTGGCGCTAACGTACCTTTATTTTGCCGCTTAATTCTGTCAACCGTATCGGTCAACTCTTCTGAGATTCTGGGTAATACGTTAAACAGCGGCAGCAACTGATCGAACTTGGAGTTGCGCGGTATTAGATTACCGGGTTCGTTTTTCTCGGTGACCTTAGCGTCGTGCAGTGTTTGACTGCAACTCATTTGAGGCGTCCAGCTAAGTCCGTTGTAAACGTCATACGATAGATACGGAATACTAGTCCCGCGACCTAGCGCTTCTAGACTGCTACGCAGTTCATCTATGATTAGATCGGGTTCTGGCGAGTCCACCCAAAGCATCGGGAAACCCGCTCGAAGGTAGTTTTGCAAGTCTAGCATTAATTTGCTAGGCGCTTTACCAGGTGCACTCGTACCTTCGGCTGGTTGATTAATTATCAGCGACATTCAAATTCCTTAATTGAGGTCTAGCTCACGCTCTTGTTGATGAATCGTGTCATCAAATTCCGGTTTCTTCTGCTCGTCTTCCGCGTCTAGGCGTAGCTTGGTGATAATGTTAGCCAACTTGCCTTCGCAAGTAGGGCCGATATGTCCATTAACTTCGACGCGGATACCCTGCTGACGACGCGAATACGAAAAAACGATTTGGCTCATACTAAATCAAATGCCTCCACACCTTGAATGCTTTCGGGAAGTTTCAGTTCGACGGTACCATCAGCACCAAAAACAAACTCGCTGTCGATGCTATTCTCTTTTAGCCTGGTCTGAATATCGACCATCATCATGTAGTTCGGGATATCATTGCAGACGTCTACTAGCTCTTGGTAGTCACTGTCTGCGGATACCTCCAGCGTACGTGGGTTGAACTTAACGTCGGTTGCGCGAGCGAATTTTCCGTCTCTTACTTTTGTTGACAACAAACCGTACGCCAAAGTCGGTTTTGACCACCCTAATAGCTCGCACACGCGCTCGAAGTACTTTGTTGCTACTTCTGCCGTCACTTCCAGTTTCGTCTTCACTTTGTACGACACTGACATTCTGTTTCTCCTCTTCTCTTAGTGATTTAGCAGCGCAGGCTTTCGCCTCAGATATGCTGCCGAAATATGTCGTCAAGACTTTTGCTTTATCTCGATTAGTTAACCCGCAAGCTGCTTCTAGTTTCTTACGTAATGCCAGGGAGTAGTTCTCAGTTTGATTGCTTGCTTTTATTACTCTCTCAGCATCATGTCTGGATAAGCCTATTCTATCTGCTGCGGCTAATGGGTGGTTGCACGACCCTGCTTTTACAGCATTGCGAGATACCAGATAAAAATAGACCGACTCGATTGTGTCGAGCGGTCTAGTGGGTGTTTCCGTTGGCTTGCCGCTAGCTCGGTAGAGAATCGGCAGCTTAAAACGGCGTCTTGGTACTAGCCGTTCGTCGTAGTCGATATAGAACGTAAGTCCAAAATGAAACCTACGTACTTCGCTTACCAGCTTCAGCAATTTTAGAAATTGCGGCAACGTCAATCTATATCATCCTCTTCATCTACGTCTTCTACGTCATGTTCGGCGTTATCTTCTTCGTAGTCGTCCAAGAAGTAGCCGACAATCGGCCCACGGTTGCTTTCGGCAGCCTCGACGTTGTCGTCTGCGTTACGGTCTATTTCCGTATCCGAGCCAAAGTTTAGTAACGGCGTACCTATGACGTTACGGTACTGCGCGTCATGAGCTTCGTTCATGATAGTAGCACACGTAGACAAATGATGAGCCATTACGTGACCCTCATGTGCTCCGGCGTCGAGCGCCGCAGTTATGTCGCGCGCTACTTTGCGGAAATAACGCAGTAGCGTAGTTACGTCCGCAACAAGAATTTGTGACGCAAGCTCTAGCAGCTTCGACATTGCTAAACTAGGTTCAGTATCGTGCAGATAATCATTGCGAGACGAAATGAATCTGGACAGTTTAGCAACCGGGCTATATTCGAGTTGTGGTTCGTAACGGCGAAGAAATGGAATTACAGACAAATCGTCGTCTGTTAATGGTTCGCCGAGTATTTCACGTTTGATGCTAGAGTTACTTACAGCGTCATGTACAACCGAAAGTTCTTTGATAACTGCATCAAAGTTAATCATCTAATCTCCAGAAAAACAAATGACACCAGGATATGCTGCCACCGACTGCGTTTTCGCGTTAGCTACCTTCAGTCGGTTCCGACGGCGTTCGTTCCATTCGGTAAGGAAAGCCTTGCCCACTAGGAAGAGGACCGAACAAGCTATTATTGTGCTAGCTTGTCATAGCGGCATATTTTCAGATAGACGAGCAATGTCTCAGGATTTTATGGGCAGTTTTCTCATCTTATTAAATAAGCACTCGCAACGCCGGACTAACCGACCGAGAAGAGAAGACTTTGGGTAGGGGTCGGCCAACCTAATAGAACAAGTGCAAATATCTGCCTGGTGTCAGCGAGTAATTGTACACCAAGAAAATACTTGCCGCAACAGTTCAAATAGAAGTTTCTGAGCGCGCTACACGCCACAAAAAGTCACGCCACTGTGCTGTCATATGCTCCACTGAGAAATGTTTTTTAGCATAGTCAGTAGCCGCAGGCATTTTGGCACTCATTTTGTTTCGGTTTTCTCGCGCAAGCACAATTGCCTTGCAAATTTCGTCAGCTAAGTCGGTGTGCTTGGAAACCGTGATTGGCTGAATTACGTCAGGTATGGCGGCTATTAGTTCTGGCACTATACCTACGGGAGTAGATATAAGCGGTGCACCAGCTAGAATAGGCTCTACAGCGCTGTAGCAGAATCCCTCTGCTTCTGAGGTAACTATTGCTGCATCGCAAGCTGCCAGATATCGTGGAACGTCTTTAGTTGCACCAAAGACGTAGAAGTTATCTTTGGCATTTTTGACAAAGTCGTATTCTACGGGGTTGGGTGGCCCGACTACTAGCCAGCTGAATTTATCAGGCGGTAACCTGGAAAAAGCTTCGGCTAGTTTTTTGATCCGTTTCTCTGCGGATATTCTACCGATGTAACCAACAACAAAAGTATCAGGCGGCAAGCCTAGCAGTTGCTTTGCTTCCGCTTTTGTTAATGGGCTTTTTGTAAAGGTCAGCCCGTTGTTGATTACCGTACCTTTTCTAGGCAGTGCTTTCTTAGACACTTGTGACACGGTAGCCCAGGCGTCTACGAAGTCATTAAGTCTAGCCATCCACCAGTCCATGCAGCCGTGGTTAACCCCGACAATTTTCTTACTAGTAATGGCTAGCGTTTTGACATCGTCGTGGTCTGTAACTGCCCAAACGACAAGTATGTCCGACTCTTGCGCTAGTGTAGCAATGGCCTGAACAGATGGCAGCTTAGTTGTGTACTTGGTAGGTTGCTCCGCGTACACGGTGCAGTGCTTAGCCACGGCCTCGATGGTAACGGGCGATACTGCCCCATAGCCGCCTGCCACTACCACGCCAGATAGTGTTATGTCACCGAAGCGGCCAAGTCCTCGCAGCATATTTAATAGCCACGTTTCTGTACCGCCAGTTAAGAACACCTGCACAATGAAGCCAACGCGCAGCTTATCTGCCGTGACTTGTGCTTTTCTGTTGCGCGATAACGCAGCCTTACTTGTGTTCGTGAATTCGCTAGCCATGTCACAACCAGCCTTCGAGCAGTCATATGCTGTAGAAGGAAAGTAGTACTTCATAGATACTGCTTTACTTCCTAACATATGCTCCTCCGGGTCAAGTCCCGTAAAGGTATTTGCAGGTAGAACTGACTCGGTTTTCTGCAATGCTGCTTTCGACGCAAAAGCCATAGCGTGCCATCCAGACGGATAGTTGCTTATGGGCGAGAACCAAACAGCAGTTGGTCGGTCATTCCAGTGAAACGCGGTAGTGTACGAACTGTTGCTACAGAATGGTAGCCATACGTCTGCCTCCGTCGTTACTTGCTCAACTGTCTGTTTGAATTTATCCGTTATTAGACAGTTACCGGTCAGTAGCAAATACCTGTCGGCGTCAACTTTAGTTAGTTCGCGAATAGCTCTACGCCAGTTGTAGTAATCGTTGATTCTGTTTTTAACAGGACTGTAGATGACTTTGGGCAATGGCGGTAGACGGCTGCCAGTATCGGTGAAGACATATATTGTGTCCTCAAAACCCTGCTGTCGTAGCAGCTTTATTAACGTCGTCACATCAGAAGGTGGTTTAGTCTTGTTAACTGCTATAGCTATTGCCCACTTCATACTATGCCTTCCTTAATGCCAAATACCCTAGGCCGCTGTCGCGTATCAGGTCAAGTACGTTGGGCTGCTTTGCAGCTATTGCAGCTAACGTAAGCATTTCATTCGTCAGCAGGTTCATTACGTCTTTAGAGAATAGCCGTTCATGAACATACTGAGTGACGTCTAACGGACTCAGGTATGTCTTTGAGCTACGCTGGTGGCCGTGAAGACCAATATAGTTTTCATTGCCAGCTACGATGTTTACTGAGCCGACTACGCTTAGTACGCAGTGCTGCGTAGTGTTAACGCAGTTTAGCATCTTGTGATTTTGTTTCCATTTAACTCTGCCACTTCGTATTAACGAGTTAGATATGGTGCGTGGGTGTACGCCAGTCGTATCTGGGACTAACGCGTATCGGCTACTTGCCGGACTACTAGGATGCGTAGACAGTGACTCAAACAGTAACTCGATAAGCGCCTTCAATCGCTTAAGCTGTACCATCGTGTTACGCATCGAGCTTTCACGTTGCTCACCATTGGTGTAAAGTGCAAATTGCTTGTCAACGTCATTGCAGCGCGCGAACTGGTTTAGTCGGTCCAGTAGGTTTGCTTTATTAGTCATGCTTACTCGCCAGTTTTGCGTCAACTTAGCTGCTAGCATATCTAGCTCTGTAAGCGAAATTGTCTGCTGTGTTTTGTATGCCAGGATGTCCGCGTTACGTGAGCGAACCCAATCTGTGCATAGCTTGTCAACCAGAATAAACTCATCGGCATCAAGAAACGTTGTGTACTGCGCAGCGCAGCCTTGTTCCTCACACAGCTTCAAGGCTAGTTTCAATGATTCGTTGCGTACAGCAATCTCGTCAAAGCCACCAGCCGCCGGTGCTTTATCAAACCCGAAGCCACCCTTTATTCTGGCAGCCAGTGTCTTTATTTCTGGAAAGCCAGGGTTGTGCAGGTGGGACAGGTGGGACAGCTGGGTAAGTTTGCATAAGCGAAAGTCATTGCTTGCGGCATCGGTTCTGAGAAACAAAATTGCACGCGGCTTAATGACCGCGCTGCTTGTGTTTGCAGCAGTATTTTCAATCTGTCGTGAGTCGCAAATAGGATTTGACAACTCTTGGTCAAAACTAGCTATTCTAGCTCGCAGTCTGCTATAGCTGGGCTTACCTGGTGTAACTTTTAATGGCTCTCCGCATAAGCAACTACGCTTAGCTGCTTCTTTAGCTCGCAGCATTTCTTGGCGACGGCTGCTGTAAAGAATGACAAGATTATGGTACTTCTCAGTCTGGCTCATGTTCCTTCTTTCTGTACAAAATAAAAGGCACTCCCGAGCGGGAGTGCCTAAAACTAAGCTGTTATTGCGGCGGTGCTGTTGGTGCTACCGGTGCCGGTGGTTTTGGTGCAGCTTGTTGCGCTGCTTGCTGGTTAAATATATTCTGCCCGGCATTTGCAATTGAGTCGCCAACTGCACTTGCCGCGGAGCCCACTGCTCCACCAACTTGACTGCCTGCACTGCTACGCATTCTCTGCCATGCGTCTGCTACCCAATCTGACGATTCGGCAGGTTGTGGCGCGGCGGGAGGTTGCTGTTGCGCTTCAATAGGCGCCTGTGCTGGCGCTTGCGGCGGAGTAGGTGGCTTGGGCGCCGCTGGTGCTGCTGGCTGCTGCTGCTGGTTGTTACCGCCGTAGTACAGACCGGCACCACCTGCCGCTAGCCCACCTAAGCCTAGCAATGCACCCATACCGGGATGGCCAGCCATTGCTGTACCCATTCCGAGCAAAGGTCCACCTATCATTGCCAACAAAGACAGCTTTTGCGTATCGGACATATTACCCCACGCATTACCGATAGCTGGCATCAAGCCTTCTTTATTGTAGTCAAGCAAAAACTTACCAATGCCACCTTCAGGATTAAAGCCGAGCGCATCCAGGCGCTTGCCAACCTCGTTAGCAGCACCTTGCTGAAGTTGACTTTCAAAGTACTGCTTAACGGGTTGAGTCACCGGCTTTATTACACTACGTACGGCTTTACCGGCGGCCTGAATTGGTCGAGTATTCTGCAACCACTTCATACCGCTGTCGCCCCAGCCGCCCAGCGTACCCATAACTCGCTCACCTAAGCCAGGCTCTGCTTGCTTAGTGGTACGCGCCATAAACTGCCAGAAGTTGTCGTCAAAGCACGATAAGTTATCGTTAATCTTTGGGCTGGCTTGGCTGGCGAGTTTGGTGAACTCTTGAATCTGCGGCACACTGTAACCTTGGCTACGGCACTGAATAAAGAATGCAGCAGCAAACGGAGTTACAGCAGCGCACTTGGTACTGGCGGCTTCTTTTTCGATAGCGCCTAGAACCATCGGGCCTTGTAACGAGGACTCACCGCCATATTTTTTGGCGGTGCTGTTCATAAACCTTTCTTCAAACTCGTCGAGGCACTCCTGCCCAGAAGTACTCCACGGACGAATTTTGTACGGAGGTTTATACTTTGCTTCTTTTGCGTAAGCCATGCTATCCTCTGTTAGATGATCTTTGGCTATTTCTTTAGCCATTTGCGTGTTGCTGGTGTGCTCTAGCTCCGACAGCACGCCTTTTCGCAAGGCTTTACGATTGAACGCTGAGTCTGGTTTTCCGTCACCTGCTCCGCCGCGTAGCAATTCTTTACGAACAGCTACAGCAACTTTACCGGGCAACTGTCTGGGAAATTGCCCAGGCTGTTGCGTGGTATTTGTCGGTTGAGGAAAACCTGGAGACGGTTTGATAGCCGATGGATTTGGAATATCGCCTAGTGCGCTACCCATCCAGAACGGTTGTTGGTTATTTCTTGCCGGAGGCGTTGGCATTTGACCCCTTGCCTGATTGGCTGGCGCTGCTGCCGCTATTCCGTCCGGCGTCGCCTTTACTATCGGATTGTTTGCCGCTGTCAGGTTGTTTTGAGCTGTTGGCATTGTTGTTGCTCGCTTCTTGCCGCTGCGTTTTCAAGTCGGCTAGTCGGTCTTTACCAGCCTCGGTTAAAGAATATACACCGCGATTTTGACGCCAAATTCGCACTACGTATCCGGCGTCAATGTAGGAGTTCAAAACATCGCGACCATTAGGCAAACCGCAGTGTTCGGCAAAGTCAGGAACAGTGACAAAGTTCAAATCACTGATACATTCAAGATGGTCTAGTAACACGTTGTTCACAGTTTGTTCCTTACTGCCAAAGTTTCGAGAGCGCTGGCGGAACGAAGTCTTGGAAATTTGTACCTTGTGGCAATAGCGCGGACCGTATACCCGCCCCAATGTGTGGCAAGACTTTATTGCCAGCGCGGGCAGCCGCGCTTGCTGGGTTGTTGCGTACAGCTTGTTGCCAGCGGTCAGGGTCTGTTAACCGGTCAGTGAAGCCTTGTACTGCTTGACTAATTGGCTGCGAAATTATGCTAGGTACGATTGATGCGTCGTGATTTGGTAATGGCGCCGGTCCGGCTACGCGCTTTTCACCAAAAGGCCTAAGCGGTGGCGTATCAAAGTCACGAGCAGACGGCAGCGGGCTAGGCATACCAGTGGATTGTTGCATTATATCTCTGTGTATTTGCTGCATACGCTCCGGTGAACGCAGTTGCGGCCCTTGTGGCTGCGGCCCTCGCCAGTCAGGTTTTTCTTGTGCCGGATCAGTCGGTACACCGCCGGAAGCAAAAAAGCTACCTTTGCCTTTTAGCGCCGCATTGGCACTAGCACCAACATGTTCTAGCGGGTTGGCATCGGAAAACTGACCACCGTCAATTCTATTTACGGTCGGTCGCGGTCTTGGCTGACTTGTTTCAACAGGCGCGCTCATTGGTGCATTGTCGGCTAAGACCGCATCTAGGTCCGCTTGGATGTTATTTTGCGACGCTGCTGGCGCAGCCACAGGCGTAGCTTTTGCGACAGCTGGTTGCGGCATTGGTTGCGGCGTAGGGCGCGGCGTGCGCGGCACACTCTGCACTGCCTGCGTTGTTGCCGCCTGCGGTGCGGGGGCCTGCATTTGCATATTACCACCTTGACGTGCCGCGCGTCGGTTACGAATATTGCCTATCATGCGACGAGCAGGCCCGCGTGATTCTTTGCTAGTCTCAGACTTTTTTGTACTTGATGGTCCTACGTCAGATGACTGGCCTCGTAATTGTCTTAGTCCTGTATTTCCGTTTTCCATGGGAAATGATTGATACATGGAGTCGTCAGTAGTCTTAGGTGCGAGCGATGGCTGACCACTTCCTAAAGCACGAAGGCCAGAAGCAGCTGTCGCTATGGCAGGGCGTACGCCCGGCGTAGTCTTAGGTGCGAGCGATGGCTGACCACTTCCTAAAGCACGAAGGCCAGAAGCAGCTGTCGCTATGGCAGGGCGTACGCCCGGCTTGCTTCCAATGCCGATTCCAGCGCCAAGTCCGGTGGCAAGACCTAATCCGCTACCGGCGCCTCCGCGAACTGTACCTTTAGACAATTCACCAACAGCATTGGTGAGTCTGCTCAATGCACCGCTAGCCAGCTTCGCCGTAAGAGCAGTAGCAACGTCACCGGTGATTCCGGCAGCAGCTACGGCTTCCTTGATAGTCTTTCCTGCGGCTAAGCAACTGGCTATTTTTACCAGACGTCTTTTTGCTGTCTCGTCATTTGCGGCTTTGGTCGCTTTGTAGACCGTGGCAATCGCCGACTGACGAAGCTGGCTAGAAGTAAACATGCTAATCCTCTTATTAGTAAACTGTTATGACTTAGTAGTCATCTTAGCGTGGTATCGGTTCACAAGCCTGCTAATCGTTGCAAGGAACGACGACAATGCGTTGCATTCTTTACTAACGGCATCTAAATTTTGGATGGCGTGGCTATTGTCGTCACTACTAGTTTTCGCTAGTTCGCGGCATAAGTCGTTCTGACTCAGTACCGGCCCCATGCAGCATGGCTCTACCAATTTGACGGTCATGGATAACTCGCCCAAATGAATAAGGGTCTTGCTGATTATTGGACCGCGCGTGCAGCGCTTCGCGCATTTCATCGACCGACGGCGATTTTAACTGTCGTTTTCGACGCAGCGTTTTTGCTGCTCTTTTTCCCAGATCGTAAAGGTTCATTTTTGCTGCCTCCGCTATCGCCAGTTATGTCACCAGCTGACAATTCCGACGTAGCGTTAATAAAAGCATAGGCCGTAATTTTACGGTTCTGCTTCTTCAAGTCTGAGTCATCTTCGCTACCACTATTATAGCAGTATGCAATGCCATAATTAAGCGAAGATACGTCGAATAAACAGGTGTCTTTTACGCGATTTTGTAGCTGCTTAAATGCTGCTAGAAAATTCGTATTTTCCACTCTGTCTTTAAGCTCTTTCCACTTTTGTTTTGTTGTGATTACATTAACTTTTCGCAAGTTAACCTCCGCCATAACTTTGTTGTATTAACATGCTGCCGCCTTGCGACCTAGCACGACTACGAATTTCATCGAGCTTGCCTCTAACCATTTTATGCATGGTTGAGTTTTTCTGTTTCATTGCTCGCAGTTCACTTATGCGCTGCGATGACGGCATAGCCAGTAATGTCTGCGCTATACTCTCTGCCACTGTGTCCATTTCTTCCGGCGTAATTGGATTAGACTCAGACGGCAACATAGCTGACACGGATTGACCCGGCGGCAATGGGCCTTGTGCTGGCGCACCCATTGGAGCACCGGCGCCGGGCTGACCCGGTTGCCCTTGCGGCGGCTGACCCATTGGTCCACCTTGCGGCATACCTTTGGCAATTTGCTGCCCAAACGCAGCTTGATCCATTTCTTCCTGCATTCTTGCTTGAAGCTCTTGATCGTAGCGAGCTTCTTCCGCAATAAGCCGACGTTGATCCCGGTATTCCAAACCAAGTGTGCGCAAAGCATCGGTTTCGGAGACACGACCGCTGATGGCCATTTGCAGAATGTTGAGTTGGCGTTGCATATCGTCTGCGTGCTGCACGCGGCGATAATTAGCGCGAACTGGTTCCCAGTTCAGTACTTCGCAAACTCTAGATACCACCCAGGCTATTAGCTCATTATTCTGCTGAACCATGTGGCTATTCTGTGCCTCGAAGACACGAAGCGCCACTGGCATAGCCTGTATGTTCAGCGTACCTCTTTGTAGTTCGACTGGAGCACCGACAGCATTCAACAGTACGTCGTAGCCTTGATTGATTAGCTCGTACGGCACTAATTGATTCGCGTCACCGCCAATTTGCTGGAAGTTGACAGGAAACGGCAGCGTGTGAATGCTCGTAGGATTTCTACGGTGTACGCGAACCATTCTCTCTACCGCGCTCTTAAACAGGCCCATGTTTTGCAGGCCAGATTGCCCTCCAAGCGCGGTATCTGTTGAGAAGTATTTTACGTCAGGCGACACCATACGCAACGGAACAACGTGCTCCAAGCAAATTGCTTCGTTGCTACGATGGAGCATTTCGACATACCAGATTTGTCTACTGTTGTAGATAAGCGGACTAATGCCCCACCCTCTGGTACGCAACCCAGTAGGTCCGGTTTCTTTACCATGAAAGATCATGTTCTTATTGAAACGGTATAAGTGGTTGTGCTTTACCGCATCAATAATAGACTTGCTCGCTCGCTCAAGCTGAAATAGGCTGCCGGACCTGATTTGAGATTTGTAGTCTTCAGGTATTCGCCAAACGTACTCCGTATCGCCAGTCAGCAGATCATACACCACTTCTATTTCTGTCGGTGGCCATAGCTTTAGCGATAGAACTTCTGGTTGGTTGTTCGGCTCATCTTTAACGTCAAAAGCACCCGAGTATTTGCACTTAGGACAGTAACCGCAGAACTCAAAACTAGAGAAACTAAAACGATAAGCCGGGTTGTTTGTAAACTCTTGAAACGACGTCATCTTTTTGCACTTAGGGCAAAATAGCAGACGGCGAAACGGCACGTTGAGCGACACGAAGTAGTTACCGTAGCACTTTACGTCTAGGTTAGCTTCTCGTGTTTTAGGCACTATGCTCAACGTGCGAAATATGTTAGTCCACTTCTCACGTTCATCTTCGCTAACGTAACCAGAGCTTGAGGGTGCTCCAATGTCCAAGTCGGTAATGAAGTACGAGACGGTTCGATCCAATGCTCGAACAAGCGTTCCGTTATTGCTGAAAATGTTTTGGCACCACAGCAATACGTTACGCCAATTTATGGGCGTCTCGGCCACCGAGTAGCTGGCGTATGGCGACCGATATATGTCACCACCTAGCGTAGCTGCGGCAGTTCTTTCTGATGGATAGTAACCTGTTGACATTGGAAACCCTGCTTATCGTTAGCTATCAAAACTGTTAGTAGCGTTAGGTTTGTCCGCCGACTTATCAGCAGTCTTTGCACGCTTGTCTTTGTCGTGCTTAGGCACTGCGGCAGCTGCTTTATCTAGCAGCGAATCGGGGCTCTTGTTTTCTGGTACTACATTTTCTTTTTCCATTAGTAGTTCTCCATTGGCGGAACTACGAGCAGCATAAAGAATCTGAAGTTACCAAACCGAAACTCGGCACCGCATAAACGGCAATCGTACACTTGCGGCTGCTGGCCTTCAGAACCGATAACGGTTACATGAAAAACATTATCACCCATATCATTGGGTGCCCAGTACGGGTAGTCAAATCGCGAGTCGGCAATTAGCAGCAATACTGAGCCAGCGACAGCTACCCAATGATAGTACGCGGTGTGACTGAATATTATTTGCGACCGATTAGGGTCTGTTGCGAAATCAACTCGTGTTCGAGGCGGTGCCGGTGTTACCGATAGGTTTGGAATGCCAAGCGAACGGAAGGCATCGCTCGCCGCGTCTACCGGCGGGAACGAGGGTCTAGGCACTGCGCCGACAAACGGCGCTGGCTGCCTCACTTGTGGCATCGGAACTGGTGCAGGCATTGGTACAGGCATTGGTGGCGGTAACTGCGGCGGCGCCGGTTGTTCTGCGGCTGCTTTGCCCATTACTTGTGCAAGCATTGTGCTCATCAGATCGGTAAGCTGCTGCGGGCTTACTGCCAAGGTCTGCGATGGTTGCTGTTGTTCGATAACTGGTTGAGGTTGTACTTGTTCTTGCATTGGCGGCATCGCCGGTACGTTTCCGGTTTTAATGGTGGCAACAAGATTATTTAACTGCGGTAGGTTTTGAGTGTCTATCTCAACCGTCGGAGTTAATTGTTTGAAGTCTGTTTTGCCGTAGGAGACAATTTCTGCTTTCACAACGCCTTTAAATCTCTCGGCATTTTGCAGCAACGTTGAGCCACCAACGTGAGGAATTACTGTGCCGGGCCTATACCCGTCGGCACCACCGACTTTTAAATACGGAGTATAGTTGGCAACAGACAGTGCTTTGTCTTTTTCCTCATTTCCTGTGTTGTAGGCTGGTTTTAATTCAACAGTCATAATTTCCTTTTTACTACGCTAAGGTAGGTGTTACGGGACAGTTAATTATAGCTAATAAAAAAGGAAAAAAAAATCCTGGTGTTTGCGTTCACATGACAGCAAACACCAGGACTAATTACTTTTCATTAGGCGAATTAGGCTTTATTGCCTTTTCCGCCAGTGGTTTTTCGGCGACGTTTGTTATACGACGCGCGAGCAGCCGCCAGACGTTTTCCAACGCGAATTTGGCTCGCATTGGATAGCACCAGATCGCCTAGCGATACCGTCTGGCCGGGGCTTAACAGACGACCTGGGCAGACCGGAAATACTGTGATTTTTCCGTCTGATTTGGCGTCCGAAAAAGCCCAGCTTGGCAACCGAATGCTGAATCGGCCATCAGTCTTTGCTGCGTATTGCAGCAATGAATAGCAGTAAGTAGACGGTGCGTAAGCCATCCCATTACTGCCAATAGCGCGTTCAACAACAAACGTTGTAGCCACCCGCTTCAGTGCTTGCGGATCGTAAAGCCGCATTGCCGCTGCTTCACTTTCCACAACTGGAGCATAGGTTCCAACAGCTACGCGTTTGGTCAGTTTATGACCCACCGCCACCGTCGTTTGCAACGTTGGCAGATACCGCATAGCCACTTTCTTTTCGCCAGTGTCGACGATAATTGTAACGCAGTTTTTGCTGCGTTGCACATTCGTCACTACGCCGTCGACCAGCGAGGTTGGATGAGCCAGGCTCCCACCGGCTTTGATATCCGCCACGATATCCGGCCACATGGCCGACAAAACAATAGCAGCGGATTGCAACCCTTTGATGAGTTGCTTGCTGTGAAACCCGTACAGCAACTCGAACTGAGGAATTGCTGGCTGAGTTTGCGAAATCAGCGCTGACACTGCCTCCAGGTTTTGGAGCAGAGCATCGTTTACCGATACTTGCCCGTAGTCCCCAAATGGCGGCGTAGGCTTGCCACTCTTAACAGCGAGCCCGGTGGCAATCATTTGCGGTGACGAACCTGGTGCCAGGTCTAGTACCGCCTCATGGTCGATCCAGACCTCTGGCGCCCAGTCCCAATGTTCATCGCTTACTACCGTAGCGAAGTCATCGGCGGGTGGTAGAAACTCTTGACGCGACGCATCGTACAGGAATTGCTGGCACCCTTCCGGCACGTCGGCACAACGGCACGCAATGATTTTTACATGCGGCCAGACTTCCCGAGGCAAGCGGTAGGCTACGTGGTCACCTACCGAGTTCTCAGGGTTTATAATGATGTCGACAACGTCTCCGCGCCGTCGAACTTTTAGTTTCCCCTTAATGATGGCGTTAAGGGGTCCGCGCAGTTCAAACGCAATTGCTTTCTGTCCTGGTAGGCAGGGCATTACGTCTGTTCTCAACTCTGCGTAGCGATTGACCATTAGATCAACCGCGCCATCGGCTTGCGGCGGCTCGATTTGCAATTCGCAAACTCGAACGCCTCCGTCGATAGATTCTACAGAGTACCATCGTAGTGCTGTCGGATCGACGACAGCTTTCGGTGTCAATTTGTCAAAGCGGTCTTTGACAAATAGACTAAAACCGCCTTCGAGTTGCCGGGTCAACGTATCACGGAGCAAAACTAATTTTCGCTCCGCGTCCGATAAACCAACGCCAGTTTTCGGACAGCCTGCCGACAACACAAATGCTGGGTCCATCTAAACTCACCTTCTTCCTTGCGAGGTAAAACTCTGCCGACTAACGCCAGTCAGCAGCCTATTCACTTATTATGACACGGTAACGACTGCTTATTTATTAGCAGTCGTTACCGTTTATTGCTTACGTCACACTGCCAAATTAACCGATGGCATCCGGTTCGCCAGTATACATTTCGTCAGGGAATTCGACGCCACCCATTTCGTCGACGTCTTCCGCTGCCGAAAGAATATCCTCTAGTTCGCTGGACGAGACTTCATTATCGTCAGTGTCGTCCGTTTCCTCTTCTTCCTCAGTCTCGTCAACGATTGACGATCCGCCTAGATAGCCGTCATTGTTGAACTCCGGCTCTAGCTTGAGTCTGGTAAGAGGATACAGTTCGCCAGTCTTTGGACTTTTTGCAAAGACAAGCGGATATTGCGACACCGGCCAGATAGCCGAGGCTTCTGTGAGAATGCACTGCGTATCGTGCCACGGAAAGTCTTTCGGCAAGCCATTCACGTACGACATGAACTCAGCTTGAATTTCTTCCAGTGTCGAGTTCTTAATAACTGTTGAATCAAATTCGCCAGGTGGCAGCACGACCATTGTGAACAGAGTCTTTTTCTCTGCTTCAATCATTTTGGTTAGGTCGGTGCTTTGGACCACGCTGGGGGATTGCTGCACGGGCTGCAAGTCCGGCGACTGTGCGGGTTGCGGAGTCGGGGATGCTGATACCGAGTTCGGCCAAGTAGTCGAGGGCGTCGGCTGCGTTGGAGAACTTTGCGGAAGTTGCTGGCTTGGCGCTGCCTGAATGCTCTGCGGAACCACTTGCGGCTGCTGCGGCTGCATCTGCTGATTCAGTATCTGCTGAAGTTGCGCTTGCGTCAGCTGACCTGTCGCCATCATTTGCAGCAGGTCTTGGTTTAGCTGCATACCCTGCTGTGCTGGCTGCGAGATTTGCTGGGCGCTTTCCGGCAGGTTGTGCACTCGCAAAAGCTTTTTCTTCTTCTTTTTCTTGATCTTCATTGTCCTGTCCCTCCTTTGTTCTTCCCTGTTCTGAAGAGCCTTCAAAAACGCCGGTGTGTCTGTCGTCATAAACGCGCTCACTTATGTCTTCATAGAGATACGAAACAGAAACAGAAAACGTCATAGTTTCTATGCTGTTCTCTATCTGACGAGACAAAAGTCTAGATTCTATTCTCGGCGTGTCCACTAACCGATACTTGGGATTATCCCGTAGCCAAGAGTTTAGTTTGGCGATAGGACTTTTTGAGTTTGGCGACCAGTCCCAATCATCTTCCGTCAGCCGTTGCAGTTTTTCTATTGCCAGTACAAATCCGGCTTTAGCTTGCTGTGGAACAATTTTGTTACTCATCGTCATCCTCGTCATCGTCTTCTTCGTCAAACTCTTCGTCTAGTTCCTCGTCGTCGTCATCGTCATCATCCTCTTCTTCCTCTTCAACATCAGCGCTGGCAACTCGTATTTGCCCAGGTCGCGCCACAAGTGCTTCTACGAATTTGGGCGGCACATGGTTAATGTCTTTATCTAGCGACTTTAACTCTAGTTTGCCTGTAGTGCCGTTCATAAACAAAGCATATTCACTCACTACTACTTCGTGAGGTATGCCATGTTCATCTTCGATTATTCCGACTACGTGCGCAGTGAATACTGGCGCCTTACCTTTAGCTTTGCGAAACATCACAGGTACGTCTAACGCTTTTAGCGATGACGTTTGATTTTTTCGCGTAGTGCCTGTAACGTGCAGAGTCGGAGCCCAATTTAGCTTAACGTGAGCGGAACATTTGACAACACTGCTGTCGTCATTGTCTTCTAAATCGTCAGCATCTGGCTCTCCATTGCTCATGGTAGTAAGTCCTCATTTTCTACTGTTACGGTAACCTCAGGACACATACCGCGAACGTAATTAACGCCGTATGGTTCATTAGACTTCTTGACTAACTCCGCTGCAACGGGGTCTAGGTAAGAAGCCTGGAATGAAAGCACTGGCGTTGCCTGCCTAGTAAACTCAATCTTTTTCTGAGCGTCCTGAAATCGAAGTGCGACTATTTCTGAATCGCAGTAGGCCGGTGAGAACTCTTCCGGGAACCGAAGTGTTGTAGTTTGCTTGTTCGTTATGTGGTTGCGAACAACTCCTGCATACCATACAGGTACACGCTCAAACCATCGCACTTGTTGAAAATTATGCAATATAGCCGGATACTTTTCGGCGGAAACTCTGTTATCGGTATCGCAGTACTGACCGCTGACGGTGACGTTGGGAACTGTAGTTACACCCAGCTTTATTCTGTCGAATACGGCATTGGGTTTGTTGAGGTCGTCAATTGCCTTTGTCACCGCTACGGTAGTTAGCCACTGAATAAACTTCATTGTTGGCTCGCCTTTCGACAATGCCAGCAACGTGTAGTTTAATTCAAGGTTCTTAGCGTCTCTAGTTAATCCGGCGAATAGCGGCGTTGCCGGGAACAGCATCTTGTAAGCCGGAATAACACGGTTAGCATCCGTGATTACTTTATCAGTGCTGCCGGTGTATAGCCCGAACAAATCTATATTTAGCAGTTCGGGTATAGCCAGCGTCACTAACTCATAGTCACTAGCTATATCGCCTAGAGACGTATTATCTGAAAACTTGGCTAACTTAATGTTAGGGTCGATTACTGCTCTTTGCGGTGCAGATATGCCTACTCTTACTGGTAGTAGCCCGGTAAAGGGGCCTAGTTTAAACGGCACTATGTCACACTAATTCGACTACTCGAATTCCTGTTCTGTGTCCCGTCGCATGTTGCTTAATCGTGGAGATTAGCGCAGCATCTTCCGGGTTGACGAATACGCCTGCTACTGTTCTTTCTGAGGTACTGGCAACGTAGTTGTTGACAATGTTGATAGCGTGCTTAATTGAAGCACATGGGCGTTTAGCGGTACTGGCTGCTTTCGACTTTTTGTCTGCTCGCTTGACTAGCTCGCTGTGCTTTCTCGGCACCACTAGCCCAATAGATGAGATAAACGAAAAGAACTTTCGTTTACCATTAGCCGCTGAGCGTACTACATCACGCCAACCAGTTGCGGAGGTCGTCTTATGCATCCACTCGGAGCACGCCACTTTCATGATGTCTTTTGACCGGTCATTGTCTTCTGGCAGAAAGTGATGGAACAGCAGCATCATATCTTTGCTAGCCACTGGCGTACCATCGGCATAAGTGTAATGCTCGGTGTCATACACCATGTCGATGATTGCTTTGTGCACGGTATTTGCTTCACCCACTAAAAGCAACAGTTCGCCTGGGCCGTGCACCACTAATTTTTCCGCCTCCTCTTTGGCAGATGGAATACGGACATGACAAAGCAATTTCTTGCTTTTCACGGCAGAAACCATTTCGGCAGTAGTCTGTTCGGATTGCAACCTAGAAATCTCATCGGTGATAAAGTCACTGCCTAGAGTTTGTAGGTCGTCGCGCAAGCCTTCGAGGTCCAGGTTTGCGCCAGCTTTGGCCGCAGATACTCTCTGTGCTTCAACTAGCCAATCGAACAAAGCAGGTGACGCCGATTCTTGGGTCAGAACTCGGTGTAAAACTTGCTTCGACAACGCGGACAGCGACAGACCAACTCGTAACCCCTGTAGCGCATGACAAACAGACGCATCCTTAGTGAGGTTGAGTGCTTCTTGCCGTAGTGCAAGCTCTTGTTCTGGGCTGTGCGCGTAGTTGTTAGCGTCCATACTTCGATACTTACTCCTCTTCTACACTTTCACTTGTAGCCAGTGCCTCTTTGTCGAGAAGCACATTAGCAATCCAAGTGTTGATATTTTGATGAGGCACGCCGAGCGCAATTAGTGATTCTCTCACTAAGTCACGCAAAGATACCTCACGTCGTTTTTGTTTTTTGGCACTGTCGATAGCTGACAAAATCAGTCTAACTGTGCCAGACTCGAACACTGACTTCAGCGTTTTCTCAAGTTCCTTTCTGGCTGAAGTCTTTTTTTCTCCTTTTTCCTTGCTAGACTTTTTAAGTGCTAGTTTTGGCATTAGCTACTACCTTGTGAAAATGAACTTAAACCGTTGCTTTCGCTTATTGGTTGCAGGCTTTTCAACATCTTGCCGTACCATTCGTTTCTGTTTCGCCAACGGGTACTTGACTTTTTCTTCTCGCCGCCTAATAAAGTCAGCGATCAAAACAGCCTCAGCTCTATCCGCATCTTTAGCTCTCGGCAGCGGCACCATAGGAAAAAGCTTTGAGCATATTTTGACCGATTCTTTTTTGTCGGCGCCGATAGCAACATACTTGGGTTTCCAGCTGATCGGACTGATTTCAATAATAGTCAGCCCGAGCAACTTAGCTATTGTTAGCCAAGTCGCATAGCCTTCGGCCATGCGTTGTATATTGCTCTTACTGTCATTAGGTCTAGCCCACTGACGTTCTATACAGAACAGTACTTTGCATTTTTGTTTTTTGTTTGCCTTAGCAATCCAGTTGACTATTATGTCTCGCATAGCTTGCGGATCGTACTCGGTTTTGCGAGACACCTTGGGCTTACCGCTCTTTGTTTTTGCCCTTGGAAATTTGGTAACTGTAACTTTGACCGGCGTGCTAAACGACGTTGCAAACGTCTTACGTTTTGCTCTATTGCTGAGCAAAAAAGCTATAGCGCCTTGCTTGCCTGGGTCTACACCTATGTACAGCGTGTTATGTAGCTCGCCCACTCTGGAATCTCCGGTAATAGATTATCGAGTGCGGCGCTGTCCATACACAAAGCTAGATATCTAGCTAGATGCATTTTGTTTGCTAACTCAAAGTCAAAGCTGCTTACATTGCAGTCTAAGCCACACTCAGCAGCTAAGAGTCTAACTCCGATGTCGCGACAAAGCAAGTCACTAAAAAATCTGTCTTGGTCATTCAACACGCTAGAAATGACGTCGTCCAGACTTTGAAAGTCCTCTTTACTTACGTTTTGGTAGCCATCCGGCAACGCGGCGCGATTAAACTCGTCTGCGGCTTCGCAATAATTGCTGATCGCTAATCGCGGATTATCAATTGCAGCGAAATACGGATTACGCGGCAAGTCTACTAAGGACTTAGAGTATCTGGCTCTGAATCTTTTGTAGTTATTTGCGCAGCTTATTACGTTAACCGCAAATAATGTTCTTGTTCGCGGGTGTCGTATTATGACCAAAATACCTTTACTGACTACCGAGACACCTACAATCTCCGCCACCATTTCGTCGTCATCGCTGTCGCTCAGTAACGACTTAATCGCCGGGGAGTGATACTCCATCAGGATTCTGTCGATCTTAAACGAATTACCTGCCGCAATTAGCCCTTCTAATCGTGGCACGTACAGAACGACGTGCATTACTGTTTCGTATGAATGGTTGTATACGGCGACTGAACCGCTCATATCCAAACGGTGAGTGTCCGGCGTCATATCCGGCGCTAATGATACAGAGTCACCGGCTGTTGCCGGTAGCTGTATCATAAAATATGACGTCAGGAACTCTTGCGTCGTTACAGGCTCGATTTCTTTGAGCTTGTCATTAATACGACGACGTAACTGTGAGTCTACGGTAGGGTCATCAAACTTCTTGCCGATAACTGCCTGCACTAACAAATCAGTTGCTAGCGACCTTGCCATGTTCAGCGCGACAACGGCGCCGGTTAGATTTGCCAACTGTCGTTTTTGCTGATATTGTTCCAGGCTCATCGAAGTTCCTTGTAAGTACTTAATAGTGAATGACACAGTCGCGTGTCATTTATAGCCAGGTGGGCTAGCTTTGGCGAAAGCCCGGTTCTGCTCCATAGGCTATATTTTTTGGCGCAGTGAGTATCGAGTGAAAACCTCACGTTAGTTTTGAGGTCTAGTATTTTCTTTTGGTACTGAAGTAACTTGCAGTCTTGGTAATCAGGTAACTCAGGAGTGAGCCTAAGCTCGATTGCCTTTTCCAAAGCAGCGGTATCTATTACTTGCGTACGCTTGAACAGATACGGAGAGCCTAACCAGGTTTCTGTCTGGTTTGTGAGCATCGGTATATCGAAGTTTATCAGGCCGTGATTAACGACTGGAATATTTCGATGTTTTGCCTGCGTTAGTCTATTTACCAATTCTTGCAAAGCGTCTAACGGATAAATGCCTGATCGTAGTTTATCTAGCGTTAGATGCTGTGGTTTATCTGCTCGCCTTAGCTGCGAGTTAATTGAGGCTATTTTCTTTGTAAGCCAACACGGGTCTACTTTGCTGACTGGCATTTGCGTCCAGTCAAGTATGGCGTCATACTCCTCAACGACCATACCGGCTTCGACAAGCAACGCGCCAATGTTCCAAATTAGGTCACGCTGCTTATCGCTGCCGGTAGTCTCAAGGTCAAACAGAAAATACGATTCCGGTAATTCTCCGAACCTACTTCTGAATGTTTTGAAAAATTTCGACTCAAATTCAAACTTAGCAGACACGTTGGCTAGCGCCAGATGGTATGCCACGCTAGTTTTAGTTTTTGCCGCCAGCTTAGTTTAGGCGCAGATTGTTCTGCCGCAATTCGCCAGAAGCGTTCTAAGCACAGCTTCCAATGCGTGGGCGGCACTTCACCGGCATAACTAACGTCTCGAATACCGGCGAACAGTTGTCCCAGCATTAAGTGGCCAAGCATCGCTAGGAACGTATTGCGGACTCGTATATCAATGTCGTTCCAACCGACGCGGGTTAGCAATGCTTCAAACTTCTCAGTGTCGTCGGCGCAGCTTTGCTCGATGAACTTGTTAATTACTTCCATGACATCGGAGACTTTATTTTTAGCCTCGACAATGTCTGGGTCAATCTCCGCACTAGCAATCATTGCGTCCCAGTAGCCGCGATCAAACTGCACGGCTAGGTTGTAGAACATAGTCGGATAGATGTTTATAAAATCTCTACCGGGGCAGTACGTCATTTTGAGTACGCCGGTATCCGAGTAGTGCGTAGGAACTTGTGCGCCGTGGTCACTCATTACTATGAACCTCTAGTCCGAACATGATTAGCACATCTGCGATAGGTGGTTTTTGCCAGTTGGCTGGCTTAACCCATTTTCCGTCTTCGCGGCGATAACCGCCTTCACCAAACTTGTCCAGGTTGCTAATGTCGATGAGAACGCGACATAGCTGCAACATATAGGGAGAAAGACCCAGCGAGATAATTGTTCCATCGCGAATAACATCGCAATCGCACAACCCGTCGACTATCTCTTCCCAATTGAAGTGGTTACTAAACCCTCGCCCGTCTATACCTTGCGTCAGAACATCACAGTTGTCTAGTTCCACGACGCTAGCACCTTCGGGCTGGTATGCTAACGAGGGACTTTGCCGTAGCATTACGGTTACGCCTAGTCCATTGATAAGCTCGTTAAGCTCTTCTAGCCCTAGCTTGGCTCGCAAACTAGCTGTCGCGAAATCAGGCGCGGTAGGTACATTGCGTACAGGTTGTCCGACTTTTTGCATAAAGTCGCTAACAGGCCCTAGCCTATAACCAGGGTACAAGGGTGACAATACCGCGAGCGAATTTATAACCATTTCTTTAAAGCTAATGCGCAGTGAGCCAGCTGTTGGTTGCACACTCGCAGCAAACTGTGTTGCCATTTCTGATAACACAGCCTCCTGCATGGCATAGTGAACAGATAGGTGCGCGCTAGAATCGGCAGCATCTAGCGCATCTTTTGACATTAAATTGAGCGTGCGACAAATACACTCGCAGAGCTGACGTAGCTGAATAGCCACATAAGTTGTGCTGCGTTCATCGTCATTAGCGTAAACGTCTTTCTCTAGCGATGCTGAGAAAAAAGCATTATAACGGCTATTGGCGTATTCATAGACCCTGGCTAGCGCCGCCTGTCGCTTAGTACAAGTCATCGTCTTTATGTTCCCTTCTAATTTTTCTGGATTCTTTCCGCAGTTCTCGTAAACCGCCGACTACCTTAGCGGTCAGTCCGGCGATGATGTCGACACTGAATATCAATGCGACTACCGCTGCAAATATAAAAGCGCCACGCAACATTACTTGTTCCTTGCCATACGCTTTGCTCTGTCACACTCCACACATAACCCTAGAGATTTTTTTCTAGGGTCCATCCACATTTCGCGTTCGCAGTGTTCGCATTTTGCTAGCTCGTAAGTTACTGGGTGCGTACCCCAATCACAGCTATCGTATCCTAGCGGACACTGGTAGCAGTGATGGTCATAGCCTAACGGGCACGACTCAGCTTCTCGATTGCGCACTTTAATCAGTTGCTTGTTATATGACAAAAATGAACTTGTCATTTTGTACTGAATAAAGTTCGGCTGGTCAGAGCCTCGTCCGCAGTCTAACAATACGTAGCAGCGCAGATTCATTATGTCGCTATTGCGCTGAAAAATATGCTTACCACGAAAACCAGCAAAACCTAACTCACGCTCGGCGAACCAAGCACAAAACTTGCTAGAGTAGAATGTTTCAAATAGCTTGCCAGCAGGCGAGCCAGCCAGCACTCTACAGTAAAACACTGACCCAGGTTTACCTGATGTACTTCTAGCAGGTACTTCGTCTACGTACTGAATTGGCACCCACTCTTGCACAAGTTGACGAAACCAAGGAGCTACTGGCGTACCTTTTTCTAGTTTGGCAATGCCGCCAGATAGTAACCAGGCATCTTCTTTTAGACTTTCGCGGGTGAGTTTGCAGTCAATCCTATGACGTAGCGATTGACGAATAACTAGTGTGCTTACCGTGGCTGGAAAGTACGGCTGTAGCGATTTGGCTATTGCGCGTATTTTCTTACCAGTAAGCATGTCTCCAAGCATACTCAGTGCCGCTTCGTCTCGCTCAATACTGTGGCGTATCTTGTTAACGCGAGATATTGAATACGATTGAAACGGCACTGAGGATTCAACTACTTCCTGGTAATCTGTAGACATTTAATTACGCATGTTTGTCTGCTGTTTTTGCTGCGGCGTCTATTTGCGCGATGTCTTTTGCTACGATATCTACGTAGGTTTTCAACTCCTGCACAGCAGCACGAAGCCGTTCGCTGTACTCGGCTAGAAAGTACACAATGAACGATTCATGCACCGGCCCTTGCGTCGCAACTTCGACTACAGTACCAACGTCTAGCTCATCTTGTCGCGCTACGGCAGATACACGAAGTTCGCACATTTGCTGGCCGTGGTGCGGTAATTTATCGACCACAAACTCAGTTATGCGGGCGGTCTTGCCTTGGTTTTTGTCATATTCGTGCAATGCCAGCGCCAATACGCTAAAGCGGCGCAGTAGGTCGGCGGTATTGCTGATGGCGTCTGAAAATTCTTCTCTACCAACAGCCGAGGCTAACGCTGCCGCTCTGCTAACTACTTGATCGTGACTGAGCATTTACTAGCCTCTTTTTTTCTTAAACTTCAGCGTCTTCTTGGCGGCAGGCTTTTTCACGACAGTTAGTTTCTTTTTGAGCTTGAGCTTCGGCTTTTTCTTTTCAGCCTTTTTAGCTTTCTCTCTCGCTTCAATTGCCTCGTCGAAGACATCGCGGCTTTTGCGAGAAGCAGCGGATTTCTTTACCGCGCTGTTGATTTGAGAAAGCTTGTCTAGCGACTTTTTCAACGAAGCAATAGCGGCTTTGACTTGTGGCTCTGCTTCGGATAGCTCACTCTTAATTACTTTGCTATCGAAGTCGCCGGGAGTATCCACAGCTTCATCCAATTTTTTAGATGACACTGTGTAGACATCAACAACGGTCTTTGCCTGCTTAGCTAGTAGCGCAATAGCGCCTTGTGGAGTTGTTGGTGTTGCGCGAGGACGACCTTTGGCATTACCGCGCTTACCGAGCTTTTGCTTAATCAGGTCGGATAAGTCTCGAACTTGTAAATCATCCTTGAACACTTGCTCAACAAGTTTCTTGCGCAGTTTTTCGTCTGGCACACGGATGATTAAGTCAATGTGGCTCCACTTGATCTTACGACCACCGCTAGTCGTTCTGCTCAGCAGCGCTTTGACTTCTTTCTCAGAGTACACGTCTGCAAACACTTTGCAGCGGTAAAGGTCTTGCTTAGGCATGTCTAGAGCAAGCGCCAACTGACCGGCAGCATCTTTGCCGTATTTGTTCTCATCATCAGTCTCAAGCACGCTTTTAATAATCTTGCCCGTTTTGTGGCGAGACATTACGGTGCTTTTATTGGCATCGCCTAACAGACCGCTGATTTGCTTGTAGCACTGCCGCAGTGCCGGTGTCATTTCATCCAGTACATCCAACTTCTTACTCATACACAAATTCCTTGTTAGACACTGCGCCTGACAGCATGTTGTAACCTAGTTGTTCCATTTCTAACCGCTGCATTACATCGCAGCGCTTGGCTTCAAATGTAATTGCGTTAAACAAATCGTAAACGCTACGAGAAGCTGCGACTTCTAGCAATGGACGGCCTTGCCGGTCTACCGACGAATTTCTGTAGCTACCTTTGATTACAGTAGTGTTGATTACCGCAGCTGCCGCGTGACGATTCAACCCACGCCGAATCAGCTTATTCACGATATACTCGCAACCTTCAGTGTGCTGCTGCGGTGTACTACCTATGTTAAGACCTGTCTTTAGCATGGTCAGAACATTTTGCTTAAACTTGGTAGCTTCCTCCACTTTAACGTCAAGCCGCGTTAGCATAAGTTCAAACTTACGGTTGAACTTATCGTTCTTAATATGCGACACACGATTTTTATCCAGCGTCGGCGCTACTGCTTTGTTGTCACAAAACTGCCGCACTAGTATCGTAGACCCGCGCACAGAGCAGTCGCCTACTTCTGTATTTTCAAACTGATATCCGCTGAAGAACGGCTCGGCATTGACGCGGTTATATGGCAGCTCAAAAACAGGGTCATCGCTTTTGTAACGAAGTATCAGTCTGCGACCAACTAGCACTGCTTCATTAAATGAAGCTGGCGCTAGCTTATGAGTAGTTACATAGTTTTCTACTCTGTCCGCTAGCTGCTTGTTGGAGAAGAACTTATACCGGGGTCCAATTACACCCTCGATACGATTTGTTCGACGATTCAGAACTAACCGGCTATCTTTGAGTCGATAAAAACGATGCTTGGCAACGTCATTGAAAATGTCTATAGCTACCGCCACAGTAGCATTGTCATGTCGGCTGCCGCCACGTAAACCTGCCAGGCTGAAAATAGTCTGAGATAAACCTGGAGCTAACGCGCTGCACAGCTGACCCAACGCTACTGTTGTGAGTGCGAATGATTTACGAACTTTTCTGTCGTAACCAATAGCGATATCGGCTACCGATTTGATGTGCTCAATTTCGGTATAAGTAACGTGATCTGTAAGTATGGCTTTCAGATGCTGTTCATTAGCCTTTTCACTATTGGCGTTGAAATAACGCTCAATAGGATTATGTGCCAATGGTGGCTCTTCTCGAACCGCTGTCATTAGAAGTATTCCTATTCTTCCTCGTTCCAGTAGTCACATGTGCGAGCAACGAATTGAGACAACGGCTCAACGTGCAACACCAAGTCCCCGGAAGTAAACGTAAGACATACGCCGTCTAGATGACGAATGTTGTAGTCGTGAATAAGCAGCCCATTTTTGATGTGCGGCCAGTTAAACACAACGCCTAGATGGCGACCGGAAAACTCTTGCGGAATATCTTGTGAGTGCTCTTCAAACTCTTTGTACAGAACTCGATCTTCAAAGTGGGTAAAAAGTCTGTAGAGGCTATCCGCGCTAGAAGATTTTCTCTCACTCTTGCTTAGCGACCGGGCCACGAGGTAGGGCATTTTGTAGAAGTGGTCGCACAGTTCGAGAAAACGCAGCCTGCGTTCGCCGCAGTTCTGCTCGCATTTATTGAGTAGGTGGTTTTTTAAAGAAGACCTACCCATTACTTTCAAAGTATGCGAAACGCAGTCAGATTCAAAGTTAATCTGACGCAGTTTCGCAAAGTTTACGGCATTCTGTACGCCAAAAGCAAGAATGTCGCGTGGATCGACGTCATCGGTCGATTGTCCCATCTCACTCCTCTAGTTTCTTCTTTGCCTCTTTGCTGCTATCGCGTAACAACTTTTTGTAGTCGTCGCCACGATGCATAATTATTCGCTGCTTTATGGCAAATAAGTCGCTAAGCTTGGCAATTATGGCTTCGTTTTTTTCTATCTTTGCGCCAATCTCAGCTTTAGTTAGGGGCTTTTCTTTACTGACTTTGAGCTTTTTCGACCAGAACTTATTTTTGATCTGGCGGATATCAACGACTTCGCGAATGCGTTCTTTTGCGCCGCCGTCTTGATCCATCAATAAGTCGACTATAGCAGCGTCCCACTGCCATTTCGTGTACTGTCGAATCTTTCCATTCTTCTTTTCGTACCACCAAATCAAATCAACGTTCGCGGAGCGTAGGTCTTCGCCAATACTACTACGGCGGCATTGAATTTTGATCCTGTTGCCTTTCACCGCCAACGACACTGCGTCTTTTCGCGTGTCAACGTAACTCAGCGCTTTTGTCTTGGTTAACTCTAGTTGCAAGGATTGCTGGAAAGCTACGTGTTTGCCGCCAGGAGTTTTCCGTTCAATATGCGGACCGTTTTCTGCCTTTTGTTTACGCAGGTGATTAACAATCAGTAGTGACACGGGCCACTTAACTAAGTCTGCTCGGAACTTCTTGAAGTAAGAAGTATTTGATAATGCTTCCGCAGGATGGTTACGACCAGAGAAACCACGCTGATTAATCTTCTTGACGTTTTCTTCCGCCACAGCGCCAGCGAGTGAGTCAAGTATAAACAGAATAGGTATTGTACGACCTAGAGGCTTATACTTCTTAACTTTGTTGCCGATTTTGACTGTCGCTCCTGACAACATTTTCTGCTTAATGTCTTTAAGCGTCGTAGTTATCTTGGCTTGCCAATCCTCTTGCGTACCGCAATCGAAATGCACGAATGGCGGGCGACCAACTTCGTCAGGATGCCCCATTACGGCCATCGCCATATCTTCCGAGAACTTTGTCTCATTCTCGAATATGTAGACTTGGCCGACTTGTCCGAAAAACCATCTGCCTATTTCAAACGCTAGCGTGCTCTTATTAGACTTCTCTTCTCCCACTAGCTCAAATATTCGTCCGAGCGGTAGCGAGTTATTTTGCAGGATATACTGCATCACAAACGGTATCTTGATACCGATAGATAGAACGTCTAAGTCACCTGCCGCTGCGATTAGATTATCGTTGTATTCTTCCCGCGCAGATTCCAGCACTGAGTTCAGCAATATGCTGCTGGCTAACTCTAGCTCGTCCTGAGCCGGAGCGGCGCTGCTTGGCTTTGCTTTTGCCTCTTTTTTAACTTTCTTCAAGGGTTTGGAACTTTTGGTTTTTTTCTTAACTGCGAGTGTTGTAGCCATTTAAAGTTCCGGTAGGTACATAGAAAAACCTGCCGGGTGCAAGCACCCGGCAGGCTTTGATGCGAAGAAATCAAGAGTAGTTAAAACTACTTCGACTTCTTCGACGACTTCTTAGCCGACTTCTTCGTCGACTTCTTGGCAGCTTTCTTCGCCATGATGTCATCCTCCTCTTCTTCTTCAACCTCGTCTTCGTCATCGTCCGATTTCCGCTTGGTTGAAGTTTTAGCGGAACCAGACTTATTTTTAGACGATTTCTTAGACGGTTTTTCGTCGTCTTCGTCGTCGTCTTCAAAGCCTTCTAAATCGTCATCATCTTCCGTTTCCTCGTCGTCTTCATCGTCCGAATCATCGTCATCTTCCTCATCGGAATCAGCGTCTGAATCGCTGTCGTTATCATTATCATCGTCTTCTTCGTCATCCGAGTCAATACCATCTTCATCGGAATCTTCATCTTCTTCTTCGTCGTCTAGCAGGGAAGATTCGTCAGAATCGGCGTCCGAGTCAGCATCGTCATCGTCGTCATCGCGCTTTTTCTTTTTCTTCTTCTTCTTTTTGGAAGTTTCTTCCTCTTCGTCTTCATCGTCGTCTGGAATATCCGCGCCAGGACCAGACGTTCGAGCTGAGAATACGCCTTTGACGTCGGCAGTCCAAAATTCTGGATTATCTCGCCAGGCCCATTTGAACATATTGGGTACGTCGGCAAATGCCTGTGCAACCCAGAACGCTAGTTCTTCTGTGCTGGGATAATACAGTACGTCATCCCACCACAGGAACTTCTGCATTAATTCTTCTTCGTACTTGGAGATATCCGCGTTACGAACTTTTTTGCTGTTCGATTTATCCAGGTACGGAAGCTTGTCCAGAATGGCGATTTTGTACGACTGGAAGGAACCGCGCTTCGCGTTTTCAGCTGGTTCGTCGTACTCAACGTCAGCCGATTCGTCATCTTCGCTTTTGGTTTTGACGTTTTTGGCGATACCCAAAGCGTAGTCTAGATTTGTACGCTGTATCGGGGTTTCCGGCGCTGGGTTGTAGATACACAGTAATTTGCCGGAAGCTGGATCGACAATATTACCGTGCTCAAATTGCTCATCCGGGTCTTTGTCTGGGTTGAGCCGCTCGCTTTTGCTTTTGTACAAGTCAGTCATAAGCTGCTCAACAGCGCTGCCTGAGCATCTTACTATGACTGGTTTGTCTTTATTACGCAAGCCCAAAGGCTTACCATCTGCGAGAAAAATCGAGTCGCCGTTCTGGTAGACAACGCCTTGGAACATCGCAAAACCGGAGTTATACGATTTGATTGTATTTTCCAGGCGATACCAGTCAGGATCGAATAAATCTTTACCGCGAATAATGCATTCTGGGCGTGGTTTGACTTTGCCTTTTCTGTCAGTTTTCTGGCAGACTCGTGACATTGCTTTCTGGAAAACAATGTACGGATTTTGCGTATTTGGGTCGTAAGCACCGTTACGCAGTTTTCGCTTATCGTACAGTAGGCACGTTAATTTTTTATCTGTCGTGCCAGCCCAGCTTACGCCGACAAGGCGGCGAAACCAATCGTGAAAATCGTCTTTCTCGATTGAGCGACGAGTACCGGTCCAAGTAGGATTTGATGAGTCAGAATCATCAATGGCCGGAATTGGCTTGAAAACTAGTGGGTAGTTTCCACTCCATTTCGGATAAACGATTTGAAGCTGCTGCGCCCACTCAGGGTTAATACAGCGGTCAATAATTGATCCACCGGCGCCGCCACCGTGTTTGCGATGGTCATAGGCTTCTGCGTCTTTGTTCTGTCGCTGACGAACTAGACCGTGTGCTTTCGATGACTTTCCTTCTAGCTTCTTTTTCTTCTTCTTATCTGCCACGAAACATAGCTCCATTAAATCGAGACTAGCTTTAACAACTCAGCATCTTTTATTTTCTTCACTGCCTTGTGCAGCGGTTCATCTGGTTCTGGTAGTTTGCCTTTAGCGATTGCTTTCTTGTAAAGTGTTTCCTTAAGGGCTACTTTACCAGTTTTCTTGTCTTTGACAAATGGGTGTTGTTTGCCGGTTTTTTCCAACCAAACATTGTTGCCGATCTTGTGGTTTTCCCACCCATTCTTAAAGTTCTTTGACGCGTGCCAGCCGACCAGGCTTTCGTCTAACTTGCGGTCCCAACAATCTTGAGGCGACATTTGCACGCCCCAGAATCTGTGCAATTCGATGTCGATACCGAGGTTATACGGCTTGGCATTTTTTCTAGCCGATCCGTCTAGATTACGTGGCGTGATTGGCACTTTCTTAGACATGCATAGCGGCAGCACTTTTTGAACAAAGTTTTTGACTTCTTTGTTCGGCACGAGGAACAACGCCGCGTCATGGATTTGCAGCACAAACTTGAACCCTAGTTTATGCTTCTGACGGTACATCCGTAGTTTATCTAGCGCTCTAGACATGGCATCGGCAACCATGTTCTGCAACGGAAAGTTCATAGCCTGCCGCTCGAAGTCACCAATCATTTCTCGATCAGTGGTATACGGAAAACGGCGATGTCGTCCAAAGACACCTGTTATGAATCTTGGCGGCGGCGGAGCACTTCTATCTCTGTGAGCAACTCTTGCGCGGCATTCAGCAAAGAATGGAACTAGTTTTGGATAGGTGCGGAAGATAGTGTCGATTACTTGCTGCGCTTCTTCTTCCGTAATTGTAACGCCTTCTTCTCGTGCCGCCAATGCCACGGCTTTTGCGCCGCGACCGTAGGCTACACCGAAGATCACCGACTTGGCCACGATTCTCATGTGCTTTTTGCCAATAGAATCTAGACCAACTTTTGTCGGCGGGCAATCATAACCGAAAGCGAGAACGGCTATATTACTATGAATATCGTAGTAGTTCTCATGATCTTCTGGCAGCTGATTTCGCAGCGCATGTTCGATCATCAACTCATCGCCCGACAAAATCGCCATACCGAACAACTCGGCACCGACGTAGTCAGCTTCGACAAGTGTGTAGCCTTCGTCTGCTTCGATAATACTCCGCAGAGGATACTCGTACTCAGGGCCTAAGATTATTTTGTAATCTTCTTCACGACGTTTGCCTAAATTCATTAGCGGCGGTCTAGACGAAGCCCACCGACCTGTTTCTTTAAGCATCGAGATAAAAGTGCGAACTCGATCATCGTCGCAAATAGCACCCGGTAGTCCGGTTTCGTAAACTAGATTGCCATTCTCATCTGTTTCAAATGGGTCATCATCAGCCCATATGGAGTCATCGTCAGATTCTGTTTCTTTTGGCTTGCGCAGAACTGACTTGAGTACTTGGTCAATGAAGCGATAGCTGCGGATATCCTCAATGTATTTTCCGCAGTCTTTGACAACCCATTTATCGCGCTTCTTGCTGTACACCTTCATTCGAGAAGATTCTCGAAACAAAATACCTAGCGCTGATTTGTTCGTACTAGGTTTACTTGTCTGCTCCGCCGGTGTACCTATTATGGTTTCCCATTCTCTAGGCCGCTTGTCCGTGGTGATTGCTGGCATCGCATACAGCGACATAGCACCAGGCGGTCGGATGCGTTTTGTTCGACCCTTATCGTCTTTTGAATTGTATTTTTCGCCGAAGAGCAACTCACGAACGTGGTCGGAGGATGCTAGGTTGAGCGTGGGCCATCTAGCCCAGGTCTGAATCTTTTTAGCGAGCGAATCCCGCTTACGCATAAACACCGTAGTAAGCCGGTCTAGCCTATTACGGTTGATCTTGAGTCCGACTCGTGTTATTTCTAAGGCAACAGGCGCCGCTCTATGCGTGATCCAAAAGGACTTCCAGCAGTTGTTGCCATAGGAATCTTTATCAAGCTGCTTGGCGTACTTGATGGCAATACGCCGAGTAACGTCAGCATCGTACAAAGCGTAAGGATACAGAATCTTGTCGGGACACTCGCCGTAACCTTCAAGTTGCGAGGCTTTAAGTTTGTTCTTTCGGCAGTACTCTGCTTTCCACTCGTCTAGCTTAACGTCGTACCGAGGTGCCTGCGTTAAACGTAAAGTTTGATCGGTAAGATTAAAGACGCCGGTTTCATCAATAGCGTGCGCCATCGACGCGGTATCCCAGCCGCCTTTTGTCTTACAGTCTTTCCAATTCTTGGGAGCTTCAAACTGCTTTTGTATGTCCAGACCAGCGTGCAGCAGCCACTCCATATCTGCGTTGCCGAAGTGACCAACTAGCCGCTTGTCTTTGAAGTATTCTTGAAGAAGGCTGAAAGCTACGTCACGACCATTTTTAGTCGTCAGTACTATTTTGCCATTTTTCTTTATCGGCTTACCAGCACTATTTCGTTTTATCGCTTTGAAGCTAGGTTCACCACCAGGCTCGCATAAGGCGATGCACGCCGCAGCTTTATGCGCCCAGCTAAACTGCACACAGCGAATATACGCGCCTTCGTTTTGCGGGTGTTGCTTTTCCCACTCGGCGTCAAACGCCACCAGCTTAGTTGGATTGTTTTTATTCGCATCGTCAATAACTTTTCGTAATTGAATTTCATTGCGAATTAAGCGATGGTCCAAACCTTTTTCTTTAGCGCCAGGCGTAGCGCCTTGAATCAGCGTACCAAAGCTGGCTATGTCTTTGGCAAATCTGGGCTGCTTTCGCTGATCGCGCATAATAGAGTTGGGATGCTCGCACGCCATTACTTTTATGGTGTGCCAGCTTTCCGGGTCTGAAGCTGTCTTGCGCATGTCTAGCTTCAGTTCTTGAACCGTGCCGCGTACTTTGTCTAGCGTATGGTTTTTGCCTAACAGCAGTTTGAGTGCGTCGGCACCAACGCAGAGAATGTATTTGGGTTTTACTAGTCGCAACTCTTGGTGAAGTAGATGTTCAAACTCAGCTAGCCAAGCTGGTTTTAATGCAGACGATTTTTCACCAGGGTCAATGATCTTCATTGCTGAAGTCATGTACCAGTTCTTGGTGCCCATTATGTCTGCTTTACGGATATGCTCTAGAAAGAATGAAGCATATCCGGCTCTAAACTGACGAAGCTGCTTCAAGTCATCTTCTTGTAGCATCTTCCCAATTACCATTACGTCGCAAGGCTCGGGTCCAGTAGCTGGGCCTAGCGTTACGTTTCCGTCAGCATCTTTTTGCTGGTTGGCACTCCAGCGATGCCCACTGACTACTGCGCGATTGGAAACATGGTCGCCGACTTTTATGTTGATGCTGACTGAGCCGGGGTTATAGAGTGCATCACGTATAATTTGACGTAATGGTTTGTCTACGTTAGTTATGGCTGCTTTCTGCCCGCGACCTTCGACTACAGCTTCTGAGCCTAATGCTCTAGCCTGCTGTAAAAAACCTGGCCCTGGTGGCGGCATACCGGGTGCACTTATCGGCCATATAGGCTTCGCACCAACTGCTTGTTCTTTCTCTTTGCGTTTGGTTTTAACAGCTAGTTTGAGCATTTTATCTCGAAGACGTCTTGAAACTCGTTGGTCAAATCTACTGTTATTTTGTGTCGCCGCGCAACACTTGTGATAAGCTTGAACAGGTAGTTACGGTCGCAGTCCATTGGGTCTAGCTCGGTAGACATATACACCGGAAGTATTTTTGCTTCTAGGTCTTTTGACTGCCGCAGAAGTTTTGTTGCCGTTTCTATGTGGTGCGGCTTGTTTTTCTCCTCGGCAACTTTATCTTTGACCGGGTCAAGCAACACTACTAACACAGAGTCAGCGTCACAGCAGCTTACTAGCAACTTCATTTGGTTAGGCGATACTGTCTTTCCAAGTAACGCCATACCTTGAGGGCCTACTCCCCAGACGTCGCCAGCGCCTTCGACTAGAACTTTCGTTCTATACTTCTTTGCTCTGTCGAAGTTGTACAGGAGTTTGGACTTTTCCATGTTCGGGTCGTGAAACCATTTAGGCACAGTTTTTGGTCTGTGCACATCAAGGTAACGCCCTGTCCAGCCCGCAAACTTTCCTTTGAATACTACTGGGGCAATCAGTCGGTTTGCTGCTGCTTTGAAGGTAGGATCAGGACAAAAGCCTACGCCAAATCTTAAACCTAGCGTTTTGACATCCATTAGTCGACGATTGGCGTAAAGCACAGCTTGATGATTTGGCGACTTTTCTGCCAATCTGTCAATGCGCCAAAGCTTGCCTGGCATTTTCGGTTTGCCGCGTTTTACAAGCTTGTCTGTGGTATCGTACTCAGGTGCTGTGTCTTGGAATCCGGCAAATGCTGGATCGTATAATTGATTATACAGTTCCTTACGTGCGTCGTAGTTGCTGAAGCAACTCTCATTCCAGCACTGAATTAGCCATAGGTTTTTTGATCTGGCTACTTCGTCGTACTGCCCCCACAGGTGACTAATGGATAATCGCTTTTTGTGATCCCTACAAATAGGACAACGCACATGGAACTCTTGTCCAGGTGCGTCGCGTCGCAAAACATAGCGCTTGCCGTTCTCAGTAAAGACCTCGTCGTAATGATGCGCCATAGGCAGGTCGGCCCGCACTACGTCGATATTGTCTTTACCAAAAACGCGACAAAGCGCTACATACAGTTGCTTGTTGAGCATATTTACTTGTCTAGAGAGACACCAATGTCGTTGACGCTAATGAGCCTAGACCGCCCTGGGCGAGTGACCGGAGCAGCTTCAGCTACCTTATGCAAATCGCGTGCGGACACTATTCTGCCACGGTCAATTCGATATGCTCCGTCCGTGCCTAAGACTCTGCCAAATGCGCCGTCAATGCGTATTACTACTGGTTCACGTTTCTCTGACCGACGTTGTTTTACGCAGGCCATTACTGCTAGATGGTCCTTTGTTTGTGTGCCTACCATGAAACCATAAACGCAGTTTTCCATGAAGTTCTTTGCTTCGCTAACGTCAGTGATTGCTGGAACTATACCGGCTTTTCGTGAGTTTGCTTTTGTGTCCATCTGGTGGAAAATCCAGACTGGCGTATCGAACTTCTTGGCAATAGAGTTTGAGACACGTAAAGGAAAACGTCCCAGCAGATGCCGCAGTTGTCTATCTGGGTCTTTGTTGTGGATTTGGCAATGACGATCAGCGGCGGCGCCAGCATAGTCAATTGCCACCATTGCTACACCAGGGTTACCTGCTTGTTGTTGGTGTCTTGCGATAATTTTCGCAATACCTTGCTCCATGTCGCCGGATAGGTCGTATAGGGCTCTATCGTGACCGGAGAAATCAATCACACGCATATTCTTGTTCAGCTGATCTTTGGCGGTCTTCACGCGCTCAAGCTCACCTGGAACTTTCATATTACGGTCAAACATCGACTTGTATCGTGTTTTCTCGTAAGGCTTGTAGTTCTTTTTCTTCATCGTGCTCATCTTGTCCCACTTGCCTTCTGCGATTAAGTCTTTGTGACAGTTAGCAGCGTAGGATAAGAACCGAGGACGAACTAGCGGTAACTCTTCTTCGTAAGCGATATAGTATGCAACAGGCAGCTTGTCAATTAAGCCGGTGTTTTGTTGCGCTTGATAGTAGTTAGCAGCATTCACAACTAGTTGGCACGCTATGGTCGTTTTGCACACACCGTAAGGTGCACAAAACCCATAGACTTCTCCACCAACGTGACCGCCCTTCATGAACGTATCTAGAAAATCAATACCCGTAGATATCGGCTTAATCACTTCCATCGTATCGAAATCGTCTGGAAATGGTTCGTTGATATCTGCGCTGTCGATAGAGTGGATTCGCTCGATCTTGGCTATCGACTCTTGCAGTAGCTCGGGAAGTCCTGCAAGCACGCCTTTATTACTAACCAAGCTTTCGACGCTAGCTTGCACTACTTGCTCTAGCAATCGCTTGGTGTACTTAATGACTTTAGATCGGTTTTCAATGCGCGACTCTTTAGTCAACGCAATAAACTTTGACAGTATTCTGTCAGCAGACTCAAGCTGGTGTTCCGCTATATCTCCGTCAAAATTCTCAACCCACGAGTTAAGCTCGGTGGTGAATATATCTTTTGGCGGAAGCTTCTCGTATTCCTCGTAGTGCTTGTCAGTTATATCAACAACTGCGGCAAAGTGTACGCCGTACTTTTGCAGTACTTCCGGCGTCAGCTGTCCACGAACAGTAGAGAAGAAGCTCTTATCGCGAGCGTACATAGCGACTATCAGCTCAAGTTGCGCCTGGCTTACGTGTTTCTGGTAAGCTGGCAACTTGGGTTTTTGCTTAAACGCCACGCAATAAACCTCCAGTTAGTCGCTCTTCAAGTTTTATTAGCCTGGGTGGAATATGCTTGCCCCATACAGCTTGATACTCAGCCGGACTCATTAAGTATTGCGCTAGCGCCAGCTTCTCGTAGTAAGCCGCCACATCATGCAATTTTTCTGAGCAGGCCATGCTGTATCGAAACAGTGGAGACAGGGCAACGCCATGCTCGTCAAGAAGTACGAACTTGCATTCTTCTTTCTTAGACGCCAGGCCATACTTAGCAACGGTACTCATCCAGTAGTTAAAGCAGCTTTCCTTTTGCGCTCTAAACTGGTGGTCAATCTCCTCTTTTATTTTGCTACATGCCTCTTTATACATAGGCAGGTACTTCTCGTTGGCGAGCGAATTAGGATGCACAAAAAAGTGCGCCCTACCGCGCAGCCTAGCCTCATCGAAGCGAGCTTTTACGCACTTGGTAAAATTTAAACCGTGCGTCAGAAAAAACATGACGGCATTTTGCCATTCACGTTCTTTGTACTTCTTAGGTACAGCAGTAAAGCCGGTGTCTTGCAAGTACGCCAGATTTCGCTGCTCCGTGTATATTGCTCGCAAGTGTTGTACTAGATACTCTAGCGACGAACTTTCAACTTTTTTCGTTTGGCTTTGGAAAACGATTTTAAGTTTGAGTTTGCCAACTTTGAATCGTACTGTGCGCCTGCTGGTAGTTTTTGTTTCCATTTCTTCCTTGCGTACTGCCGACGGCGACCTAGCGCATTTGTTGCGAAGCCAACGTCAAACTCGTCGCAGTAGTCAATGAGAATGCCTTTAGATTTGCCCAGCCGTGACAATCGACCTGGAATTTGAGTGTCGTTAACTTTGCTGCCACCGGCGTCTGCACGTATAAGTACTTGCAGTTTGTGAAAGTTAACGCCTCGGTTCCAGACGGAAGTAGCAATAACTTTCTTCAGCGTTCCTGCCTCAAACCTCGTTTTCATTTTGTCCCGCTGCTGCGGGGTTAATGGTACGTAGTTTTTAGGCAGCAGCCCTAGTTGTTTAAACTCGGCCAGTTTTTTGGGACTAATCGTTGAGTAACAAATTTCAAAGTCAGGTAACAGTTGCTTTAAGTGCACAGCATGATCTACTGTGTTAACTACTATGAGCAGCTGATCGTCAGGATAGCTATTGGCATCGTTAGCTATCAGTTTGTTTCGTGCGGCATTGCGCCAGATGCCGTACTTCTGCTTGATGATGCGAGGAGCAGCAGGCGATACTGGACTTTTGATATTAACAGAGCGCCAGTGAACTTCGATGGGGACAATTAGCCCAACCTTCATCGCGGCGTCGTATGACAGCGTAGCAATACGCGGTCCAAACAAACCTTCAAGCTCGAAGTCAGCGCCATCCATTCGGTCTTTGTAGTTAGCGCTTAGCCCAATAAACCGGCAAGACTTAAAGGCGCTCAGCGCTTTAAGCATTTTGGGCGTGGCTAGCTCTTGCGTCTCGTCAACAAGTAACGCATCGGGCTTCCAGTCTATGGCATGGTGCAATGAGCCGGTTGAACAGCACATTACCCTCGCACCAACATTTTCTTTTTTCTCTGAACAGTATATGCCGACGTTTGGCAGAACTTTCTTTAACCCAGCATAAGCTTCTTTGAGTACTGCTTGATGTTTTGTTGTAAACACCAGTCTTGCTTTGGGCAATGCTTGGCAGTATACGCGTGCCAGAAAGCTTTTACCGGCGCCGGTAGGGTAACAAACTTGCCCACGCTCTGCTGTGACCATGCGCAGCAGCAGTTCTTTTTGTTTCGGTCGAAAACCAGTTTCTTCGATTACTTGTTTATCGACCGTGAACGCACCTTTGCGACCGATTGGTCTGAGGTCTTTAATATCTATCTGTCGCTTTAGGCGTTTGATGGCTACTAGTATCTTTGTGAGATAACCGGAGTTTGTTAGCAGCTGATTGCTAGCGTTACCTTTTATGACTTTGTAGCATCGCACAGTCGTAAACACCATTCTCTCATTGTTGTGTTTACGCCGCTCAGCTTCAGTAGCCAGGTATACCGCTTTTCGGTATTTGAGTAACGGCTTGAGTATTCTCGATAACTTCTTGTCGAGCGGGAATATTCTCATCAACAAGCCGTCGCGTCTGATATTTACTATTTTGGTTTTAGTCATCAGCTAACGCCAAGAGGCTTGTAACCTAGTTTAAGCGGCCAGGCTGATCTGGCATAAATTACGCTGTCAGCGAGCTTGCTTACATCAGCACGCGGCAGTACGCGCGGAGGCGGTTTTTTAGTTTCGCGATCCGGGCTTGCAATATCTTCAAAGAAGTACTGTGGTACAAAGAACTCCCAACCGACTGGGGCTGTCTCATGTAGCCAGTATTTGGCTAAGTACAGCAGTACAGACTTTAACGCAAACGCTACTGCGGCATGACCACTGGGCGAGGCTAGACACTTCCTAAGGTCGGTATATGACGGCGCTAATGGCAGGGTTTTAAAGTAGCCCTTTATTAGCGTCGTGAAGATGCTGTTGATTTCTTGCAAGTTGAACGATCTTACTTGTAACGGACACGTCTCTAACCCTAGGCAAACTTGCAAAAGAACAAGTAATCGTTCTTCGGCATCGGTAGTGGGCTCAAACAAGTGCTCGTTGGTAAGCGCCGCTGTGACGACTGGTACGGAGCAGTTAATACCAAAGTAGCCACAAAGTTCATCCATGCCGTAATGGTTGCAAATGTCAGCTAAGCTGCCATCGTGCTGCTCATGCAGACTGTCATGTGTCATAAACCAGCGAGGGTCTTCGATGAGGCACAACAGTTTTGCTAGCGCTGATTTCAATGCTTTTGGTAAGTCGCCTACAATTTTTGTTCGACGTTGTAACGGTTTGGGCAGTAGCGAATCGACTACGCAAGCCGCAGGATGCGAGGCCCAATTAGCCGGGTTACTGAGAAACTGATAGGCTCGATACTCAGCTACGCCAACTGGGCGCCAACCACCCAGCATGGTTAGTTGCGGCGTATTGTTTGAACACATATAGTCAAATACGACATCGGGAGGCGTATACGACGTCATGCGTAAAAACTTTGGCGTCACAAACTTTACGATACCTTTTGCATCCCGGCTTAGGCAATCTGCTGCGGCTAGCAGCAACGGTGCTTGGCACATGCTGCCTACTATTTTGGCTTCGATTACCGTCTTTAGGCCTGGCTCATTGTGCTCCGCAATTACGCGGTCGAATAGCTCGCCAGGGTGTAAGGTTGTTTGTCCTGTACCGCCTCCATACTTGAAGTGCACACTGTTGTTGCTTCCTTTATAGAGCAGTACAGTGCGTAACAGATGCCGCGTATGCGCCGAAGTTGACAGTTTATGTGAATCTGATGACATTATCAAAAACTGCTTTTCGTTGATTTGTGGAACGTCCAAGAAGTCTGTCGTCATGTGTTACTAACAAGAGTTGTCTTCCTTCGCGTTTAAGTTGTACTGATAACTCGGATAGAAACTCTGCAAACTTATCTAGCTTATCGCTGTCGACACCTGAAGTTGGCTCGTCAAGCACTAATAAACTTTGTTCATTAGCAGACAAACGAAAGGCTATTGCCAGCATAGTTTTTTGACCACCGGATAACTGCCGCACGGTATGCAAGCTACCATCTTGCTTCTTAGCTAGCAGTGTCAGGTCGTCATCGAGCTTTACGGAGAATGGGCAGTTGAAGCGAACTAACCAACTATTGATTTTCTCCAATTGGGTAATTAAATAGCTCTCAATGATTACTCGCTGTAGTTTGTCTCGATGCAGAATCTCGCGCCATTCGGTTAAGTCTTTCAGCCAATTTGACAGCTGGCTTTGCATTTTAGCTGTTGCTTTGCATTTGGCTATGCGCTTACGCAATGACACGACATCGGCTCTGTAGTCTTCTAGTATTGTCTTATTAGCCTCTAGATTGGCTTTGGCTTTGTTGTGCCTAGCAACAGCTGCTTCTAGCTGCTCGGTTTGCTCGGCTAGAAGTTTAGTATCTGCGTACTTATCTGCCAGACTTTGAGTTTTTGCCAACTGCCCTTTTAATGCGCCGTAGGTCGATTTGGCTTCCGTAACTACTGCGTTAAGGCTTTCCAGCTTCGTTGCAACATCACGATGCTCTGAATTGAACATAGTTGCCGCGACAAGTTTATTACGTATTTTACGCACTTTAGCGCCGGAGCACTTTGGCAGAGCTTTCAGGTCAGCTTTGTGCAGCTTGATAGCTTGCTTGCATTTGCCAACAGATGCTTTTGCATTGTCGAGTTTATGAACTAGTTGCTGCAACTCGTTGTTTAACTCCGTGTGGCTTTGAAGCATTTCTTTTTCAGCTTTTAACGACAACGTTAATTGCTTTGAAACGTCATCCAATTCCGTTTTAGTCTGCTTCATATCTGACTTGCTTAACTTGCCGCCGCAAGTAGGGCATACGCCCTGTTTCAGTAAGTCTATTCGCCGTTCGAGAGTTTTTTCTTTTTCTGACAAGTCGACGCGTGATCTAGTCAGCGTCGTATACTGCGCAGCAATGTCGTTGACTTCTTTTTGCAGTGACGCTATCTGTTCTTCTAGCTTGTTAGCACTAGTAAGCGCAGACAGTAGCTGTTCTTTGTTTTTGGCTAACTCAACTACAAGCTTTTTGCGTCTATCGGCATCTTGAACTAGCTTGAACCAGCGTTCGCTGTTTTTTGCGAAAGCCTCTTTTTTAGCATCAAGCTCAGCTAGCTTTTGCTTGAGTTCATCAATTTGTGGCTGGTTACGCGCAACTACATCTTTGTACTTTTGTTTGGCTGCCGCAACATTGGTACGAAGTTGGTTTCTGTTACGTAATTTCAGCAGTATGGAGCGATATTTTGACGCGCGTGTTTTTGCGGCAGCCACATCGTCGAGTAGCTTGCTTTTGAATTTGCATATTAGCCCAGCTATTTCGCCTAGACGTGTTTTTCGCTCAACTAGTTGCAACCGCAACTGCTTAAGGTCTTGCGCAGTATCGTGCCTTAGCAGTTGACTATCTTTGTTTAGCTGATCGTGTAAAACACTTCTGATTTTTTCTATGCGGGCTAAGTCGCAGAACTGACCGATGTATTCTAACCAGCTTGCTTTAGTTAGATGCAAGAAGTCATCTACTTTGCCTTGCGAAATAAACACTGCGCTGCTTAGCAGACTTCTCGACGCGCCAAATAACGTCTCTAGTTCAAAGGCAATGGCATTAGCGGCAGTTATTACGCGGCCATCAGGTAGCGTCAGCCGTGACTTATTTTTACGTAAGTCTTTTTCTATTGTTATATCAACATCGTTAATGCGCCAACGAGCTTTTACATAAGCGTCGCCTTTGGACCCATAACGTATGTTGTGAGACTTCTTTTTGTAATGCTCTCCCCACGTTTCTGTTATGGAGAACATGATGGCGTCTAACAGTGAAGATTTACCAACACCGTTAGGGCCTACTATGCAGGTGATGCCGTGCTGGAAGTCTTGTTTGAACGACTTAAGTTGTCGCCAATTTTTTAGCTCTATGCTTAGAAGCTTTACAACTCTCATCGGCAAGGTACTTGTTACGTAGTTGTTTAACCACTTTAGAAATGTCCTTCTTGTTTGCCCCGAGTAATCGCAGTACTAGCTTGTACGACGCTGACGACTTGGGTAGCACGGCTGAAAGACAATTATTAACGCCAGCATTAACGATGGCTACAGCTTTCTTATTTTCTGGTGATGTTTTTTTCTCCACTAGCTTTTGAAACAGTAGCGCGTGTTCGTGGAAAGCGTCGCTCAGGTCGGCGCTATATTCCTTTACACGTACTTCTAGCAAAGGACGTTGTAACTCTGCGGGTAGGCCTAACTCTTTTATTTGTTTTGACCAACGCCTAATATACCGCCTTGCGTTAGCTAGCAAATCCAAGCGACTTGTCTTACTGGTGGCGTCTATGCGAGTGACTAATCTGGACTTGAGTTTTATCGAGTCGACAGTGCCATCTTCGCGCAACAAGTAAACGTAGTGCTCACTTGGTTCATTGATGGCCCGCATGTGCGTGGCACCCGGCGAGTAGACTTTTATCTCTTTGCCTTTGTTGTTTAGCACTCGCTTCACGATATGCTTATGGTAGTCGCCAGTGAAGACGGCTTTGCGTACTTTGACTTTCTCTAGCGTACCTTCTGGACTGGTGAGATTGCCCATAAACTGCTGCCAAACTTGATGACAGAACAAGTAGTCTGTATTTGGCGGTATCTTGGCCAGTTCTTCTTCCAGTTTATCCGCAGGCGTCCAGTCTAATGCGTAGCAATTGTACTTACCGAGGTTGAACTGTTGCCCGGTAACGTGCTTTAGCAAATGGTACTGCGAGTACGGCGGGTCATACTTAGGCTCTAACAAGCTCAGCCAAGTTGGGTCTGAAAACTCATGTTGGCCTTGAATGTAGTAAATGACTTGCTGTTCTTCCGCGCGACGGTCAAACTTATCGAGCTGCTGCTTTAGGAAAGTTAGCGTGGTAATAGATGGCTGCTTAACGTCTATTACGTCACCGCACAGCACTAATGGTACGTGATACTTCAGCGCTATCTCTAGAACTTGAGTTAGCGCGTATTTTGAGTCACCGCAAATCTCGCCCCACTGCCTATCGTCCAGGTGCAAGTCAGCGGCTATTACCGCTAGTGGTGCGCTTTTTGTTTTTAGCTTCATTTGCTAACTCTCGCTTCATGTCTTTAACCAGCAGCAGCCAAGCCGTATTTGTCACGAACCCAGGATAGGTTTTGATCGCTGGTACTGTACTAAGCACGTTGTTGAGAAACGTTAGAAAGTTAATCTTAGCCAGCTTGAGTGCGTCACTCACTAATTTCTTAGCTTCTGGGTTATCGCACTCTTCAAACTGATTGTATAGACTGGCAACGTCTTGGTACATGCGGTATAGCGTGCCTATTGCATCGCAGTATGCTTCCAGTAAGTCGATTGGTACGTTTTCCCAATCCGCAGTAGAAAATACAGTTGGCGCAGGTCTGACTAACTGCCGAGCTTTATTCAGCCTGGCGATTATATGCGAAGAGTAGGTTAGCAGTTTATTGTACTGCTCAATTGGCAGCACGCTCAACTGAACCTTGTTGACTATGGCAAATAACGTGGATAGCTCTTTGGTGACAGCCAGCCATTCTTGCTTATAGCCTTGATACGTACCTGTCACAGCTGGTGTTTCGGCGACTGGTTTTTTGAGCGCTACTTGTGGCTTTGCCACAACCGGAGCAGCTTGTTTGATTTTGAACTTAATCGTCATTTGCTTTTCGCTATTTGCAGACAGTGGTGTGGGAAAGCGACAGAAAAGCAATTATATCATGTTCTAATTAGCCAAGTAACAGAAGTACGCCGTAGAATCTTTGAGATACCGCTGTTACTTGGCTAGTTTAGGCTACGATATTATTGTTAAGTAGCGTATTTCAGTCATTTTTTAATGACTAAAAAAACGAGCCACGGGGAGACTAACTCCCCGTGGCTCTAAAGCTATCTAGCTACTAGTAGCTTACTTTTTCTTCTTCTTCTTGTACTTCTTTTCCTGATAGTACTGCAAGAAGTGCTTTTTCAGCTGAGACGGGCTCATCGCTTTAACTTGCTTAGGCGACATACCGACGCCGATCAAGTTGGCCGCAATGATTTCGCCAGTCAACTCTGCCGGGATTTCCTTGACGCTGCCGATTTGCGAAAACGCATCGGCAACTTTGACATCGAAGGTAAACGGCGCATACTTACCGTTCTTCGGCGAAGGCAAAGTCAATTCGACTTCTTCCTCGTCGTCTTCATCGTCGTCATCGGATTCCTCATCATCATCATCATCATCATCAGATTCCTCATCGTCATCCGACTCTTCATCATCGTCCGATTCTTCGTCGTCCGATTCTTCGTCGTCGTCTGACTCCTCATCATCGTCGGATTCTTCGTCGTCATCCGATTCCTCATCATCGTCGGATTCTTCGTCGTCATCCGATTCCTCGTCATCGTCTGACTCTTCATCGTCGTCGGATTCCTCGTCATCGTCTGACTCTTCATCGTCGTCGGATTCTTCATCATCATCCGATTCTTCGTCGTCAGAATCATTGTCGGAATCATCGTCATCCGACTCTTCTTCTTCCTCGTCCTCGTCTTCGGATTCTTCTTCCTCTTCGTCCTCGTCTTCGTCTTCAGCCTTCTTCTTGCTGGCTTTCTTACCTTTACCCAGCAATTCGCTGATGCTGACTTTCGTGCCGTCTTCAAGGATCACGGCAGCGATGGCGACGGTGGCGGCGGCTTTTTCCTTCGACTTCTTCACTTTCTTTTCCTTCTTCACGGCTTGCTCCTCTTTGTTCTTGGCAGGACGACCCGGTTTCTTCTTGTCTTTGTCCGCTTTAGGCGGACGGCCAGGGCCTTTTTTCTTCTTCGCACCTTTGTCGGACTTTGGCGGACGGCCAGGGCCTTTCTTCTTAGCGCCCTTATCAGACTTTGGCGGACGGCCAGGGCCTTTCTTCTTCTTTGCCATTGTTAGTTCCCCTTAGAGGTTTAACAGTAGTAGCCTAAACGGCGACACAACCACTGCATCGCTTTTTTATGCTTCAAATTTGCTTCAGACGCAATTCGACCCAGAGTTTCATACCCTGGCTTAGTAAAACCTAGAGCGCTTAACTTGCAGTAGATTTCGTCGAGAGCCTTCTCTCCAAAATTCTTTATTGCTAGTAGCTTCTCTGGCCTAGTTTGCAGCAGGTCGTTAATGCTGCTTATTGACGCCGATTCTAACGAAGTCAGTACTTTGCAGGACAGCCCTAAGTCGGTAAGCGGTCTATCTAGATACTTTCTCATCGCTACCGTTACTACAGTTCTAACGGGCTTTACCGGCTGCTTAGGTTTAATCGCTGGTGGCGCACTGTTGACGCTTACAGTAGTTGCCTTTACTACGAACTTAATTTTTTTCGTAGGCGGCTTAAACCTAATTGTCCGGCGCATCCTAAGTACGACTACATTCTTCGGCGTATCTAACAAGTTTGTCATTTCGTAGTACACCATATGCAGCAAAGAGCCGCAAATTTTTACGTGCGTTTAGTACTAGAACGGTTTGATCGCTTTCACTAGTCAGAACGGATAGCGGAAACGTACAAAACGTTCCGATCAGTTTGGCTAGTTCACGAGCACTTTCGACTCTGTGGTAAGACTGTTTAAATTCCGGTCCGCGGTTGCTCAGTCTTACCGTTGTTGCGATAGGCACTGCATGTAGAACGTTTATAGTGACAACATACTTGTTGTTATCTGTGATGTTTATTGTCACTAGCTTTATAGAGCCTTCTGATTTTGCAACACGCGGAAATTTTATTTTCCGCCATGCTAGCAGTTGGCCACGCAGCTTACTACCGCTAACGGTTACTTCATGAGTCTGTACTATCAACGCATACTTAGGGTTTTTAAGTCTCCAACTTTTTTTAGCTTTGTCAAAGAACAGAGCAGTTTTGACTCTGTCAAAAGTCGGATTGACTACTTGCCTTACCCAACAAAACGGGCATACTGACGGTGTTCGGCAGCTTTTAAATTTCTCTACAGGATAGTTCACTATTCCAGGTCTACAGAAGGATAGAATCGTTCTGGGACCGTTATTATCCGCAATGCCTTTGATAGCTTGATTGCGAAGGTGGAACAACTGTAGCGTTACTTTAGCTACCAAATACACTGGTACTTTTTTTCTTCCACAGTCTCCGTGAAAGAAACAACCAAGTACCGAACGTCTTCCAGCACCGGCCCGTAATGTCTGACGGATACTTTCAGCCTCACCAAGTCTTGTGTACCTGGTTTTAATGCGTTGGTATATCTCATCAAATAGCGGGGTAAGCCGCGAGTTAACGGTGCTGGAAACCAGTCAACTTTTTCTTGTCTTAGACTTGTCGACTATCTTGATTTTGGAACGAGGCTTTTTTGCCGGTGTCACTGGCGCCGATGCAGCCGCAGGTTTGACTTGCGCTTTTGGCTTTGGCTTGACTACTTTTGTAACCTTAGCTACAGGCACCTCGCGTTGTTTTGGCAAAGTTACTGCCACTGTTAACGGCTTAGGTGTGTAGTCTTCCGGTGCAGTCAGCTTTGGCAAAACAACTGGCTCAATCGTATCGGCGATGCTAGGCGCAGACTTTTCTAACGTCGAAGCAGTACCGGGCGCTGGTGCTGATTTTACCGGATCGGTTTCAGTTAGCAAAGAACTTACAGCGACTTCGGGTACTACTGTTTGATTGGCAGGTTGAGTTCCGTGTTGAGCAACTATTGTATGCCGATCCGCTTTGGAAGGCTTGTAACCTCTGATTACAAACCCACGATGGCAGCCAGCACAAATCTTTTCTTCACGCGCAATGCTGCCATCTGCTCGCAGCTCAACGTACTTCAACGCTGGTTTTGCGTTGATACCTTTCGCGTGACAGATGCCGCAATTGTACATTATCGAATCCTTGTTTCAAGTGGCTCGGAACTGCTAATGACATATTTTTGACAGCTTCTTTTCCGTACTAGCTCGTTACTTCTTCTTTTTTGCAAACCTTCTTTCGAGGGCAGCTTTTCGCTCGGCAACTGCTTCTGGATAGTAGCGCTCAAATACATCGTACAAAGGCAAGCCTTCGTCCATGACTGAATCATACTCTGTATTCTTGTCGCCTAGCGGAGTAAGTAACTCACTGAAGCCGTTTGCAGCTAGTAAGACATGCAAGGACAACTTATCTTCGTCGGACAAGCCAGCAAACTTAATGGAGAAGTCTTGTGAAAGTACATTCCACTTTAGACCGCCAGGCGCTAATATCGGCGAGTAAGCTTTAGCTGCCGCAGCTGCGGAGTTAAACTCGACGTTCATTGCGTGCAACTTGGCACGGAACTCCGAGTTTACTTCAAAAGCTTTTTGACGGCTGGCTATTATTGTCTTTACTCGATTGCGCTCGGCTCGCGCTACTTCGCGGGCTTTACTGTAGGCTGTTTTAAACAAGGCAGCTAGTCGCTTTACGTCTAGCTTTTTGTTTTCAACCTTGACGGCGTTTTGGCTAAGCAACCCGGCGCCAATATTACCGGACTCCGTAAAGCTAGGCACTCTAACGGTGATGCCATTAAACCACAGTATCTTTGGCTTACCGTTTGCTTTAGCCGTATCTAACTGGCTGCCAATATCGACGTGGCACTTGAAAGATACGCTAGAATTTTTCTTAGTCGTATCCTCTACTGCTAAGACTAGTACGTCGTGAAACGGACTAGTTTTAGAAGTATCTAATGTAACTTGCGTTATTTGCAGCGGCTTAAGTTCATTGGCAACCCAACCAATGATTTTGCTTTTTGCAAACGCAACTACGTCTTTAATTGTTTCCGCAGAGAAATCTGCTGCAACTAGTCCTGCTTTGGTACCGGCATTGACCGCCGGTTTATTGACTTTAAACAGCAGTTTTTGAACTTTTTGTTGCTTTGGCATGGGCAGAGTTGGTTGCGGCCAATTTTTTGCACAGTTTGAACCAGGTAGCTGAGCATAAGCACCGCCGCGCGATTATACATCTGCATCGACGTAGCTGAATCTGCTTTATCGGTTTCCACAACACGAAGCCACGCTTCTGTTGTTTTCACTGGAACCTTAATTACATCCATTTTTACCCCTAGAGTTAGGTGAGTGCCCGAGTTAGGAGAGTACCCGAGTTAGGAGAGTGGTCGAGTTAGGTGAGTACCCGAGTTAGGTGATACTTCTTAAAACAAACAACCATAGGTTGTTTGCTTTAACAAGAGACTAATCAAAAACAAGAGTAAAGAAAGTTGAAACTACGTATCGTAAACTCTACGATGTTATGCGATAATGGTTGCGTTGCGGTGCTCGCTGCGCTCGCACCGCGTAGCACCAATATCGCAAGCTATCGGCGAGTCGCAAGCGACTCGCCTCTTTTCACCGAACAGACTACGAAATACTTAGTCTTGCTAAAAGTGGCTTAAACTTATCGAGGTACTCGTTAAGCTCTCTGCCGGAAATAGTATTCGTTTCTGGCACAAGCATTTTCTGCAAGAACTCTCTTGGATTACCACCAGCTTCGGTTTGCGCAGATTCGACTGCAACTTTATTTTTTGCAAGCAAGCCTGCAAGCGTTTCCAGCAGATTATCAAATTCCATTCTGCTGAGAGTTACAGCGTACAACCGGTAATCTTCAAACGCTGCATACGCAAACGGAAAAAGCGTTTTCACAATTTCTGCAAAAGCCTGGGCATAAGCCCTGACTTCTAATTGTGCTTCTGGCGCTAAACGCAATTTCAGAAAATGGAAGATGTTGTGAACATCTGCCTTCCAGACCACTTCTGTAAATGTCGATAGCGGCAAATCGCGGCGAGCTTGTTCTCTCGCAACATTAGCTTGCAGCAAAAAATTGTAGAAGGCACGAGACTGCTTGTGATGGCTTAACTCCAGTGATGATAAGCAGTCTTGCAGCACCGAGTAATCGTGAGTAGCACCAGACTCCACTGGTAAGCCTTTGGTTTCCAAAAAGCTTTTCCAAAGCGAATACACAATTTGTGCATCAGTGCCTTCAATAAGCTCAGAGCCAAAGAAAGTGCAGCCGCGAAAGGGCGAATCTGGCGGGCTAGCGTCTTCTCTAGCTAAGGCAGCTTGTAAATACCGGGGACTAATAGTGAGGTTATGTCTCAGCCTCTCGATAAATATATTAGTCAAGTACTCCGGGAACTGTAGTTCTAGTACTGGGCCGCCGTCATCGCGGTCATCTTCAAGATAGCGCTGAAACTCATTTAAAAGCTCTTCGGGCCACTTGTCTAAAAACCCGGCGCTACCTTGTCGATTACTGGCAGCTTGCTGCCGCCACTCCCCTGCTGGCACTTCGCTGGTGTCGTCAATAGCTGGCGAGTAACGAGTCGAATACTCGTTAACATTAAATGTGCGATGTCGCACCATCTGCCGCCAAGTATCCATTGGCACGCGCATTTTGACCACGACTTCGCCAAACTCAAAAGGTGAAGTGTGAACATGCCGCATTAGATGTCGCAACAACTTGACGTCATCTTCCGGCTTGCGCTTACCGCTAGTATATTCAGTAAGGTCTAACTTACCTGCCGTGAGTCGCGCAGTATCGGCGATTGATTTATCGCTGCCAAGTACGTCGCAAAAACGTATAAACCCACCCTCGGGGATGCCTGGGTGGGTAGTATGGTCAAACTTGGTATCTCGCAGCTTGGCAATATCTTTAAGCGTTACCGTCAGCGACAATTTCTTGGCTCGCATCGGCGGAAGCGCTGCTGTCTTTTTGGTCTTCGTCGGCATTGACTGTTTCCTGTTGTGACATTGTTTCAGTGTTTAGCTGGATCGTCTTTACCGCGTCAATCAGCTTGTCGCGGTGCGATTCTACAAGAATAGACAGCACTACTCCTACGTCGATGCTTTGATCTAGCTCGGCAGCAACGAGTAGTTCTTTAAATACGCGCTGCTCGTTTGTATCGACCTCAGTTTCTGTTGCAACTGACGCGTGTTTGCGGCAAGAACTAGAAGCCTCGGATTTAAATGGCAACGCTTGAATTAGCGTGCAGCGTCCGACTAGGCTATTGGATCGCGTATGTTCCCAGTGTCGGCAGTTGCCGCACGTAGCAGCTTTTTTTGAGAAGCCGATTTGCTGCTTTAAGAAGTTGAGTAGTAGTACACCTGACGGCAATGCTGGTTGCGGCTTGTTACCATTAACTACTCGAACGTCACCAAATTCATTGCTCATTCTGGCCTCGTAGCATTTTTCTTAGCGGATTTCTTTTTTGATTCCGACGCTATTGTTCTTTGCTCGGTTACGAACCGCTGAATGCTGGCTAGATAGCGCACTTGTTTGGTCGAGAAGCGCATCGTGCTTTCAACGCTATTGAGTAACGATACTAGCGTACCTCTAGTCTCTTGCAGTTTCATACGATTAAACTGCTCTGACTTAACTTTGGCAGTTAAGAGCTTATCTGTAGTTTCTATGAGAGACTTGAGTTTGTGAATTGCGTCTTCTACATCCATCAGTTTGTTAGTGCCTTTTTCGTCTCGAATAATTTACGGCTTTAGGCCCGTGCGGGCTCATCTTGGTCGCATTGTCTAGGTACTGGCATGTGGCCGTAAGTTTTGCGATGCTCGTCACCATTGCCGCCAGCCTGCAACTAAGCTCCTTGTTTTTAGCCATGACTTCCACACACATGTTGGCTAGTTCATTTAGCTTGTCAGCTTGAACAGCTGCTGTGGATTTTAGCTGACGGCACTCTTTGTCTAGCGCTTCTACTGACAACTCTAGATTTGCTAGCCGAGTTGTTAGCGCGATGTTATCAGTCGACTCTAGGCCCATGTCACTCGTTCCAATCAGTTGGGAGTTCGGCTGGAAATTTATTGGCTATCATCTTACGGAGCATGTTTGCTGTGTTGTGGCTAAACACGCTCGACGGTAGCTGATTACGACCAATATGCCGTGGGTGAAAAATTATGCCTTGCCGTCGGCAGCCTAGTAGTCCTAGCCAGATTGGCAGGTTTGTACTTTGACCAGTCGCCCATACAGTACCACCATCTTCGGCAGAGTCGCTTAGTTTCTTTAAGCCATTAACAACGTAGGTACTGTCGCTGATTACGTATAGGTTAAAGCCTAGCTCTTTGACACCGTAATCATTGTTGGCAAGAAACATAGCGGCTTGAAACACTGCCATTAGCTCGGCTACGTTATTTGTGCCGCCGGTTAGGCAGCCGCCTATAGGCATTGGGTCTTGCTCTGACTTTAGAAATAACGTACCAGCCCAACCTACGGTCTTATCATAGGTTGTACCCGAGCCATCTGTCGAAAGTATCGCATCCCAATTCTTGTCGATCTTGAAAAACCGACGAAAGCTGAGAAACGTCGTGATGTCTTCAGTGGTCTTTGGCATTATCTTTAGCGTTGCTGCTGGCTTCTTGCCCAGTACACGTTTGCTCATGTGCTTGTTGCTTTGCTTCTAACTCAGCTTTCTGCTGTGCGTGTATACTGGCTAGTTGCTGCTTTCGATTCTCTATCACCAGCTCTGCCAGCAGTTTTTCGCTGTTGTTTTTCAACATGACAAAAAACTGATTCTGTAACCCGACTGTCAGTTGCGATAGACCAATTAACTCTTGTCGGTGTGCCGCGTTTAACGTAACAACATTTTCTGGATTTCGCACATCACCGGCGCCGCGTACACCGACAATACCTGTAGGACTTTTGGTTGAGTCCAGAGGTATAACCCCGATAAGAATACTGGCTGCATCTAGTTCATCTAGTAGTGTTGCTAGTACCTGCCATAAAAACTTTTCGCGGTTAACTTCGGCTAGATGCTCTAACTCCTGCTCTGACTCATTCATCTTGTTCTGTCTCCTGGAAGTTAGCTACTTGATCGAACGAGTCAATCATGTCGTCCAACGCCATTAAAACTAGCTGAGTAGCTTTGTACAGCAGCTCAATGCACAGACTGATTGCCAGTCCTACTATTGCAATCTCTGACGCTGCAAGCAATAGCGGCAAAGTAGGCAGATAGCCTAGTTGATTTACGAGTTGTAGCAAACTGTATTTTGTTGCTACGACGTAAACCATTTGTAGCATAGCCAATAGCCAACCAATATGCACTGACAAACAGTGCGGGCACTGAGATAGCTCAGCGACTTTTTCGCCGAGTCCGAGTAGACGACTTTCGTCTAGCAGTTTTAGTTGCTCTCGCATATCCTCCATTATGCGACCGTGTAACCAAATCCGAAGTACTGCTACCCCGGTTATCGACAGTATGAGTATGTTTAGAAACGTTAGGTTTGGTATTAGCAGCATACGCTGCAACTCCTATTAGCGATAGCAGTACGAATAGCGCGCACCACTCTCCACAAAATCCAAGAGCTATAACCGCACAGACAACACCGGCTTTTAGCGTATGCATTAGAGCAATCCAGTTAGTTTTTTCTCAACAGCACCGTAATATGCGTCACGAGTTACTTTGACGAAAAACGGCAGCATAAAGACTGGATTAAAATACACTATCGAAGCTACTACAGACAGAATTACTCCAACTGTAAGTAACAAGGGTCCGGTGCTCTTACCTATGCGAAGTAGCTTAAGGATTAATTTCATTTATTCACCTTTAGGTGGCCACTCCTCTGTGTAAGCTCGATCTGGCGGCGGGTCGCCGTCTAGACCGTATTGCGTATCTGGAAGTGGCAGCGGTGTACTTAATTTAAGGTCATGTACTAGCCAGCTATCCGGCTCTATGGCCGGTTGTGGCTGTAAATGAGCGTCTAAGACGCCAATACGTTTTAGAAATTCCGTCCCGCGTAACGTGTGGAACATTTTAGCTTCTCCATTGTGTTTGCTTAGTTACGGTGGTACTATATTGTACTTAGTTTTAGCGCAAACAACTATCGAGAAGGATAATTACAAATGCCTATTAACGATACGGAAGACGCACGAAAAGCCCTGAAGGCTTTAAAGACGAAACTAGAGCGTGATGGTCGCGGCAAAGATTTTATGGCAGTTGTAGACCAGATAAATACAAATGGTCTACCTACACTAGTGCCGCTACTGAAGTCCATGCTCCAACTTAAAGGTAAGCCATTTTCGCTTGACCGACATTTTCCATTCGAGCCGTTTTATAAAACGGTTATGCCTAAAAAGGTCGTTCTTATTTCAGGACGACAGGTTGCGAAATCGACCTCGCTTGCTGCGCAAGGTATTTTGACTTCAAACGGTATTCCTTACTTCAACACGCTGTACCTTACACCGCTTTACGAAATGGTGCGGCGTTTTAGTAACAACTACGTTAAAGGCTTTATTGAGCAGTCGCCTTTTCGTAAGTTATGGACTACGTCTAAGCACAGCGCTAGCGTTTTGCAACGGTCTTTTCGTAATTGCAGTACGATGTATTTCTCGTACGCTTTTATGGATGCTGACCGTACGCGCGGTATCAACGCTGACCGCCTATCTATTGACGAAGTACAGGACTTCGACTCTACGTTCCTGCCTATTGTGCAAGAAACACTGTCAGGCTCAATGTGGGGTTTGCATCAGTATGCTGGCACGCCAAAGACACGAAACAACACACTCCAGCGATTGTTTGAGCAATCGTCACAAGCCGAGTGGATGGTTCCGTGCTTTAACTGCAAGAAAGAGAACTACGCTACACTTGAGTTAGACTTAGACGCCATGATAGGCCCGTGGCGATCAGATATTAGCGTAAAGAATCCCGGCGTCATTTGCGCTAGATGCCAGTTTCCAGTCGACCCGTCTAAAGGTAGATGGGTGCATAAGCATGGTCATTTAATAGACGAGTTTGCGGGTTACCACATTCCGCAGATCATTATGCCTATGCACTATGGCGACCCAGATAAATGGGCTACGCTGTTGATGAAGCGTGAGGGTAAGTTCAACACCGGCGTTAACGTTTTTTACAACGAAGTTTGCGGTGTATCTTACGACGCAAGTTCTAAACTGGTTAGCGAGACGGAGCTTCGAGCAGCTGCAATATTGCCGTGGAAAAACGACATCAATGAAGCTATGCAGCAGCTTAAGAACTACGAACTAGTCATTCTAGTTGCAGACTGGGGTGGCGGCGGTACTCACGGTGGCAAACAGGTAGTCAGCTGGACCGTGTATACTGTGATGGGGTGGAAGAGTGACGGTAGTATCGACGTCATTTACTCGCATAGGTCATTAACGCCGCACGACCAAGACAGAGAAGGTCGTTTGCTTTGCGAGTTTATTAACAAGTTTAAACCACGTTATTTTGTGCACGACTTTAACGGGGCCGGCAGATACCGCGAGCAAATCGCGATAAATGCCGGTTACCCGTTACATCGTGTTATCCCAATGTGGTACGTGCCGTCAATGAGTCAGAACATTATTAAGTTTGTACCTCTATCTGAGAACAACGCACGAGAACACTTCCGCTTAGACAAGGCTAGAAGTCTTTTGCTAACGTGCGCTGCTATTCGCCGCAAAAACATCCGGTTTTTTGAGTATGACAATTACGGACCGGAAAACCCTGGCGTGATAGAAGACTTTTTGGCTCTGATCGAAGACAAAATTGACTCCCGCATGGGTCGCGATATTTACACAATCATCAGGGATCAAGGGCACTCTGACGACTTCGCGCATACGGTTAACATGGGTACTGCATTCTTCTGGGAGCACTATAAAGCGTGGCCCAACGTGTCTGAGGCCGACCGATACGGTATATCAGAAGATTTGTTAGAGCAACTTTCGCCTAGCCAGCCTACGTGGGCTGATGACAGCGACTACCCAACATGGGATAACTTATAACTAGTGAGCGGTGGTGCTAGCAGGTCGGCGAGCCGCAGGCTTTTTAGCTTGCGGCGTGCTGACTGCTTCACCGGCAGCCGGTTGTGCTTGCTTAAGCGCATTAACCGCCGTTTCTCCGAACACAATCATCAAACCGTAAGCAATAGCGCCGTCGCTAAGCGGAGCTTGATTTTCGGTTTTGCAGTGGTCGGCCATCTGCGTAAAGACAGCGGTTAACTTCAGATGTTGGGCTTCGCTGACCTGCGGACGCAACCGCAAAACCTTCTTGAGGCTGGTATTAGGATTCCAGCGCACAGTCGGATTTTCGTTTGTAGCGCGAACGCTGTTAGCAGCATCGGCGACTTTCTTGATTTGCACAAGTGTCAGCGGGGTGTGACCGCTGGGCAGCACATCAAGAATAGCGCGGAAAGCGTGAGCCAACGATTCCAGTCGGTTGCTGAGGTACCAGTTGTTGAAGCTGTTGTAAGCGCTTTCCGACATACGCATCGACAACTTGTAAGGGAACTTCGAGTTGTCGAGGCGCTTCTTTTCGGAAACCAGCTTGTGAGTCGTAGCCATGATTTAATTCCTTTGAAAACAGTTTCACTGAAAACCACTACTGTCATACTCGTCGCGCTCCTTGATTAGCGCGCCGTCATCTAATGTATCACTACTAAGCCGGGTTGTGCTTAGAGTTATTCGGCATCTTCGACGTCGTCATCTTCTTCATCGTCGTCGAAGTTGTCATCTTCTTCCTCAACGAAGTCATCGTCTTCGTCATCGAAGTCGTCATCAAAATCTTCGTCATCTTCATCCTCAAACTCTTCTAGTTCGAGGTCGTCATCTTCCTCTTCGATTTCTTCCCAATCATCCTCGTCATCGAACTCGTCGGCGGTTTCGCTGTCAGGTTCTTCTTCATCGATCATGACTGGGCGATAGTCGTCATTTTCGTACAGCGCGTCACACAAATCCAGCATGTCTGTGTCGATCATAGCTTGATCCTGAAAAAGATTATTGCCATTCAAGCAGGAGATAAAACCTTCTGAAAATAGAAAGTCTCTCGTATCGTGTAGCCAGTTATCCGACTGCGACATACCCCTGCTCCTTATTCCGTTCTTCGTTAGAGAATCTACATAGCCAGTCATCGGGTAAGCACCAGCAGATTTTGCCGTTCACCCATTCTTCACCTTTGGCTATGCCTTCACTAAGTAACGCATTTCCTACTGCGTCTATATTAGGGCTGCTCCAACCTTCGTCTACTAGACATTTTCTAACAAGTGTCTTTGGTATGTAGACTAAACTGTCAGAGTACCTAATTACTTCCTGACTTCTATTATCACGTACTCGGCTATCTTTAGGCAACATGGAAGTATAGCCAGTGGCTAAAGTCCATGCAACTAATCTTCCAATTATTGGTGTTATTCCGTTATGACCGTACTCGTATAGCCAGCTATCTGAGTACTCTATTTTTACACCATATTGTGCTTCAACAAACTCAGTGAACGTACTAGCCACCTCGGCTGTATCGAACAGCTTGTGTTTGCAGGCATGTTTTAAATACTCAAGCGCAACCCATTGTACGTTGTCAAAGTCAACGTCTGGTAGTCTAGAAGGACGTCTAACTGTAAATAGCTTTACAGGTTTGTCTAACCAGTAGCCTAATGCTTGCGGCCAGCTAACGGCGGAGACAAACAATACGTTTTCATTTACTTTTTGTGGGTTTACAGCTTGGTACCGAACATAACCATCAATAAATGTCGGCCAGTTGTGCACTTCGATTGGATAGTCAATTGGGTTAATCTGCGGTACAGCTAGTGCACGACAGGCTGCTTTTAGCATGTGCACAGATTCTGTAACAAACAAAATACTTCGCGGCGTCTCGTTGTACGCTGGTGACAGTATTTGTTTGAGCATCTCAAAGTAGATGGCCCAAAAAACTTGATTCTCAGCTAACGGTGGAGCCAGCTTATGAAGGTACGATACTTTGTCAGTTCTAGTTCGGCTTAAGTCTCCTGGCGTCGAAATAGTTTTTCTGAACGTATTATGCGCGGTGAACCTACCAGCGCAGTCTATCTTACCTGCCGGTAGGATGAAAGAGGATTCATTGTCGGACCATCCGGCTTTTTCGTAACCTAGCTCCGTAACAGGCCGATGAAATAGTACAGCAATATCGTGCAAGTGCTTAGCCCATTTGTTACTGCAAGTAACCAAGGGTAGTCCCGCAGACAGTGATGTTTCTTCTAGCCATCCTATCATGTCTGTCAGCAATGTTTGCTTGTCGATAACAAACTCTGAGTATCTATCGCCAGCATGTAGCTGACCAATGTAGTCTGCTTCTTTTGCGTCAGGATACCAGACTAGTCTATTCAACTTGAGCCTACCATTGAACACTCTGGTTGGCTTAGTTTTGTTTGTTCCACTCAGCAAGTATAGGCCATCTTTACGCTGCTCAAATGTCTTGTTGCCGAACACAACTGTTCTGTGAGGCTTAGCAGCGTAAAGTAATTTTTTGATTTGATTTGTTGTGGCAGTATCGCATACCGACAGCACTAACTGCAACTCCGATGGACTATCTGATAATCCAACTACTAGCTCTTCAAGTTGCTGCTGATCGTTTCTCGCTACCTTACGCAAAAGTTCAGGCCACTCTTTGGCTTTCTCTAGCGCCATATGCACAAAGTCTGATGGACTTAGCGAAGAGAAAAACTTGGCTAAGCCTTGTGGCGATATGTCGCTCTGCGGGCAAACTGTAATCTCAGCACTTTGGCGTATAGCCTCAGCAAGCGTCGACACATTAAGCCGCTCTGTCCATAATACTAGTCTTTGTGACCGCAGCATGGGCCAGCTCGACCTTGTTTTGCAAATGCCATTATCCAACCAGTTGAACAGCGGCAGTGGCGCTGGATTATTGTCTAGGTGTTTCGACTGAAGCCGCATGTACCAGTTAACATCGGACATACCCAGCATATCGTCGGTGTATGACAGCAGTGAGGTATGCAGTTGTATACCGGCTTCTCTATTTTTATTGGATAGCTTGTCGGCGCAGCAGTACAGCTTATCTTTATCTAGCTGCATTGATCTACCGTGAACTTGAAAGCCAACAATCCGATTGGGTACGTCGTAGTATGGCACTAGCAGTACTTTATTCCATTTTGTACCGGGTAGTAGTTTGCCAGTTGTCGGATTAAATACTACATTGCCTTTGATTTGCAGTCGGTTGGCCCTATCTTCCGCTGTACCACTTAATATCTCTTGGAATTGCTTGGCGTCTAGACAGCCAAGTATATTACCAATGCCATCCTCTTTCCAGCCTGTTGTCGGACTGGCCTTCCAATTTGCTTGTCGTAATAGCTGTTGCCCGCTACCGTGATATAGCTGACCGGACTGTGCGGCTTGCCATACATTATTTGCTTTAGCTCTTAATTTCTTACGCTCGACATACTGTGACAAATTCTCGTGAGTGAGCGTATTAGCCGCCAATAAGCCTAATTGGCGACAGCGAATTATCGCCATCTTTAGTGAGGTCCGCCATACTTTTGCGGCTAGCTCAAAAAGATCGCCCGATTGTTGACAAAATTCGCAGCTATGCCATTGACTATCTAGTGTGAAATGTTGGAAAATTGATAGCTGAGCGCGATGGCATAAAGGGCAAATTACTCTGGCAGGCAGCGCCCTGGTATGAATTTGCACATTTAGCGCTGATAGTAAAGCTGTCCAATCTGTCAGTTTAATCGAATCAATTTGAGGTTGCATTTATGGATCGTCTCGATCAAGCGGCAAAAGATGGTGCGTTCAGACTTACACAGTATCTGCAACTGTACCCACTTCCTAGCTCGGTTAAATCAGCTAGTTACACAAATGTCAGTCGCACTGACATACCGGACACTGACTTTGCATACGTCGGTACTCCGAGACAATTTCCGTGTAATTCGCCGGAAGCTACGCTTGTGTCTTACATGTTTTACTTGGAAAAGGCAGGACATGTCAACCAAGAAGACCGACAATTAGTGGAGCAGCGCTTTAGCCACTTTGGCGATATTTGGAACGTCAAAAAAGCGATGGCAGAAATCGCCAAACGTCGTTCAGAAATTATGGCAAAAGAAGGCGGATTAAACGACAGTGATTTTGCACTAGTTACTGTAATTAACGGAGAAAAGAAACGGCACTATCCTTTGCGCAATCCTTCTGAGGTTAAGGAAGCAGCTAGCTGGTTTGTTCGTAACGACAATACGCTGCGCGATGTTTACGAGTTTCCGCTGCGGGTGGGAATGGCTCGCCAGATACTCGGCAAGGCTGCTGCCTTTAAAATAAAGCTGCCTAGCGAGCAAGAGTCGCATTTGACTAAGGCTGCTGCGGTCGGTATTCAACTGCCTTCTAAGGTTGCCGAACAAATCGAGTATCGTGTAAGACTTGCGAATAATGCTCCAGCTGAAATTAAGACGGCTATGCTGCATACTCGTGATTTTATTAAGAGTCACCCATACCGGGCAGTCGAGGATGAGCTAGCAATCAAAATTGCTGATGTACTGGAGAAGTTTGATCGACGCTTTTTACCTGATGAGCCTTACACTAGCCGACTCAATAGTCCAGAAGATTCTCTGTTTGGGCTGTCAATAAAGCAAGCTGAAGATATGGTTAACAACTGCTGCGCGTTGCTGTCAGGCAGCGCGTACGACAAAAATGATTTCAAGCTGCTCAGCTTAGCATCTGTGAAAGAAGCTTTTGGCGAGGAGTTTGCTGACAGCGTCAGATCGGGCATTTTTGTTAACCCGACAAAGATGGCAGAGATTGCTGTAACACTGCCTTTGCCTGACGCAAGACAACTTGATCGGCTGATGGAGATGGCTGGCGCATCGCCGCTAGAAAAGACGGCAGCTGACTTTAACGATCAACTACGCAAAGACCTAACGGCAATTACTCAGGCAATTGGACTGTAGCAAATAGCTAAAACTCAGCAAGCCGCAGGGATATACCCTGCGGCTTTTTTATTTGCACTTGGTTAGTCGTTTTGTGACGCCGGTTGCCGCGAAAACGCTGCGCGCAACGGGATGCCGCCGACGACACCTAGCGCACACTCGCCGTTATGAACTGGCGCATAGCCAGTAAGTACCATTTCACCAATGTATGCATAGACGTTTTCGGCTGGGGTTGCTACGGTCACTCTGTTAGCCCAGGTGAGGCTAGTAGTAAAGTAACCAGGTGCATCTCCAACAAAGAAATCAGCAGGGCACGCATCTACTGTGCGTCGGTTTAGCAACTGTGACTCTAGATACACATTGCTGTTTAACTTGCCATACCGCTTAGCAGCCAGATCATCGTTGGTGAAAATCTCAGCCCGTACTCGCAGCGTAGCCAGTCTAGCGTAATCTACTTGCTCAGTTGCAAAGTTATACTTCGCTTTAAATTCTTTGTCTAGCAATGCATCACTATCGTACACAAAAGCATGACGGGTTGCGTCCGACCAGCCTACTTCTACTGCCAGTTCACTTAGTCTCTCTAGCTGGCGCGAGGCGTCGTCACCAACAACATTGGCTACAATATCGCCAAGAATGGTGTCGTAGGAAAAAGCACAGTTATAACGCTTCGCTATTTCAGCATTAGCTGATTCGCCTAGCGCATTTGGCAAAAACCTATGGTTTGCAAATGACTCGCGCACAGCGTAAACACGACAACTGATAGTCTGAAGCACCCAGCGAGCAAGTCTTTTCTCTACGGCTTCGGGACGAACTGGAACCTTAGTAGCCATCGCAACTTCCTAAACTGTTGAAGTCAAGTTTCTTGTCAATTACATGCGGCTTCTGCGTCATACGCAGAACTAAACCACCGGCGCGGTCTACAACACAATTTACAGTTACCTTGACGCCGTAAAATAATGAATGCGTCATGCGAAAGATAACTGTCTCTTGGTCGTACGCCGGTATTTGTTTTGTTTTGCGTTTTACTATTCTAGTCTTATCTTGCTTGGCTAGGCTATGTAACGTACTTGCAACGTCATCAAGCGTCATGGTGGAATCGTAGATAACTGTTAAGCGCTTCTCTGATTCATCAGACATTGACGTTACTCCAGGGCAATAAAAAAGGCCCGGCAATTGCCGGGCCTTCGCTGGGACTCGTTTTAGACATGCAACGGGGAACTGATAATTTTGTCTGCGATATTTTTCGTAGACCCGTGCATTAAAGGCACCGCCTCAAGTTGCGCTAGTAGCTGGGACATATTCTCTACGATTATATCTTTAATCGACTGTGAAGTTCCCAACTGCTGCTGGTACGCAGCCTGATACATTTCCGGGTCGTCAGCCCATACTGCAAGCGGGTCTTCCGTGTTCGATCGTCGTAACCCAAGTTGCAGCACTGTTGGCGGATTAACAATGCCTTCAAAGTCTAGCATGAATCCCATGTATTTGCAGATTTCATCGCTAAATGGATTTGGGCCGTAGTCATCAGGCAATTCTCGTAAGAGCATTACCTCAGTTATAGCCCAGGCCATTTCGCCGCAAGTAGCAGGATCGTAGACCGTAGGATCAAATCCGCTTTCATCACCGGCGTAGACGTTACATAGCCAATTAAACTTTCTCGTGTTACGGAAAAAGTCATCAGATGTTAGTACGGACACACCAGCCATTATCTTGTGGATGTTGTAATCCGGTACATCTACTTTGTACGCTACACCAAGGTTGTGCGCTAATGTTTCTGGAGTCCAGGGTGGATTATCTTCATCGCCTAAAAACGAGTCCGGCCCGGAAACATTAGCAGCAAACAGGTCGAAACAGATTACTACTAACGTCGTGACGAAAGCTTCTTTCGAGGTAAGTAACTTTTGAATATAACTTACGTCACGACGCTTAGTTGTCTCTTGGCTAATAGGCGATCTTTGCATCAGGTCACACTCGCCGCAATAACAATATCTGCCTGCCACGAATGAATGACGGAATCCGCAGCCATCTTAATCATGCGGTTACCGTCTTTATCGACCGGATAAGGATTACCGGCCTGCTGCACGCCCGGCGCCGGAATACCTTTCTTGCTGGCTTCAGCAATTGCGATTTTCTTGGCGTCAAAACTCTTGAGACGCAAGAATGCAACGTCCGGCGAAGACGTTGGCGTGGATAACGCAATAGTCACTGTAGCCACTTTATTGTTGGCGTCAGGTACTACGTTTACCACTCGAAACGGCGACGGCGCTGCCGCTGCCGGTTGGGCTATTTGCTGTTGCTCGGCTGTTGACGAAATCATGATTGTGTTCCTCTGTCATATCAACCGGCGTCGCTGCTACACGTTTAGCAGTTAACCCGGCTGTAGCTTTATTTCTAGCATATTTGATGCCATCAATGCAAGTGCTTATTAATGCCGACGTTAACGTGAACGGCAATAACACGAGGCACACGCTGCCGCCGATAATACGCAGTATGCAATTAAGCGAACGTTGGCTATGATCGCGCCAATTTCGCTTAAACATAGTCGAGGTATAGGCGCCAAAGGCTATACCAGCTTGTAGCCTGGTGGGCTTTGTAATTAACTCAGCCTGAACGGTCTTTACGGTTACCGCAGGATCATCGCTTGCTGGCTTTAGCTTTAGCCTTAGCTTTTTTGGCTTTTTTGCCTGAACTATTTTTACTGGTTTTTTCATTTGCTAGTTTGGCTCCCTTTTTGGATTTGTCCAACTTGTCTAAAGCAGCTGCTTTCTTTTTGAGCTTAACGCCCAGCGCTGCTTCTTTACTTGCGGCTGATTTGTCGTACTCATGACTGACAATCCACTCCGACAAGACTGGAAAAGCTCGTTTGGCTTTTTCCTTCATGTACGGAATATACTCGGAGTCAAGTACTTCGTTGCAAAGCTTTGTAAGAGGTTTTAGTTCTTTCAGACGCGGAGCGATGATACCCATCGCTTCAGCCGCCAGCG